>WRMB01000025.1 GCA_009777345.1 Micrococcales bacterium | reverse complement strand
GCCTGCCCCGATTTCGTGCCCCCCACGGACCGGACCCCCATCCCGCCGGGGGGCCGGGGCCGCCCGGCCCGGCTGTTCCGGCCCGTCGGCGACCCGCTGGCGCCGCTGACGTCGCCGATCGCCCGTTCGGCGATGTGACGCCGCGCCCTGCCCGACACCGGTGCGGTCACGAGGTCGGGCGGGGCACAACCCTCAACGGTGGTCTTCGGGCACCGGCTCCGGGCGGAGGGGGTCGACCAGGCTCGTGCGGAGCCGGTCGAGGTCGCCGGGTGTCAGGCCGGCGTGCAGCACGCGGTCACCGACCCGTGCTCGGCGCGGATGCGGTCGATGACGCGTCCGATGAGCGCCGGGGTGGCCGCGATCTGCCGCTCCGCGTCGGGACCGACGACGATCCCGGCCGCCTCCAGCCGGGCGCGCACGGTGCGACCACTCACCGCGCAGGTTCTCCGGTATGGCTCTTGACTCCTCTCCCTCGCTAGACATACGGTGCAAACGCCGAGTAACGGACTCGGCTGCGCGGAGTCGTCAGGCCTTCGCGTTGTACGTCAACAAGCACACCGGAGGGGCATGACTCATGCGGAGACGGGCTCGGCTTGTTGCGACACCTGACACTGTGGTGAGGGTGCGTGGCGGGCGGCAGTCGGGCCAGGGCAGTGTCGAGTACGTCGGCATGGTACTTCTTCGCGTCGACGAACTTGAAAACCTACTCTGATTTCTATGGCGACCAGTGGGACGCTCAGCATCCATGCTTCCTCAGTTGGTGTTTTTGACGAGTTCGATACAATAGTCTAGGTTAGGTTCGGCCGTGAGCGAAAGGTCGTGGAGGAGATGATAGGACGAGTGACATGCCTGCTGGCCAGTGCGCTGCTGGCGCTGACGCTAGGCGGGTGCGACGCGGAAGGGTCTACCGCTGATCAGTCGGCGGGAACGACACATGTGGGGACGGATGTGCGGGAGAGACTGGCAACTGGGCTTGCTGCGGTGGGATCCGACGGTGAGATGGTCGCGGATGCAAGGACGACCTTGACCCCGGTCGAGGCGGCATGGCTGCACGAGTGGCAGGTGTTCGATATCCAGCTGGAGACGGAGTATCGTTTCGCGCGTTTTTACGCCGCTCTCAGCAACGACGGCGCTACCCTGGACCTCTCCGGAAGCCCGGAGTCGTTCGCCCAGATGGTTCGTAGTGCCCAGGTCGTGGTGAACGACGCTGCGGTCGCCATCGACGTTGGCAACGTCTACCTCGACGTAACCCGTACCTTCGACAAAGCATCCTACCGCATCGGCTCGATCTCCGAGGTCCACTGGCTGCCGAACCCTGTCCCAGCTGACGAGCAGCGGCGCGCCGATCTGGAGGCGCAATACGATGCGCTTGTCCAGCCGTCCGTGGCGGAACCGTCGGGCACCGGGTGGACTGTGACCGTGTGGATGGTCTACGACCGTACCCTAGTCCGTCACAACTTGGAGATTGCCGCCGACGGTGTCGTCCAGGACAATCCCGAGGTAGTCGAGACCGACCTGCCGGTACCCTACTCCCGCGGACAAGCATAGAACTGTGGCGTAGGGGGTCTACGAGGCGGTGTGGGGCCTGCGCATCGACCCGGGCAACTTCCAGCGCAAGCTGAGGGCCTGCACCGATTTCGTGGCCCCCACGGACCGGACCACCATCCCGCCGGGGGGCCGGGGCCGCCCGGCCCGGCTGTTCCGGCCCGTCGGCGACCCGCTGGCGCCGCTGACGTCGCCGATCGCCCGCTCGGCGATGTGATATGCCGCGCCCTGCCCGACACCGGTACGGTCACGAGGTCGGGCGGGGCACGACCCTCAACGGTGGTCTTCGGGCACCGGCTCCGGGCGGAGGGGGTCGACCAGGCTCGTGCGGAGCCGGTCGAGGTCGCCGGGTGTCAGGCCGGCGTGCAGCAGGTACGCGGTCACGGACCCGTGCTCGGCGCGGATGCGGTCGATGACGCGTCCGATGAGCGCCGGGGTGGCCGCGATCTGCCGCTCCGCGTCGGGACCGACGACGATCCCGGCTGCCTCCAGCCGGGCGCGCACGGTGCGACCCCACTCACCGCGCAAGTTCTCCTCGGTCGCGGTGTAGTCGGCGACGACATCGGCCCGCTCGACGCCCACCGCGAGCAGCGCGAGCGCCACGACCACGCCGGTGCGGTCCTTGCCCGCGGTGCAGTGCACGAGCACGGTCTGGTCGGGTTCGGCGACGGCGCGCAGCGCCCGGGCCAGGTTCCCGGCGTGCTGCTCGACCATCAGGTCGTACAGCTCTTCCAGGTTGGCCGACAGGGCCGCCAGCTGGCGCGGCGCAGTGGTCCCGAACACCGGCAGGTGGACCACGTCGACGTCCATCTCCTCGAGGCGGCTCGGGGCGTCGGCGACCTCCCACGGGTCGCGCAGGTCGACGACCCGCCGGACACCCAGGTCGACGAGCACCTGACGACCGTCCGGGCCGAGGCGGTGCAGGGCGTCGGAACGCAGCAGCCGGTTCCGGCGGACCCACCCGGTCGCGGCCCGGTAGCCGCCGACCTCACGCAGGTTGTAGGTGCCGCTCACCGGGAGCCGGCAAGGTACCTCGCCGGTCGGCCCGGTCTCGGGACTGCGGTAGACCGGACGGGGCAGGGACCGCGGACGGTCCAGCCGTCGCGCCCGGCGGCCCGCCGCGCTCGTCCAGGTGGAAGCGTGGGTATCGATTCGCATCGTTCAGCTTTCTCCCTCGGGGCATTACCTCTCCACCGTGCCCCACCAAGATGAACACCAGGCGCCTACCAGGCGAACCCGACCGGTGGGGCGCCAGAACACTCCGACCCTGACACGCTCGCAGCCGGGCCGTCCGCCCGAGAACGTTCCACCGACCTCGACACCTCGACACCTCGACACCTCAACAGATTCTGCACAGGCGGATACCTGTGCTGCGACCCCTTCTCCCGGTAGGGTTCTGTCCCGTGTCCAACGCGAGACAGAGCCGCCCGAGCAGAATCATTCCCGTAGCCCCCGCCGACCGGCGGGCTCCAGGTCGTGGGCGCTCCTCGCCGCGCCGCCTGGTCGTGACGCTCACCGCGGTTCTCGCCCTGGCGGGCGCGTCTGGGGTCACGGCCTGCGCCAGCGCCCAGGACGGAGTGGACCCGACCCAGACCGCCCCGACCTCGCCGGTCGCCACTGCCGCGCCGACGCCGTCCCCCACACCCACCGCGCCGCCCCTGCCGCCCTCGTCCGGGCAGATGGTCAAGGTCACCACCATCGCCGGGGAGATCTCCCCGAAGTCGGTGGTGGCCAGCGGGACGGGACTGTTCGTCGCGCAGAACATGATGTACCGCCACACGGTCACCGTGTACGACGCCGAGTTCGAGCTGGTGGCGACGGTCTCCGACTCGGTCGACCTGGCAGAGTTCGGCATCTCGGGGCACCCCGGAACCAGCAAGGGCGCCCCGGTGGAGGCCGCTTTCATGCCGGACGGGAAGCACGTCTACGTCTCGAACTACGCGATGTACGGCCAGGGTCACGGCGCCGAAGGGTCCGATACCTGCAGTGCGAACAACTCGTTGCAGCCCTCCTTCGTGTACCGCATAGACATGAAGACGTTCGCTATCGACCAGGTGATCCAGGTAGGCAAGACCCCGAAGTTCGTGGCAGTCACCCCCGACGGGAAACACCTGCTGGTGACCAACTGGTGCAGCTACGACATGTCGGTGGTCGACACCGCGACCCAGCAGGTGGTCCGCACCGTCCCGCTCGGCAAGTGGCCCCGCGGTATCGCCGTCAGCCCTGATTCGGCCACCGCCTACGTGGCGAACTTCGGCAGCAGCGACATCGCCGTCGTCGACCTCGCGACCGGTGACGTCGAGTGGATCAAGGACGTCGGACGGGCCACCCGCCACGTGAACGTCAGCCCGGACGGCCAGTTCCTGTACGTGACCTGCAACAGCTCCGGGTACGTCGCCAAGATCGACCTGGAGCACCCGGAAGGGCCCAAGGTCGTCGCGACCGTGGCCACCGGGACACAGCCGCGTTCGTCCGCGCTGGCCAGCGACGGCCTGCACCTGTACGTCGTGAACTACGAGTCGAACACCATGAGCGTCATCGAGACCACGACGATGACGGTGACCCAGACCCTGCCGACCGGCCACCACCCGATCGGCATCACCTACGACCCCCAGACCGCCAACGTCTGGCTGGCCAGCTACTCCGGCACCATCGTCGTCTACGAACCCGCGACGTAGCCGGTCCGTCCGCTCCCCGGCGCTGCTCTACCCCGGACCCTGGTACGCTCGTCATCCACGCGCCTGTAGCTCAGTGGATAGAGCGTCTGCCTCCGGAGCAGAAGGTCGCACGTTCGAATCGTGTCAGGCGCACGAGACCGAGGGCGACGTGTGCTTGCGGAACGCAAGCCGCGTCGCTCTCGTCATGTTGTGCGGGGCCCGGCCCCGCACCCGCACGGGGGCAAGCCCCCGTGGCCCCCGCGTGTGGCCGGGTGGACGACGACCGTGTACGTCGGTCATCCGCACGGGCAGACCGACCGCTACATCGAGGTGATCATGGCGACCAGACCACCACGGGAGGCGCTGGTCTTCCACGTCATGGAACTCAGCGATCTCTACCGGCACTTGGCGGACTAGGAAGAGGTGGATGATGAGCGATACCTACGACTGGAACGCGCTGGCCGAGAAGGCCGAGCGCGGAGAGCTGCGACCCATCGAGGGCACGGCTGTCAAGGGCGAGGAGGCTGCGGCCCGTGGCGCGGCCATGCTCCTGGCCGCTACCGGCACTGAGAGCGTCGAGGACGCCACGCACGTCGCCCTCGGTCGGTCCAGAGCCAATTCGTGACCGGCACCGACCCTTCCTTGCACCCCGTGAGAGTGGCGGTGTTTCAGTCTGAATCACCTGTGCCAGCCTGGGACAGGTGATTCAGAACTGTTGCACGAAAAGCGTCTCGGCGGGCGGGCGCGTCCGGTAGCATCGCTGCTGGCGGCCTAGCACGTCCGCCATCGTCCCTGATGAACGGGCCTCCAGCACGTCGAGGCCCCAGGTAGCACCCGGACTAGCCGGAACACGCTGGAGGGTAAGAGTGTCGGAAGCACGACCTTTTCAGGTAGACCTCAAGGGGATTGTCGACCTCCTGGGTCGTCATATCTACTCCAGTCCGCGCGTGTATATCCGCGAGCTGCTCCAGAACGGGGTCGACGCCATCACCGCGCGGCGGCTCTACTGCGAGGAGAAGGGCCTGCCCGCCCGGTCCGACTGGGGGGTCTCGATCTACCCGGCCACGGCGGCGTACCCGGAGTTCGTCCTGACCGATCAGGGGATCGGCCTGACGGCGGACGAGGTGACCGACCTGCTGGCCACCGTGGGGCGCAGCTCCAAGCGCGACATCCTGGACATGGCCCGGACCGACTACCTCGGCCAGTTCGGCATCGGGCTGCTGTCGTGCTTCATGGTCTCGGACCAGATCCGCATCCTGTCCCAGTCGGCCACCGGGGCTCCGGCGGTCGAGTGGGTCGGTTCTGGAGAGGGCACCTTCGAGGTCCGCGAGCTCGACCGCGGCCTGGCCCTGCCGGTGGGCACCCAGGTCCACCTCACCGGGTCCTTCGACAGCGCCGATATGCTGACCGGGCCGACGGTCAGAACCCTGGCCCGCGACTACGGCCAGTTCCTGCCGGTCCCGGTCACCGTGGTGACACGAGCCGAGACCCGGTCAGCCGGAGACACCGACCGGTCGCTGGTCCCCGGCGCGACGGGAACCACCGACCTGATCAACTCAGCTCCCGTCTTCGACGAGACCGACCACCAGCTGCTGGTCCGCTACGCCCAGGACGAGCTGGGTTTCGAACCGCTGGACATCGTCGACCTGGCAGCCCCCGGTACCGGCACCAAGGGGAAGGGTTTCGTCCTGCCCTTCTCCCCGCCGCCCAACGCGCACCAGTCGACGCGGGTCTACCTGTCGCGGATGCTGCTCAGCCAGCAGGTCGACGACATCCTCCCGGACTGGGCCTTCTTCATCCGGGCCGTGGTCGACTCCACGGGCCTGTCGCCCACGGCCAGCCGTGAGGGGATCGTCGACGACGGCAACCTGGAGTACACCCGCGAACAGCTGGGCAGCTGCGTCCGCGGCTGGCTGATGGACCTGGCCGTCCACCAGCCCCAGCGTTTCGCGGCTTTCCTGGCCGTCCACGAGCCCGCTATCAAGCAGCTGGTCCTGCACGACGAGCAGATGGCGAGCATCTTCCTCGGCTGGCTGTCGGTCGAGACCTCGGCGGGGCGGATGAGCCTGGAGCGCCTGGTCAAGACCAGCCCCACCGTGCGCTACACCTACACCCTGGACGAGTTCCGCCAGGTCGCCAGCCTGGCCCGCGCCGACTCCCCGCTGGTCAACGGCGGGTACGTCCACGACGCCGACCTGGTGCGGCTGCTCCCCCAGGTCTACCCCAGCGTGGTGGTGACCGCAGTGGACGTGCTGGCCGAGCTGGACCGTCTGGACCCGCCCGACCTGGCGGACCGCACGCTGGCCGTCGACCTGGAGGACCGCGCGACCAGGGTCCTGACCGGGCGGCAGTGCCAGGCCGTGGTGCGCCTGATCGTCAACCAGGACGTCCCTTCGCTGTTCGTGGCCGACCCGGAGGTCTTCCGCCACATCGACCGGGGACGGGCCAGCGAAGCGGTCCGCAGCGACGGGATCTGGGCCCAGATCCTGGCCCAGACCGATACCTTCGCCCTGTCCCGCAGCGCCTACGCCGAGACGGGTTTCACCACGCGGCTGTGCCTGAACTGGGCCAACCCCCTGGTGCGGTCCCTGGCCGGGTGCACCGACGAGGCGGTGTTCTCCCGCTGCGTCCAGCTGCTCTACGTGCAGTCCCAGCTGGCGGGCAGCTATCCGTTGACCCAGGCCGACCGGGTCCTGATGACCACCGCCCTGTCCGACCTGGTGGCGCTGACCACGCTGTCCACCATCCTGTCGGCCCACGACCCAGGAACCGACGATGTCGCGTAAGCACCGTGTGCCCAAGCCGGTCCAAGCGCTGCTCGACGAGATCGACTGGACCAGCAGCGGCCCCCAGGAGGAGCATGCCCTGATCGACCGCGCCCTGGCGCTCAGCCGCGAGACCGGTGACGAACGGGCCGAGTACGAGGTGCGCCTGCGGCTCAACCGGTGGTGCGTCACCTACGGAGACACCGACACCTTGCTGTCGTCTTTCGCCTGGTGCCTGGCCAAGCACGACGCCGATCCGCGCCGTTTCCCCACCAGTGTCACCGACTGGCTGAACCTGATGTGGCAGTTCAAGTCGATCGTCCCCTCGCTCAGCTGTTCGCCGATCTACTCCCTGGCCCAGTGCGAGGCCATGCTGGCCGATATGGAAGCCCACTACGCTCGCGAGGGCCTGGGGACGACCGCCGTGATCCTGGCTCGTCTCAAGCACGCCTGGCGGACCGGGGACCTGGCCCTGGCCCGACAGCTGCGCCCCCAGCTGCAGGCTGCCCCCCGCGACGAGTACACCTGCGAAGCCTGCCTGTCCGGCCTGCTGGCCACGTTCGCCCTCGCGACGGGCGAAGAAGCGCTGGCTCTGAAGCTGGCGGACGAGCTGGTCGAGAGCGGCGCCGAGTGCAACCGGGAGCCGAACGGAACGTTGGCCAGGACTCTGGTCGCCCGGCTGAGAGCCGGGCAGACAGATATCGCCCTGGACCTGCACATGCAGTCATACCGCCTGGCCCGCACCAACCCGGACGACATCAGAGACGTCGCAGACAACATGGTCTTCTGCGCGGTCACGGGGAACGAGGCCCGTGGTCTGGCCATGGTCGAACGGCACGCCCCCTGGCTGGCTCACGACGCCCTGGACGAGGACGGCCAGCTCACCATGCTGACCGCTGTCGGCCTGGTGCTGGAGGCGGTCGTGCGAGCCGGTCACGGCGAGCAGGTGGTGCGCGGGGCCGGTTCGGCGGCGCTGGAACAGTTCTTCGGGCCTCACGACGGTGCCTGGACGGCCGCCGCGCTGGCACCGGCGGCCTGGCAGGCGGCCGGTCGGCTGGCGGCGGCCTTCGACGCCCGCAACGGCAACGGCTACGTCTCCGACCAGGTCGCCCAGACCCGGGCCCTGCTGGACGAGCGGTACGACCTGCCGATCCTGACCGAGGTCTTCCTGCCGCCCACGGTGGCACCGGCGCAGCCGACGACCGCGCAGGGGTGGCTGGACCTGGCCGAGGTCTACGGCAGTGCCGGTCACCTCGACCCGGCCTTGGAACCTGCCACCAAGGTCTTGGACCAGGCGTCCGGTGCGACCCCAGACCAGCAGGCCAGAGCCGCAAAGCTGATCATCTGGCGGCACCTGCGGCAGGACTCGGCGGACGAGGCGCAGAGCCTGCTCGCCCGCCGGACCGAGGCTCTACGGGCGGCAGGGCGCACCGTGCTGGCCGACCTGGAGACCCGGCTCGGGCTGTCGCTGCTCGGTCAGCACTCGCCCGAGACCGTCGGCGTGCTCCAGGCCACGGTCGACCGGCTGGTCGGCACGGGTGACGAGGGGCTGGCCGACGCGCAGTTCGAGCTGGCCGCCGAGCTGCTCCAGGCAGAAGACCCAGACTTCGCGACGATCGTGGCTCTGCTGGAGTCCGTGGTCGGCAGCGCCCACCAGCCGGACCTGCGCGCCTCGGCTCTGTCCTGCCTGACACGGGTCCACCTCGTCCGGCGAGAGCCCGACCAGGCGGAAGCCGCGTTCGACCGGGCCCTGCGCCTGGACCTGTCGGACGGGCTGCGGGCCCGGCTCCTGAACCAACGGGCCCATCTGATGGGCATGCTGGGCAGGTTCGCCGAGGGCGCCGCCGACGCCGACGCGGCGGTCAAGATCTACGCCGCCTACGGCGCGACCAAGCCCCTGGTCGAGACCGTCATGCTGGCCGTGACCCTGGACCAGGAGGCCGGGCACCTCGAAGAGTCCCTGGCCCGGCTGCGCTACGCCCTGCGCGAGGCCGAGCAGGCCGAGATCGGGACTGTGGGTGTCCGCTACCAGCTGGGCCAGGCCCTGGTGGCAACCGGGCACCCGACCGAGGGCGTCGAGATCCTGTGGCAGGTGCTCGGCGAAGAAGAGGCAGCCGAGACCCTGCCGGAGGTCCGCGCCGAGACCTGCCTGGCCCTGGAGCAAGGTTTCGAGGCCGCCGAGGAGTACGGCAGCGCCCTGTCGATGTGCCGACGGGCTGCCGACCTGCGGCAGGAAGCCGAACAACCAGCACAGGCGGCCGATATGCTGCGTCGGGCGGGTAACCTCCTGCGCGCTTTCCAGATGTACGACGAGTCGTCGACGACCCTGGCCGAGGCCTGGGACCTGGTCAAGGACAGCGCGGCCCGCGGTATGCAGGTCGAGGTCCTCGAAGCCTGGGCCTTCACCAAAGGGGCCAGCGGCGAGGTCTCGGCCCTGTCCGACCTCGACCAGGCCCTGGCTATCGTCCAGGCCGATACCGACGGACCCCACCCCTGGAAGACCGCCGACCTGACCCATTCCAAGGCCCTGGTGCTGATGGACCTGGAACGTCGTGACGAGGCCGTCGCGGGCTTCCTCCAGGCCGCCGACGGGTACGCCCAGGCCGACGACCCGGCCAGCGCCGCCCGGGCCGAGCACTTCGCCGCCCAGAACCTGGCCGGGCCCCTGGAGCGACCCGCCGAGGCCCCCGGGATCTGGCACAGCGCCCTCGACCACGTCGAGGCCGCCCTGACCCAGGGGCAGGACGTGGCGGACCTGCGCGAGTCGATCCTGCTCAAGCTGGCCGAGGCCCTCGACTCGCTGGGCCGTACCGCGGAGGCCGCGGCGACCCGCGACCGGATCACCGACCAGGAGCCGTCCACCGAGCCGGGCTGAAGCCGACCACGCTGTCCACGACACGACGGAGGAATCGATGTCCCGCAAGCACCGTCTGCCCCAGGAGATCAAGGACCTGCTCGACGAGATCGACTGGACCGAGCCCGGCCCCAGGCAGCGAGCCCTGATCGACCGGGCCCTGGCCCTCAGCCGCGAGACCGGCGACGAGCGGGCCGAGTACGAGGTGCGCTTCCGTCTCACGTCGTCCGGCACGTTCGCCGGCGACTTCGACGCCGCGCTGTCGTCTTTCGCCTGGTGCCTGGCCAAGCACGACGCCGACCCACGTCGCTTCCCCAACGTCATCGACAGCGGGTACGACCTGATGTGGCAGTTCAAGTGGATGATCAACAAGCTCGACGCCTCGCCGATCTTCTCCCTGGCCCAGTGCGACGCCATGCTGGACGATATGGAGTCCCACTACCGTCGCGCGGGCCTGGGAATGAGCGGCGTCGTCACCTGCCGTTTCTTGCACGCCTGGTACACCGGCGACTTCGACAGGGCCCGACAGCTGCGTGCCCAGCTGCAGGCCACCCCCCGCGACGACCACAGCGACTGTGACGCGTGCGTGCGCAGCGAGCTGTCGGGGTTCGCCATGGACGCAGGCGAGGAGTCCCTGGCCCTGAAGCTGATAGACGAGATCGTCGAAGGCGAGTATTCCTGTGCGGAGGAACCCGCGAGAGCACTGGGACGCACCCTGCTCGCCAAGCTGCGAGCGGGACGGACGCAAGACGCTCTGGGCTCGCACATGCAGTCCTACCGTCTTGCCCGCACCAACCCGGCCAATATCGAGACCGTCGCGGACAGCATGGTCTTCTGCGCGGTCACGGGGAACGAGGCCCGTGGTCTGGCCATGGTCGAGCGGCACATCCCCTGGCTGGCTCACGACGCGCTGAACGAGGACGGCCAGCTTCTCATGCTTGCCGCCGTCGGCCTGGTGCTGGAGTCGGTCGTGCGGGCGGGCCACGGCGAGCAGGTCGTGCGCGGGGCCGCCGCCACGCCGCTGGAACGGTTCTTCGGGACCCACGAAGGCATCTGGACGGTGGCCGAGCTCGCACCCCAGGTGTGGCAGGCGACGGATCGGCTGGCCTCGACCTTCGACACCCGCAACGGCAACAGCTACGTCTCGGACCGGACCGCCCAGACCAGGGCCCTGCTGGACGAGCGGTACGACCTGCCGATCCTCACCGACGTCTTCCTGCCGCCCCCGGCCGCCCCCCAGCAGCCGACGACGGCCCAGCACTGGCTGGACCTGGCCGAGGTCTACAGCTACGCCAGCCGACCTGACCCGGCTATGGTCCTGGAGACAGCCGTCAAGGCCCTGAACCCCCAGATACCGAGCGGCGACCCCGACGCCGGACCTGGCCCCACCTCGACCCAGCAGGCCAGGGCGACGGGGCTGCTCATCTCGTCGTACCTGCAGCTGGACCGGACCGACGACGCCCGGCTGGTGCTGCCCCGCCGGGTCGCGGCCCTGCGCGCCGAGGGACGCACGGTGCTGGCCGACCTGGAGGAGAAGACCGACCTGGCGACCTACGGCCGGCACACGCCCGAGACCGTCGCGATCCTCCGGGCCGAGGTCGCCCGGCTGGCCGGAACGGACGACGCGGGACGGGCCGAAGCCGAGCTCTGCCTGGCCCAGGCCCTGCTCGAAGGCGACGACCCGGACCTCGCGACGGTCGTGCCTCTGCTGGAGTCTGTGGTCGCCCGCAGCCTGGACCAGCCCCGTCGTCACGCCGCCGCCCTGCACGGGCTGCTGCTGGTCCACCAGCACCGGCAGGAGCTCGCCCCGATGGTGGACCTGTGCGACCGCATCCTCGGCCTGGACCTGCCCGACGGGCTGCGGGCCCGGTTCCTGGCCGCCCGCGCCCGGCTGATGGGCGCTCTGGTCCGGCACGCGGAGGGGCTGGCCGACGCCGACGCCGCGGTGAAGATCTACGCCGCCTACGGGGCGGCCCAGCCCCTGGTCGACGCCCTGGTGCTGGCGGCCGTCCTGGGCCAGGAGGCCGGGCGTCCCGACGAGTCCCTGTCCAGGCTGCGCTACGCCCTGCGCGAGGCCGAGCAGGCCGAGATCGACACTGTGGGCGTCCGCTACCAGCTGGGCCGGGCCCTGGTGGCGACCGGGCACCCGACCGAAGGCGTCGAGATCCTGTGGCAGGTGCTCAACGAAGAGGAAGAGGCCGAGGCTCGCCCCGAGGTCCGGGCCGAGACGTGCCTGGCCCTGGAACAGGCTTTCGAGGCCGCCGAGGAGTACAGCAGCGCCCTGTCGATGTGCGACAGGGCTGCCGCCTTGTGGCAGGAGGCCGACCAACCGGCGAACGCGGCTGACATGCTGCGCCGGATGGGCAACATCCTGCGCGGTTTCGAGATGCACGACGAGTCGCTGGACGTCCTGTCCCAGGCCTGGGACCTGGTCAAGGACACCGATGCTCTCGGCATGCAGGTCGAGGTCCTCGAAGCCCGGGCCTTCACCAAGGGGGCCAACGGTGACCGTTCGGCGCTGTCGGACATGGACCGGGCTGTGGCCGTCGTCCAGGCTCTGCCCGACGGACCTCACCTGTGGAAGATCGCCGACCTGACCGACTCCAAGGCCCGGGTGCTCATGGACCTGGAACGTCGTGACGAGGCGGTCGCGGGCTTCCTCCAGGCCGCCGACGGGTACGCCCAGGTCGGCGACCTGGCCAGCGCCGCCCGGGCCGAGCACTTCGCCGCCCAGAACCTGGCCGACCCCCTGGCCCGCCCCGCCGAGGCCCTCGGCATCTGGCACAGCGCCCTCGACCACGCCGAAGCCGCCCTGACCCAGGGCCAGGAGGCCACGACCCTGCGCGAGTCGATCCTGCTCAAGCTGGCCGAGGCGCTCGACGCGCTGGGCCGCACGGCCGAGGCCGCGGCGACCCGCTCACAGATCACCAGTCAGGATATACGATAAGCATGAGTGCCGATTTTTCCGATCTGATGAACGTAGACTGGGCGTCGCTCGATCATGCGTACAGCGACTCCGCGACCGACACGCCCGAACTCATCCAGCAGCTGCTTGATCCCGATGAAGCCGACGGCGCGGCGCAGGACCTGTTCGCGTCTATTCTGCACCAGGGGACGATCTACTCTGCCACGATTCCGGCGGTCGGGTTCTTGGCCCGGCTGGTGGAGGATGACGAGGCTCCTGGGCAAGGATTCGCCGCCTGGTTCCTGCAAGAGTGCGCGAATTTGGCCCGCTATGAACGCGACGACTCGGCGAAACAGGCGTTGGTATCCGCACTACCGCAGGCCATTGCAGGGCTCGGCAGCGTACATACAGATGTAAGAATGGCAATCGCGCTGCTGTGCCTGCGCATAGACGAACTGCCGGACACCGCCATGGAACGTCTGGACAACCAATTAGCAGTCGAGACCGACACCGAGGTACGCCTTGCCCTGAAAACCGCTCTCGGTCGGCACGGTGGATCCGGTCAGGACCCGGTGGTACGTTTTGCGGCCCTGTACGCCCGACTGGTCGGTGATGGCCCGGTGGAGAGCACCGACCTGACGGAGCTGGTTGGACTGTGGCCGGACCGGGCCACCGATTTCGAGGCCCTGATGGCATGCGAGACGGCGAGAGTCCCAAGCCCAATCGAAAGCCTGGTTGCGGCGCGCCAGGCAGAAATTTTGCCGCTTCTGGACCAGCTGGCGGACTCACCGCAGTGCCTGCCCGATGCGATCACTGGATATACCTGCCTGGGCCAGCAGAGCCGACGAAGGCTGCTCGGCGCGGCCGTCTCGGGACTGGTCGCTATTGCCTTGCGGAACGACCCAGCCTTGAACCAGGTCGAGAGCCTGTACAACCCGCCCGGTGGGCCGACCCTGGGCGGCGGCAATGCCACCCTGCGCAACCGCTTGCTGCTCAGTCTGGCAAAATCAGCGCCTGGGATTCAGGCGGCACCTGTTCTGGGTGATCCATGCCCGGTCTCGGCCCAGGAACTGGCCGATGCCATCGTGGGTCTTGTCGCCAGCGATCCTCGGCCCCACTGGACGTGGACATTGACGTACAGGGAGTCGGAACACGAGAATCACCAGGATATCCGAGCAGACGCGATCGTTCCCCTGATGGCACTCGGTGACGACCGGTGGCTTGACATGCTCGCGGCGGCGCTGAGCTCCGGGCCACCGGAGCGAATCGGGGTTGCGGCGGTGGTTGGCCCCTCCAGCCTGGCAGACCTTTGCCAGAAATGGGTCAGGGACGTACCGCCAGGGCATCTCCGAGATGGACTGACAGATCTGATGATCGCCAATCATTTGTCTGCGACCTCGGACGATTCTGTCCACGATGGCGGAGGAAATTAATGTCCCATAATACCCATCTAGATGTCATGAACGGTCGAGTGACTCTCGACAACGAGGACGAACACCAAGTCTTGTCGGTGAGAGGCAAACTCTATTTCGGACAGGGTAGTTCCAGGCGCCGGATTCCGACAGGGTTCGTTGTCCAGGCACTGTCGGTCGACGGCGGTCGAGTGGGTCTGCACTCGACCGACGGTCGCGCAGTTTGGGCCACACCCGAACAGCTGTCGTCTTATCGATCCTTGATCCCCCGCGAACACAACGCAGAGTATGACGAGCAAGAACTGGCCGAGTTTATCGACGTCGGGAACGTTCCTGCCCGGGACGCCCAGGAGGTACCGATAGACGACCCTCGTCTTGGCCGCATCGTCTTCGATGGTGGGACATGGGTCAGCAGCAATGTAGGCACACCGCTCGGGTCGGGCCACGTGTGGTTCGGCGACCGGTCCGGCAACGGCGGGTTCAGCCGGGCGCGAGTCACGAAATTGCTGCCAACCGTGCACACGATCCTTGATCGCCTGCCAGAGGTGGCGGACCGGGCCACCCGCTTCCTGTGGGAGTGGGGAGACGAGTGGCCGGTCGACGAGGAAACGTTCCGGGAGAACTTCAACTTCGACGGCGGGCTCATCCACATGTATCACTCTGGCGATTTCATACTCGGACTCTCCGACTATTTGGGTATATTCGAAGAATACTTCCTGGACGGCTACTGGCCGGAGATCCACTGCCGCACGGACGGCACGCCAGTGCAGGTCACCATCGAAGCGTGACAGGGCCGACCAGCACCGACAGCGTGAGCCCGGCGCAGCCTGGTGGCACCACCGCCGCGAGGGAGCATGGCTCAAGGGCCGCTGCCCGTCGTCGCGGACCGGCCGGTAGCCTGCACATCGTGCCGCGCAACGTGTGGGTGCTGAGCAGCATCTCGTTGGTCGTCGCCATCGGGTTCGGGGTGGTGGTGCCGGTGCTGCCGGTCTTCGCGGCCAGCTTCGGGGCGGACCCGCTGGCGGCGGGGGCGGTGGTGTCGGCGTTCGCCGTGATGCGGTTCGTGGCGGCGCCGTTGGTGGGGCGGGCCGACGACCGGTTCGGGCACCGGGCGGTGCTCATGACGGGGCTGGTCGTCGTGGGGGTGTCCAGCGCTCTGGCCGGGACGGCGCAGAGCTACGCCCAGCTCATCGTGCTGCGCGGGCTGGGTGGTCTGGGGTCGGCCATGTTCTCCGTGTCGGGCATGACGGTGCTGCTGGCCTCGGTCGGGGCGTCGCACCGGGGGCGGGCGGCCGGCCTGTACCAGGGCGGGTTCCTGGTCGGGGCGATGGCCGGGCCCGCGGTCGGCGGACTGCTGGCGGGGATCTCCCTGCGGGCGCCGTTCTTCTTCTACGCCGGTGTCCTCGGCGTCGCCGCGCTGTGCGCGCTGGGGCTGACCCCCGTCGCCACCACGAAGACCGGAGAGCGGGCATCGGCTGTGCCGCTGCGGGACGTCGCCCGAGACCCGCGGTTCCGCGCCGCCTGCCTGGCGGCTTTTACCCAGGGGTGGAACGCCCACGGCACCCGGATGACGCTGGTCCCGCTGTTCGTCGCCGGGTTCCTGGCCAACGACATGGTCCACGCGGCGCTGATCACCGGTGTGGCGATGGCTATCGCCGCCGGGGTGCAGACCGCCCTGGTGCTGCCCGCCGGGGCCCTGGTGGACCGGGTCGGCCGCCGCGGCCCCATGATCGGCGGGGCCCTGCTGCTGGCCGGGGCCCTGGCCGCCACCCCCTGGTCACCGGGGAGCGTCGTGCTCACCGCGTGGCTGTGCCTGTACGCGGCAGGCTCGGCCCTGATCGGTACCGCCCCCGCCGCCGCCGTGGGCGATACCGGCGGCGGCGACCGGGCCATCGCCGTGTTCACCATGTCCGGCGACCTGGGCGCGATCCTCGGCCCCCTGGCCGCCGGGGCCCTGGCTGGCCTGGTCGGCTACCCGACGGCCTTCGGCCTCGGCGCCCTGCTGTGGCTGGTCACGGCTGCAGCAGCGACCCGCATGCCCCGCTCCGCCGCACCACCTGGTTGAGGCGAAGTAAAGCTGGAGGGCGTGAGGTCCTCCAGCGCCCGCAGCACGTCAGGGCGCTGCGTCGAGACAGCTGGAGTCAGAGGCGGGTGCAGCGGGTGCAGGTGCCGAACAGCTCGAGGGTGTGGGTGACGTCGGTGTAGCCGTGGGCGGCGGCGACAGCCTTGACCACGGACTCCAGGCCGGCGCCCCCGACCTCGACGGTGGCGCCGCAGCGGCGGCAGACCAGGTGGTGGTGGTGCTGGCGTTCGCAGCGGCGGTACAGGGACTGGCCGGAGTCGGTGCGCAGGGTGTCCAGCTCGTCGGCGTCGGCCATCGCGCCGAGGGTGCGGTAGACCGTGGCCAGGCCGATGGTCTCGCCCCGGGCCGCGAGCAGGGCGTGCAGCTGCTGGGCGCTGCGGAACTCGTCCACCTCGTCCAGCAGCGCGGCGATGGCGGTGCGCTGACGGGTGGTGCGCTGACCGATCACGTGGGGTCTCCGTCGGTGCTGTCGACTGCGAGGGACGAAGTTCCGGACGAGGGACGAAGCAACAAGTTCGTCCCTCGGGCGAGAACCGTTCTCAGCAGTCAGCGTAACTGAGAAGCGGTTCGACGCCAAGGGTAATGAGAACTAATCTCTTTAGCGGCCCCGCCGCGATCTGAGAGAGAGCACCGTGAACCGTGAGCGCACCGTGAACCGTCGACGCACCGTCCTGTCTGCCGTCCTGCTGGTGGCGCTGGTGGCTGGGTGCACCGCGTCGTCCGGCGACGACGACCGTCTGAGCGTCGTGACCTCGACCAACGTGTGGGGCGACGTGGCCGCGCAGGTGGGCGGGGACCTGGTAGACGTCACGTCGATCGTCGCCAAACCGGCGGCCGACCCGCACTCCTACGAGGCGTCGGCCCGAGACCAGCTGAGGCTGTCCCAGGCCGACCTGGTGGTCGTCAACGGCGGTGGGTACGACGACTTCGCCCTCACCCTGCTGGACGGGCTGGAGACCCGGCCGCCCGTGGTCGACGCCGTCACCGTCTCTGGTCACGACGGCGCCGACCTCAACGAGCACGTCTGGTACGACCTGCCGACCGTGGCCGCCGTCGCCGACCAGATCGCCGCCGACCTGAGCCGGATCGACCCGGACCACGCCGACACCTACGCCGCCAACGCCGCGGCGTTCACCGCCGAGATCGACACCCTGGTCAGCCGCACCCAGGCCCTGGCCCAGACCGTCGGCGGGCAGCCGGTCGCCGTCACCGAGCCCGTCCCCGGGTACCTGCTCGACGCCCTCGGCCTGGTCGACCAGACCCCGCCGCAGTTCGCCAAGGCCGTCGAGGACGAGACCGACGTGCCGCCCACCGTCATGCGCGACACGCTCGCCCTGTTCACCGACCACCAGGTGGTGCTGCTGGTCTACAACGCCCAGACCACCGGACCCCAGACCCAGCAGGTCCGCACCGCCGCCGACGCCGCCGCGATCCCCGTCGTCGCCGTCACCGAGACCCTGCCCGCCGCCCAGACCTACATCACCTGGATGAGCGCCAACCTCGACGCCCTGGCCCAGGCCCTGGGCGTCGCGACGACTGCCCCCGGCGCCCCGGACACCAGCCCGCCAGGTAGCAGCACACCGGGCCCCGACCCGGCGAGCACCCCGTGACCCGTCCCGTCATCGAGTTGCGCGGTACCGCACTCGCCTTCGGGGACCGCACCGTGTGGTCCGGTCTGGACCTCACCGTCGCGGCGGGCGAGTTCGTCACCGTGCTCGGACCCAACGGCTCGGGCAAGACGACGCTGCTGAAGGTCCTGCTGGGCATCCAGCCGCTGCAGGCCGGAACGGTGCGGGTGCTGGGCCACCCGCCGCGGCGCGGGTCGCGCGCCCTGGGGTACGTGCCGCAGCAGCGGATCGTCGACCCGGCCACCCCGATCCGGGCCCGTGACCTGGTCCGGCTGGGCCTGGACGGACACCGCTGGGGCCCCGGCGGACCCGCCCCCCGCGCCCGGGTCGACGCGCTGCTGGCCGCCGTCGGCGCCAGTGCCTACGCCGACACACCTGTGGGGCTGCTGTCCGGCGGGGAGCAGCAGCGGGTGCGCATCGCCCAGGCCCTGGCCTCCGACCCGGCGATCCTGCTGTGCGACGAACCGCTGCTGTCCCTGGACCTGCGCCGCCAGGACGAGGTCACCGCGCTCATCGCCGCGACCTGCCAGAACACCGGCACGGCGGTGCTGTTCGTCACCCACGAGATCAACCCGGTGCTGCCGTACACCGACCGCGTCGCCTACCTCGGCCCGGCCGGGCACGCCGTCGGCCCGGCGGACGAGGTCCTGACTTCCGCACATCTGACCCGCCTGTACGGCAGCCCGATCGACGTGATCGAGGCCCAGGGGCGGCTGGTCATCGTGGGCGACGACGCCCACGCCCACCACGCGACCGAGGACGACTACGAACCGGCCGGTCCGCACCCCGCCAGGAAGCCGCTACCCCGCACCAGACGGGTGACACGACGATGAGCGCCGGGCTGGACTGGGGCGAGGTGCAGCGCCAGCTGTTCGACTTCACCGACTACGGCGAGCTGCTGGTGCTGGTCCGCGGGTCGATCCTGGCCGGGGCGTTGCTGGCCCTGGTCGGCGGGCTGGTCGGGGTGTTCGTCATGCAGCGGGACCTGGCGTTCGCGGTGCACGGGGTGTCCGAGCTGTCGTTCGCCGGGGCGGCGGCGGCCCTGCTGGTCGGGATCGACGTCGCCGTCGGGTCGGTCGGTGGGTCGCTGGTCGCGGCGGTACTCATCGGGCTGCTCGGGCAGCGGGCCCGGGACCGCAGCTCGATCATCGGGGTGCTCATGCCGTTCGGGCTGGGCCTGGGCGTGCTGTTCCTGGCCCTGTACCCGGGCCGGGCGGCCAATAAGTTCGGCCTGCTCACCGGGCAGATCGTCGCCGTGGACACCGCGCGGGTCACGACGATGACCCTGCTCACACTGGTCGTGGTCGGCGGCCTGGTGGCGGTGTGGCGACCGTTGACGTTCGCCAGCGTCGACCCGGAGGTCGCCGCCGCCCGCGGAGTACCGGTGCGGGCCCTGTCCCTGGTGTTCATGGTGCTGCTCGGGATCGCCGTGGCCATGGCGGTACAGATCGTCGGGGCGCTGCTGGTGCTGTCCCTGCTCATCACGCCGGCCGCGGCGGCGGTGCGGCTGACCGCCTCCCCGGTCTGGGTGCCGGTGCTGTCCGTGGTGTTCGCCGAGGTCGCCGCGGTCGGCGGGATCCTGCTCGCCCTGGGGTCGTTCCCCGTTGCGGTCGTGGGCGAGAACCCCGTCCCGATCAGCCCGTACATCACGACGATCTCCTTCGTCATCTACCTGGTCGCCCGGCAGGTCGGGGCGCACCAGGCACGCCACGGCCGCGGACTGGCCCGGGCAGCCTGACACGAGACGAAGCCGAACGTCAGACGGTCAAGACGCGGCACCGTCGTGGGCGGAGTCAGGGACCCCAACCCTCAGCGACGATCTCTTTGGGAATGGCCTCGGCGTCGTAGTACGACAGGCTGTAGGACCACATGAACCACTCGTCGTCATGCTCTTTCGGGTCGGTCGACGAACTGTTGCCAATGGTCAGGGCGGCCACGATGTTGACCCACTCGCCGTCGAGGAGGTACGACGCGAAGAGGCTGTTGCCGATGGAGTCCTCCTCCGGCGAGCTGGCCAGCACCGGGGGCGGGTCGCTCGTGCCCAGCACCCCGGGAAGCACCAACGCCGCCTCGTACACCACACCGTCGTCCGAAGCGTTCGCGATCGCGCTGTACAGCCGGTGCCAGTGGTCGAGGTTCGCCCGGACCATATCGTCCGTGAGCTTCCCCAGCGTTTCACCGTCGCAAAAACCGGCACCCGAGACCGCAGGGTCGCACTCGTAGTAGATCGCGTAGTCGAACCAGACCTCGAGTGTGTACCCAGGTTCGCAACGGACATCCTTGGTGTTCGGGGGGCTCAGACCGTCCAGCGTAAGACCAAAGAACTCGGCGACGGCGCCGGGGTCGCTACAGCTGGGCCATTCGTCAAACGTCACCGGCACATGGTTGTTGGCAGAAGCGTTAATAGCTTCGTCAAGCTCGTCGACGGCATCTTTAAGATCGCTGAGCTCCGAGCAGCCAGCGAGCGCACCGACGACCAGAGCGGCACTCCCGACGAACGCCACAATGCTCTTGCGCAGTCTCATTCGGAAACTCCATGGCTTGGGGATGTCGTCGAAGGGCATCCTTACATGAGTCCTCCACGAAGTACAGACCAGGAGCGACATGTAACAGAATCCGTACAACGAACGAAGCCCACCGTCCGGAGGTCACGGCTGCCCGCGGGGTAGGACCCACGAAACTGGGACCGCGGCTGTTGTCCGCTGGAAGGAGCCGGACTGGCCGCCGGGGAGCGGTAGCGAGAGACGATGTCGGGCTGACGCCCGGCCGGTCGCCGGGCCGGTACGGTGGTGCTGTGCCCGACAACGAGTGGCGGCAGTGGGCCGACGCGTCCCTGTCCGCGGTGGACCGGCAGATCAAGGACGCCCAGCGCCAGGCCGAGACGGCGACGACCTTCCGGGCCGACCTGGACCAGGTCCGGGGCCGAGCCGTCTCGCGGCACGGAGAGGTCACCGCCGTCGCCGATACGACCGGGCGCCTGCTGGACCTCCGGCTGACGGACGCCGCGCTGCACCGCGACCCCCACGCGCTGGCCACCCTGGTGGTGTCCACCACCGACGAGGCCCGCCGCCAGGCCGCCGACCGGGCCCTGGCGCTGGCCGAGGAGGCGTTCGGCCCCGGTTCCGCCCTGACGGCGAGGCTCGCCGCCGAGCTGGAGCCCGACCGCCCCTGACGACCTCACCTCTGCTCGTGGGAACCCGCGCGACCGTCGTCCCGCTGCACTGACCGAGCGAGCCTGGCGTGCGCGCACAGGTGTCCCAGAGCGAGCGGAGGATGAGGGGATCGGGTGGGTGTGAGCCTGCTCGGCCAACCCTTCGTAGGTCAGTGCGGACGTGCCGGTGACCTCGATGTTCCTTGTTCTGCAACGATCTTGTTCCGTGTCGTGCAACACTTCCTCGCCTGTGTGGTCAGCCGCCGGGACGCTGGAAGGAGCCGGACTGGCCGCCGGGGAGCGGGAAGCTGCCCGACTGGCCGCCCGGGGGCTGACCGGTCAGAGCCCGGCCGGACGGGATCTGGGCGGACTCGTCCTGGAGCGGCTGGGTACGGTCGGCCAGCACGACGGTGTCGCCAGCGGCCAGGCCGTCGCGGATCTCGGTCAGCTCGGCGCCCACAGCGCCGCGGACCACCGTGGTGGTACGCACCTTGCCGTCGGCGAGGACGTCCACGGTAACGGTCGTGCCGTCGACGCGGACGGCGGACGTGGGCACCGTGAGCACATCGCTCGCCCCGGCCACCGTGATCGTCACCTGGGCGGACGAACCGTCGTAGAGCGGCGCCGCGGTGGCCACCAGCAGGACCGTGACGGTGTACTGCGGCGTGGCGTCCGTCGAGACGTTCAGCACGCCGATGCTGGTGACCGTGCCGTCGAGGGTCTGGTCGGTGCTGGGCACGGTGACGCTGGCGCTCTGGCCGACCTGGACCACGTCGACCGAACCCAGGCCGACCGGCAGCGACACCTGGTACCCGGCGGTGCCGAGCACGGTGATGGTGGCCGTGGTCGAACCGGCAGCGACCTGGTCGCCGACGGCCAGGTCGACCGCGGCGACCGTGCCGCTCAAGGGCGCGGTGAGAGTGGCGAACCGCAGGTCGGCCGTGACGACGGCCAGCTGCGCCGCGGCGGCGTCGATCGCCGCCTGGTCGGCGACCAGGTCGGCGGCGGTGGGAACCGAGGACCGGCCGCTCGGGTCGGCCGACGCACCGGACGGGCTGGTCGTACCAGACGGGGCCGTACCGGACGGGTCGCTGGTCTGAACCGGGTCGCTGGTCTGGGTCGGGCCGGAACCTGCCGGGTCGGTGCTGGGCGTGCCGGTCCCGTCAGACGACCCGACGAGCCGTTGCAGGGCGACGACCTTGGCGTCGAGGGTCGTCATCGCCGACGACAGGGCCTGCTGGGCGGTACCGGTCGCCGTCTGCAGACCAGCGATCTCGGTCAGCGCGGCCTGGCACGACGCCACCCAGCCCTGCACGGTGGACAGCGACGTACCGGAGCCTCCCGACGGTTCACCGGTCGGGCCCTCCTCGGCAGGCGCGGTGGCCGGTGCGGAGCTGCCGACGGTCACCTGGGTCGGGTCCAGCGCGACCAGCTGGGCGCACCAGGCGGCGGAGCCGGTGGCGCTCAGGGCGGCGAGGGCGGCGGAGCTGGCGGCCTGGGCCGCGGCCGTCCCGGCGTAGGCCGACAGCAGCGCCTCCTGGGCCGCGGTCACCTCTGCCACAGCGGCACGCACCTCGACGGAGGAGGTACCAGGCGGGCTCGTACTGGTCGAGCCTGGAGCGGAACCACTCGGCCCTGACGGGGTGCTGGACGGCCCAGCTCCCGACGGCCCAGCTCCCGACGGCCCAGCCACGACCGTCTGGCTGCCCGAGGACGACTCGGCTCCCGACGGCCCGGTCGCCGACGCTGAGGAGCTGGATCCGGTTCCGGACGTCGACCGTTGTGCGCTCTGGTCGTCCGCCAGCTGTTGGCGGGCCTCGTCCAGCGTCTGCTGGGCGGCCGTGACCGCGGCCTCGAGCGCGGCCAGGTCCAGGGTGGCCAGGGTCTGCCCCGCGTCGACCGGGTCGCCGGGGGCAACGTCGACCGTGGCCACGGAACCGGCCACCTGGAAGGCGACGGCGGCCGAGCTGACCGAGGCGACCGTGCCCGGTCCGGCGACCGTCTGGGTGACCGTGCCGGTCTGGGCAGTCGCGGTGGTGTACCGGTCCGCCAGGGGACGGGTCAGGGCGTACGCCCCGCCACCGACGGCGAGCAGCACCGCCGCGCCGACGCTGACCGCGACCGTACGGCGGGGAACCCGTCGACGGACCGTCCTGGTGGGACGGACGAGCCGGTTCGCCGTCCGCCCGGGTCGACGCTCGACACTCCCGGTCGCCTGCTCAGCCATCGTTGCCGGTCCCTCCCGTACCTGGTGCGCCCGGCCCACCTGGCCGACCGGATCCGCCCGGACCGCGCCCGAAGGTGCCGCAGCCGCCGTCGGTCGGCGCGGACACCTCGATCGACGTGGCGGTGAGGTTACCGGCCTTGTCCTGGTCACCCTGGGCGCGTACGCACTGCCCGACGACCAGCGCCGAGGCGTCGGCGGTGACCCGCTGGAGGTAGGCCGTGCCCGACCCGACGGTGATGGTGCTGGTGGTGTCGTCATCGGCTCGTACCGTGATGGTGGTACCGGTGACCGCAGCGACCTGGCCCGACAGGCCGCTCCTCTGTCTGCCGTCCGGCACCATGCCGCTGGGCATGTCGGTCGGCATATCGGTGGGCCACCTGTCACCAGGTCCGCCGGACGGTCGCGGACCGTCGGTCGGCCAGCCGTCCGGCCTGTCCGTGGGCCTGCCGGACGGCATCTGGCCAGGCCAGCTCCCGGTGCAGGTGCCGTCGGCGGGGGTGCTGATCTGGACCGTCGTGGCGGTGCTGTCCTCCGGGCTGCCTTCCGGGCCGCCTTCGACAACCGCCATGACGCAGGCACCGACGGTGACGTCGTCGAGGGTCGCGTCCGCCTGTGCGGTGATGGTCGTGGTGTCGGTCCACGTCACCGAGGTCTGCGTGCCAGAGCCCTGGACCTGCACGGTGCTGCCGGTCACCGCCACCACCTCGCCGTCGACCGTCGGGAGGCCGAACGCGGCGGTCCGGTCGGGGGTGGGCGCGGGTGCCGTCGAGGACGACGGGCTGTCCCCGCTCCCGCAGCCGCCGAGCAGCGCCACGACGACCAGCACCGGCAACGCTCTGACAGACGTGCGGACCAGCACAGCGGACCTCCTGGGACGTGCGGACAGGTGGGTGGTGGGACTCATGCCGACCTCAGTGCGTCGATCGGGGCGAGCCGGGCGGCCCGGGTCGCGGGGTACACGCCGAAGACCAGGCCGATGGCGACCGCCACGACGACGGCACCGACCACGGCCGGGACCGACACCACGACCGTCGTCGCGGCCAGCGAGGACACCACCCGCGTGCCGACGACGCCGAGCACCGCCCCGGTCAGCCCCCCGGTCAGCCCGAGCACCGACGCCTCGACCAGGAACTGCCGTCGGATGGTCCGGGGGGTGGCGCCCAGGGCCTTGCGCAGACCGATCTCACGGGTCCGCTCGGTGACCGACACGATCATGATGTTCATCACGCCGATGCCACCGACCAGCAGCGACAGCGCCGCGATACCGGTCAGCAGCACGGTCAGCGTCCGGGACACCGAGGCGGCCGCGTCGACCAGCGACTCGGAGGCCGAGACCGTGAAGTCCCTGGCGTCGGGGTCGGTGATCTGGTGCAGGTTGCTCAGCAGCGCGGTGACCTCCTGGGAGGCGGCGGACAGCCGGTCCCCGGACACCGCCTGGACGTAGATCCGCGACACCGACTGGGCCGTGGTACCACCGGTGACGGTCTCGGCCATGGTCGAGGCGGGCACCAGCGCCATATCGTCGAGGTTGGTCGAGCCGGACGTGCCGACGCTGGTCAGCACCCCGACCACGGAGCACGGCACCCCGGCCACGGTGACCTGCTGCCCGACCACCCTGGTGGTGCCGAACAGCTCGGTGGCGCTGTCGCTGCCGAGCACCACCACCGTGGCCCGGTCGATATCGTCGGCGGCGGTGAGGAACCGGCCGTCGGCCAGCTGCCGGGAACGAACGTCCAGCCAGGCGGCGGTGGTGCCGGTGACGGTGGTGGTCCAGGTGGTGTCGCCTGCGGAGAGCTCCGCCGAGGACGACTTCTCCGCGGCCACCGCCGCGACGTCGGGGACTGCGACGTCCGAGGTCAGGGCCTCGGCGTCGGCGCGGGTCAACGTGGTCGCCGAGCCGAACCCGCCGCGCACCCCCGACGGGCTGGTGGTCGAGCCGGGGGTGACGACCAGCAGGTTCGAGCCCAGCGCGTCGATCTGCGCGTCGACCTCGCGCTGCGAGCCCACGCCCAGGCCGACGGTGAGGATCACCGCGGCGATGCCGATGAGGATCCCCAGCACGGTCAGCGCCGACCGCAGCGTGTGGCTGCGCACCGCGGACCAGGCGGTGCGCACGGTCTGCGTCCAGCTCACCGGACCGTCCCCTCGGCGACGGCGACGCCGTCGTGCTCGGCGGCGACCAGCCCGTCACGCAGCCGCACCACCCGGCCTGCCCGGGCGGCGACCTCGTCCTCGTGGGTGATCACCACGACGGTCCGGCCCGCGGCGTGCAGCGCGTCGAACAGGTCGAGCACGTCCGCGGTGGACGCCGAGTCGAGGTTCCCCGTCGGTTCGTCGGCCAGGATCATCGCGGGGTCGCCGACCAGGGCCCGGGCGACGGCGACGCGCTGCTGCTGGCCGCCGCTGAGCTCACCCGGCCGGTTCTCGGTCCGGTCGCCCAGACCGACCCGGACCAGCGCGGCCGTCGCCCGTTCCCGGCGCTCGGCGGTACCGACCCCGGCGTAGACCAGCGGCAGCTCGACGTTGCGCCAGGCCGACAGAGCCGGGAGCAGGTTGAACTGCTGGAAGACGAACCCGATGCGCCGGTTGCGGATATGCGCCAGCGCGGTCTCGTCGAGGTCGGCCACGTCCTGGCCAGCCAGACGGTAGGAGCCGGTGGTGGCCACGTCCAGGCAGCCCAGGATGTTCATCAGGGTGGACTTGCCCGACCCGGACGGGCCCATGACCGCCACGTGGTCCCCGGCGTCGATGCGCAGGTCCACACCGTTGAGGGCCTGGACCGTCACCGACCCGGTCGCGTAGGTCTTGGTGATACCGCACAGCTCGACCACCGGTGCTGGGGCCGTCATCGGTTCCCGCCTCCAGGCATCTGGAAGCCGTCTGGGAAGCTGGGCCTCTCGCCGTCCGGGAAACCGGGCACCGGTCCGCCGTCCGGTATCTGGAAACCGTCTCTCGAGCCGTCCTGCCTGGTGCGCGTCTGGCTGTCGACCGCCGAGAGCTGTACCTGGTCGCCTTCGGCCAGGCCCGCGACGATCTCGGTGAGCTGTCCGGACGTCTCCCCGGTCTCCACCGCGGTCTTGGTGACGGTGCCGTCGGCGTCGACCTTGAGCACCGAGCTGGTGCTGTCGACGGTCGTCACCGCCGCCGAGGGCACGGTGAGCACGTCGGTGCGGCGCTCGTAGACGATCTGCGCGGTGACGGACACACCGTCGTGCAGCGCCGAGGTGTCCCCGGTGACCGTGACGACGACAGGATAGGCCGCCGTCCCAGAAGCGCTGCTGGGCACCAGGCTGACCGACGCGACGACACCGAACACGGTGTCGGCCAGAGAGGTGGAGGTCATCTCGACCTGGTGGCCGACGGCGACGTTCGGCAGGTCCGCGGCGCCCACGGTCACCGTGACCTGGTAGGCGTCGGTACCGACGATGGTGAGCTGGGCCGACGACCCGATGGGCGTGTCCGTCCCGCCCGGCGACTGGGCGCTCCCTCCCACCGACGGCTGGCTCGCCTGGCCGACGACCTTGTCCCCGGTGGCGATGTCGACCGTCGTGACCAGGCCGTCGACCGGCGCGACCAGGGTAGCCGCGGCGACGTCCTCCTCGGCGGCGGTCACCGCTGCCGCCGCCACGTCGACCCGGGCGGACGCGGCGGCGATCTGGGCGTCCGAGGTGCTCGAGCCAGCGCTGCCCTTGAGGTTCGACACCTCGGCCTGGGCCAGGGCCAGGCCGGCGCGGGCCGACAGCAGGTCCGCGTCCAGCTGCAGGGTGTCCACGGTGGCCAGCCTCTGCCCCGCGACGACGGTGTCGCCCGGCGCCACGTCCACCGACGTGACGGTGCCGGAGACCGCGAAGCTCACGTCTTGCCGCACCGTCGGGGTGAGGGTGCCGGTCGCCTGGACCGTCTTCTGCATCGTCGTGAGACTGGCCGTGGCGGTGCGGGTCGTGGCGCTGGCCGCGTCGCCGCCCCGGCCGAACAGCCACCAGCCGCCACCGCCCGCCAGGACGACGGCGACCGCGGCGACCGCGGCGATGCGTCGGGTTCTGCGTCGTAGCGCCATGTCTTCGGGCCGTCCTCAGGGGTCGTCGTCCGGTGGGGAGCACCATAGGGCGACGGCCTGGGAGCAACATCCGTTTTCCCTGGGAGATACCTGAGAACCGGACGGCCGGGCGATGCTCGGTGGCGAGACGATTCACTTCACCAGGTGGACCACGTCTCCGGCGCGGACTGGGCGCTCACCGTCGGCGTCGGCGACGACCAGAGCCCCGTCGTCGGCCAGCCGGACCGCCCGGCCGACGAGCCGCGCACCGCCGGGCAGCTCGACACCTACCTGGCAGCCCAGCGTCGTGCACACCTGGGCCACCTCGTCGGCCAGGCCCGCTCCCCCGGCGCACCACCGGCCGACCACCTCGGCCAGCGCGGTGACCGTCGCGACCAGCAGCGCGGGCCGGTCGGTACAGATACCGTCGGCCCGCCCCCGCTGGTAGTAGAGGTCACGGGTCAGCGCCAGGGACGTGGCGGTCGGCACCGGCAGCTGGTCGGCCCGCTGGGTGACGTTCAGCCCGACCCCGACCGCGACCGCGGCCCCGTCTGGCGTGGTCTGGGCCAGGATCCCGGCCACCTTGCGCCGGGCGGCCGACCCGCGCCCGCCGGGCTGGTGGACGAGCACGTCGTTGGGCCACTTCAGCCAGGCCTGCACCCCCGCGGCAGTGCGCAGCGCCCGGACCACCCCCAGCCCCACGACCAGCGGCAACCAGCCCAGACCACCAGAACCTGGCCCGGGACGCACCACGAAGGTGCCGGTCAGCGACGTGCGTGGCGCGGACACCCAGGTGCGCCCGGCCCGACCGTGCCCGGCGGTCTGGTGGTCGGCCAGCAGCAGCGCCCCGGTCGGCCAGGCGTCCGGGTCGTCGCGCAGCCCGGCCAGCACGTCGTCGTTGGTCGACCCGGTGCGGTCCACCACGACCAGGCGGGACAGCGGCCCGGCGGGCGTCACGAGCCGACGGCGCAGCTGGTCGGCACGCAGCGGCGGCGGGGAGTCCACGCCATCATCCTCGCACTCCCCTGAACCAGCGGACCGGCAGGGAACCCACGAACCGGGATCCGCCCGGACTGCGGTCTGATATCTTGATATCGAAAGAGGTGGTGTCCATGCCCGACGTCCTGGTACGGGGTCTGTCCGCCGAGGCGGTGCGCCGGATCGACAACGAGGCGGCGGCGCTCGGCCTGTCCCGCAACGAGTACCTGCGCCAGCGCCTGGACACTCCGCCGATGCCACCTGTCCCGGTCTGTGCCGCCGACCTGCGACGGGCTGCCGAGGCGGCAGCCGACCTGCTCGACCCCGACGTGATGGGCCCGGCGTGGGGTGACGCGTGGCGGTGAAGGCCTGGCTGGTCGACAAGTCCGCCTACGTCCGGCTCGCGGCCTCCCCTGACGCCGACGAATGGGCAGCACGGATCGAACGTGGCCTGGTGCGGATCAGCACCGTGACCCGGCTGGAGATCGGCTTCAGCTTCCGCAGCATCGCCGACGCCGAGGCAGAGGCGGCCGGGCCGCCCCTGGCCGCCATGCCGCTGGAATACCTCACCCCAGCGATCGAACGGCGAGCCGTAGCCGTCCAGATGGCCCTGACCAGGCGCGGTCAGCACCGGGCAGCGTCCGTCCCCGACCTGCTGGTCGCCGCCACCGCAGAGCTCGCCGGGCTGACCGTGCTGCACGCCGACAAGGACTTCGACCTCGTCGCCGCGGTCACCAGCCAGCCAGTCGAGACCCTGCGGACCAGGTGACCCACCCGCGTCGCAAGCCCGTGTTGTGCGGAACCCACCATGTGCGGCGTCGGACGTGGTGACCGGCGCGACCTACGGAACCAGGCCCGAGACTCTAGCCTTCGAAGGGTGAGCACACCGATCCGTTCGACCGCTGCCCGGCTGGCCGAGCTGGACGCCCGGACTCGAGGCCAGGCCGAGGCGGAGCAGGCCGCCACCGCCAAGCAGCACCCCCGGGGCAAGAAGACCGCCCGCGAGCGGGTCGAGGCGCTGCTCGACCCGGGGTCGTTCACCGAGCTGGACGCGCAGGTGCGGCACCGCTCGCACAACTTCGGGCTGGACGCCCGGCGGATCCCCGGGGACGGGGTGGTCACCGGGCACGGCACCGTGGACGGACGCCCAGTCTGCGTCTACGCGCAGGACTTCACCGTGTTCGGTGGGTCCCTGGGCGAGGTGCACGGGCAGAAGATCACCAAGGTGATGGACCTGGCGCTGCGCACCGGTGTCCCCCTGGTCGGGATCAGCGACGGCGGCGGCGCGCGCATCCAGGAGGGGGTGGCCGGGCTCACCCAGTTCGCCGAGATCTTCCGGCGCAACACCGCCGCCTCGGGTGTGATACCGCAGATCAGCCTGATCCTC
Source organism: Micrococcales bacterium (assembly GCA_009777345.1). GTDB lineage: Bacteria > Actinomycetota > Actinomycetes > Actinomycetales > Cellulomonadaceae > Cellulomonas. The sequence goes on along the minus strand of WRMB01000025.1, from coordinate 20,954 downwards.
GGGCCGAGCGCCGGGGGGGCGGTGTACTCCCCGGCGCTGACGGACTTCATCGTCATGGCCGACGGCACGTCGCACATGTTCATCACCGGGCCGGACGTCATCCGGGCCGTCACCGGCGAGGACGTCGGCTTCGAAGAGCTGGGCGGGGCCACGACCCACTGCGTGCGCTCCGGGGTGGCGCACTACCTGGGGTCCGACGAGGACGACGCCATCGACTACGTGCGCACCCTGCTGGGCTTCCTGCCGAGCAACAACCTGTCCGACCCGCCGTCGTACCCCGGACCGGCCGATATGGCGATCACCGCGGCCGATACCGAGCTGGACAGCCTGGTACCCGACTCCGACGCCCAGCCCTACGATATGCGCACCGTCGTGGAGCACGTGCTCGACGAAGGAGTGCTGTTCGAGGTGCAGGCGCTGTTCGCGCCGAACGTCGTCGTCGGGTTCGGGCACGTCGAGGGGCAGACCGTCGGGGTGGTCGCCAACCAGCCGCAGACCATGGCCGGCACCCTGGACATCGACGCGGCGGAGAAAGCCGCCCGGTTCGTGCGCACCTGCGACGCGTTCAACGTGCCGGTGCTGACCTTCGTGGACGTGCCCGGGTTCCTGCCCGGTACCGACCAGGAGTGGAACGGGATCATCCGGCGCGGCGCCAAGCTGATCTACGCCTACGCCGAGGCCACCGTGCCGCTGGTCACCGTCATCACGCGCAAGGCGTACGGCGGGGCGTATATCGTCATGGGCTCCAAACAGCTGGGCGCCGATATCAACCTGGCCTGGCCGACCGCCCAGATCGCGGTGATGGGCGCTTCCGGAGCGGTGAACATCCTGCAGCGCGGCGCCCTGGCCAAGATCGAGGCCGACGGCGGCGACGCCGAGGCCGAACGGGCCCGGCTGGTGGCCGAGTACGACGACGCGATCGTCAACCCGTGGGACGCCGCCGACCGCGGCTACGTCGACGCGGTGATCCGCCCGTCGGCCACCAGGACCGAGATCGTCAAGGCGCTGCGCCTGCTGCGCACCAAGCGGGCCAGCCTGCCGCCCAAGAAGCACGGGAACATCCCCCTGTGACCGCCCCCGGAGAGGACGGTGCCCACATGACCGCAGAGCTCGTACCAGACCGGACCGGACCAGACCGGCCCGGCCCGGCGGCCCCCGGCCCCCGGTTCCAGATCGTCCGCGGTGACCCGACTGACGCCGAGGTCGTCGCGCTGGTCACCGGGCTGATGGCCGTCACCGCCGAGGCACCCCAGCCCGGCTGGCACCGTCCGTCCGGCTGGAGCGACCGGGGGCGGGCGCTGCGCACCGGCCTGCCGCACAGCCCCGACGCCTGGCGCCTGAGCCTGCGCCCCTGACATGGCTGGTACGGCTCCCCAAGCCCTGCGGGACGGGACGACGCGTCCCACAGCGGCGCTCCCAGCCTCGAAGGGGTGATGGCGAGGCTGAGTCTAGTGCTCCCTGGCGCGGGAGCCCCCTCCCTTCCAGCAGACCGATAACGACCAGGCGGTTCGTGGGTTGCACGCCGTTCCACCGTTTCGAAACGGTGGAACGGCGTGCAACCCACGAACTCGCGCAATCTTATCGGCCCACTGGGGAAGAGGGGGGGGGGGGTGGGGGTGGGGGTGAGTTTCAGGACGGTGGGGTGGGACAGCTGCTGCGGTCAGCCGAAACGGCCCTCGACATAGGCTTCGGTGCGAGGGTCCTGGGGGTGGGTGAACATGGCGTTGGTGCTGCCGTGCTCGACGATGACGCCGGGAGTGCCGGCCTCGGCCAGGAAGAAGGCGCACTGATCGGAGACGCGGGCGGCCTGCTGCATGTTGTGGGTGACGATCACGATCGTCACCTCGTGCTTCAGATCGGCCATCGTGTCCTCGATCACCCGGGTAGAGGTGGGGTCCAGCGCGGAGCACGGTTCGTCCATGAGCAGCACCCGCGGGCGGACCGCCAGCGCGCGGGCGATGCACAGGCGCTGCTGCTGACCGCCGGACAGCCCGCCGCCGGGCGCGTCGAGGCGGTCCTTGACCTCGCCCCACAGACCCGCCCGGGTCAGGGACTGCTCGACCAGCGCGGCCTTCTGCGCGGCCGATACCTTGGTACCGGTGAGCCGGAGCCCGGCCAGCACGTTCTCCCGGACGCTCATGGCCGGGAACGGGTTCGGCTTCTGGAACACCATGCCTATCGCCCGGCGCGCGTCGGTCAGCCGTCGGCCCGGTTCGTAGATATCGACGCCGTCGAGCAGCACCCGTCCGGCCAGCGAGGCCGACGGCACCAGCTCGTGCATCCGGTTGAGGATGCGCAAGAACGTGGACTTACCGCACCCCGACGGTCCGATCAGCGCCGTGACCTGGCCCGCGGGCATGGTCAGGGACACCCGGTCCAGCACGTGGTGGGTGCCGAACCAGGCCGAGACCGCATCGCCGCGCAGCTCGACCAGGCGGCGCGGCGCGATCGCCGGTGGGACGGCCGGTGCGACAGGGCCTGGTACGACAGAGCCCGGTGCGAAAGGACCTGGCGGTGCGAAAGGACCTGGCGCTGCAAGAGGACCTGGCGCTGTGAAAGGACCTGGCCCCCCGGCGGCGGCCCCGCCGAAGACAGGCGACGGCGCAGGACTTTCGTCGAGTACCGGAGGCATCTCCTGGGTCTGGGACAGATCGACCCTCGTCTTGTCAGGCATCGGGCTCCTCGGTCTCAGGTCAGCGGGACGGGGTCCGACAGGTCCCGCCGACGACGCCACACCGCCCACCCGCCGAGGCCCCCTGCACCGGCCAGCAGGGCACCCGACACCGACACCAGGCCCCACTGGGCCGGGGTGAACCCCTGGGCTCGGCGCCACAGGGTGTCGGCGGTCATGGCACCTGTCGGGGTGGCACTGGGCGTCGGTTCTGGGGCGTCGTCAGGCGCGTCCAGCGGCTCGGCGTCCAGGTCGGGAACGGCGCCACCGGGGACGGTCCCACCTCCCCCGGACGGTCCGGAACCACCGTTCACCGTGGTGGTCGTCGTCGTCCCGCCGTCGGTCTGGGTCGACGTCGAGGAGTCGGGAAGCGGGTCCGACGACTCGGCCGGGACGGTCAGCACGAGCGTCGCCTCGTCGGTCGGGTCGGTCGCGGCCTGCGCCGGGACCGAAGCGGCGAACCAGGCCAGCCCGGTGCCGAGCAGCCCGGCGACCAGCAGTGCCGGCACCAGCCCGACCGGGGCGTTCCCCGCGGGAGCCCCGTCGTCGTCGCGGGCCTCGGGAGCCGCACCGGCGTCCTGCCCAGCAGCAGTCTCAGCCTCCTGCCCGACAGCAGTCTCAGCCTCCTGCCCGACAGCAGTCTCAACCTCCTGCCCGACAGCAGTCTCAACCTCCTGCCCAGCAGCAGTCTCAGCCTCCTGCCCAGCAGCAGTCTCAACCTCCTGCCCAGCAGCAGTCTCGACCTCCTGCCCAGCAGCAGTCTCGACCTCCTGCCCGGCGGGCACGTCATCACTGTGGTCGGCTGAGACACCCTGACCAGCCGAGACATCAGTCTGGCCGTCGGAGGCAGCGGGCCCGGCGGTGCTCCCGCCCGCGGCCGCGGCCGCCAGCTCGGCCCACATCTCTTCGCTCTCCGCGCGGCGCGCCCGCCGGAGGCGCACCACCTGGTACCCAGTCAGCGCCACCACGACGAGCAGCGCCAGACCCGTCCAGGGCACCGCGGCGAAGGTCCGTCGGCTGGTGACGGAGGCCAGGGGCAGCTCCGTGCGGGGTCCGGGAGCGGCCGCCATCGTCACGTCCACCACGGCGGTGTCGATCACGGCCGGGGGGACCCCGGCCAGCACCGAGGTCACGGTGAACGACTGCCCGGGCAGCACCTCTTGGGTCGGTCCGGGGTCCTTGCGGGCCAGGGTGATGCCGAACGGTCCGGTCACTCGCAGCCGGGGCTGGCCCACGACCGTGACGTTGCCCGTGTTCTTCACGGTGTAGCTGATGGTGGCGTCCGACCCGCCGAAGGGGGTCCACGAGGACCGGTAGTCGACGCGCACGTCCTGGACGGTCAGCGCCGGGTCGAGCTCGCCGGACACGCGCAGCGACAGGCGGACGGCGACCCTGGTGTCGACGACCACGCCCTGGGCGTCGATATCGGGATGGGCCCGCGAGACGACGATCCCGGCCGGGTGGTCGCCCGGCGCGGCGTCCTCCGGGACGTTCACCGTCAGCGCGACGACGGTCTGCTCGAGGGCTGGCACCGTGATCTGCTGCTGGTCGGTGGTCACCCAGGAGCCGGAGTCGGTGGAGGGCTGGCCAGCGGCGAGCAGGTCGTAGCCGCCGGTGGGAGTGTTGAAGGCGTCGGCACCGTAGACGACGAAGGTCTGCTCGGTGGTCGAGGCGTTGGCGACGAGCACATGGTCGGTGACACTGTCACCCGGCTCGACCTGCATCTCCAGCCGGATCCGGCCGTCGATGGTCCCGTTCTCGGTGCACGGGGAGACCGACCAGGCGACATCGCCGTCCGCGGCCTGCGCGACCGCCCCCGGAGCCACCACCGACCAGACCAGAAGGATCAGCACCGTGGCGGTTCGGCGCATCCTGTGGGATGAGGTGGTCATTGTGTCGCTCCAGGGGGCGGTCGCGGGTCGGTCAGCCGTTGACGAGGGTGACCGTAAGGACGGAGGAGTAGGTCCCCTCCGCGGCTGACGCGCCTGGCACAGCCAGGTTCAGGACGCCGCCCAGGGTCGTGGTGCCCTGGCCGGGGGTCTCTACGGTGCCGAGGGGCTGGTTCTGGGACATCCCGGCACTGGTGGACTCGTCCATCGCCGAGACGACCGTGGCACCCCGGCGGACGTTCGTCGGCGGGCCGACCAGGGGGGTCGTGGACGGTTCGGCAGGCACCAGGCCGAGGTACTTCGCGGCGATGGTGGCCGAGCCGTTGGTGAAGTCCGTGGCCTGCACGTTGACCTGCCACGCGGTGAGCAGGTCGGAACGGCGGGTGTCGGTCACCATGATCTCCGGCAGGTCACCGGTCGCGGTGACCCGGTGGTTGCCCGCGGTGCGCTCGCCGATCAGCGCGATGCGCACCGCCTCGGGCACCGTCAGCGTGACCGTGCCGGGCTCGCCCGTCTCACCGCCGGGGACCACCAGGGTGACGACGATCGAACCGTCCGGCTGCACGGCGACGCTGAACGTGGCCTGGATCGCGGAGCCGTTGAACTCGCTGGGGTCCGACGGGGTGAAGGTCGCGGTGTAGGTGTGGTCACCGTCGGTCGGGGCGACGACGGTCAGCGTCGCCCTGCCGCCGACGACGGTCTCGGTGCCGAGCTGGACCGCCCCTTCGGCGAAGGTCACCGTACCCGCAGCCGACTCGGGGTTCACCGCCGCGGTGAGGGCCAGGTTCGCACCGGCTGCCACCCCCGAGAGCGTCAGGGTGGTATCGGCCGCCTGCTGCCCGCCGCCGGTGATGAGCGTGGGGTTGATCTGCGACCAGGTGCCGCTGGCCCCGGCCCCGACAGTCACCTCGGTCTGGAAGTGCCCCAGCGGCACGCCCATGTTGTCCTTGCAGACGAACGCCACCGGCAGGTCCTGGGTAGTACCGCCCAGGTGGTTCTGGATCATCGCCAGGTTGAAGTTGTCGAAGGCGGTGACGACATAGGCGTTGCCCTGGGCATCTTCGGCGTACGGCCTGGTCCCTCCCATGGGGACTTCGTCCCAGAAGTCCTCGGGCTGGGTGGTGCGCAGCCGGGTGTAGACCTGGGCCTGCACGGTACCGGCTGGGCACTTGCCGTCGACAGCGACCGAGGTGAACGCCCGGCCCTCGAACGAGCCGCCCGTCACCTGGTCCGCGGCCGACGCCGTGGCCAGGTTCTTCTGGTTGTTCAGGAAGTACACGCTCCCGGACTGGCGCGGGCCGTCGTCGACCGCCGCGGCGGAGGTCGCACCGACCACCCCCAGCCCACCCAGTGTCACGACCGCGGCCAGCATGCTGGCGATCGTCCTGTTCCTGCGCATCGTCTGTCTCCCACCTTCTCGTGAGGTCTGTTGCGGTCCCAGCCTGTCTGGTCTGGGTGAACAGCCGGTCGCTACCGCGTGGCCGGGGGACGACCGGCCCGCACCTGCCGCGCGACCCGACGGCCCAGCGCGACGAGCCGACGGCGGGTCAGCACCACGACCACCACCAGCAGCACCAGCAGCCAGAGCCACGGCACGGTCCACAGGCCCTGGGACACCACGACCGGGTCCAGCGTGACCGGGGCGCCGTCCGGCGCCGTACCCGGTACGGCCGTCACCGTCACCGTGGAGCGCACCAGCGGCCAGACACCGTCGACGACGACCGTCTGCTCCACCTCGCCGCGGGGCAGCAGCTCGGCGACCGGGGCGCCGTCGGCTGTGGCCGGCAGCAGACCGAAGGGACCGGCGACCTTGGTACCGGGCTCGACCCGCAGGCGGACGTTGCCCGTGTTCCGCACGGTGTAGGTCACGGTGGTGCGGCCCTGGCCGAGCAGACCCCAGACCGGTCCCGGGTCGTAGGTCGTGTGCAGGTCGGTGACTGTGAGGCCGGGTTTGGTCGGACCGGCCACGGTGACGTAGACCCGCAGCCCGACCCGCTGCTCCAGCTCCAGGTCGGGCGTGCCGTCGGCGCCCTCGCCGGTGCTGGTCAGCGAGGCGACCACCGCTGCCACGTGGTCGCCGGGCTCGGCATCGTCCGGGATGTGCAGGGTGAACGGGACGATGACCTTCCCGATACCTGTCTGCGGTGACTGCGCGGGCACCTCCACGCTGTCCACCTCCAGGGTCACCCAGGTACCGGCGTCGACCAGCTCGTCCCGGTTGGCCAGGGTCAGCGAGCCGTCCTTCTTGTCGTTGACCGCCTCCGAGGCGTACACCGCCAGCGGCAGGGGGAAGTCCGACTGGTTGAGGATCGCGACGTTCTCGTTGATGGTCGCCCCGGGCGAGGCGCCGATGGTGACGAAAGACCTGGGATCGGCCACGGTGGCCTGGGCCGGGGCGATGCCGAACGTCGCGAGGGTCGGCTGGTCGTCGTCACCCCCGTCCGGGGCGGTCACGGCATGGGACGGCCCGAGACTGACCAGCAGCGCCACGAACGCGGCGAGGACGACCCGGCGACGACGGTGCACGACCATGGGGTTCTCCGATGTCTCGATCCGTGCGACGCGGCGAGACTGCCGCAGCCGGGCGAACGCCAGCCGACCGGGCGGTGACCGCAGGACGACCGGCCGCGGGCGGGCACGCCAAGAGGGCGGGGTGCGTGCGCACCCCGCCCTCCCACGGGCTCCGACCCCCGGTCAGGCCTGGTCAGCCGGTGCTGCGGCTGCTGTCAACCGGGCCGGGGAGTCCCCGCGGCGTCACAGCGCGGTGAAGACCACCGTCGCGGTGTACGTACCCATCGAGACCGACGACGGGACGCCGGCGACACCGAAGGTGCCGTACATCTGAGCGGTGCCGTTGGCCAGACCGCTCGGGTAGGTCGCGAACACCTGCGCCGCACCCAGACCCGGGGCCATGGGCTGGTTGTCGTAGGTGGTCACGTCGGTGGCCAGGAGGGCGTTACCCGGCACCTGGACGGTGTACAGGTCCCACAGACCGGCGTGGACGCCACCGAAGGAGTCCGTGCCGTTGGAGAAGTCACCGGACTGGACCTTGGCGGTGAAGCCCAGGTTCCCGGCGCGGGTGTCGGTGACCTTGATGCCGTCGAAGTCGAACGCCGTCGGGTCGCTCTCGTTGCCGAACCCGGCGCTGGCGTAGTAGGTCGACGTGGACGGGTCGAGCACCGCGGTACCCAGGTGCAGCGGGTTGTCCGGGGTGTACGGGGTGGTGATGGTGATCGAGCCGGACGGGATGTCGACCGTGATGGTCTGCTCGTCGACGGAACCTTCGAGCTCGTAGCGAGCCGTGATCTGGTTGTCGGCTTCGCAGCTCAGGTACGGAGCGGTACCCACGAACTTGGCGGAGAACACGTGGTCACCAGCGGCGAACCCGTTCTTCGTCAACGACCACACGCCGCCGACCGGCGTGGTAACCTCGCCGATCTTGACGTCGTCGTCGTAGAACTCGACCTTGCCGACCGGGGAACCCTGGTCGGCGGAGACCTCGACGCTCAGGGTGACGAGCGTGGAGAAAGCCGCACCGTCGATCGGGTCGACCGTGAAGTTCGACATCGTGGTCACGCGCGGGGCGACCGCGGTCACCTCGAGCGAGGCCGGGGCCGAGGTGGCCGCACCGTAGACAGCGTCACCACTGTAGACGGCCGTCACGGCTCGGGTGCCGACCTCAGTGATGGCCGAGGTGGTGACGACAGCCTCCCAGCGGGACGCGCCCGCGTTGTAGGCCACCGGACCGGAGCCGACGGCGACGCCGTCCACCTCGATGCTGACGGTACCCGTGGGGTCGTCGGAGCCGGGCACCGTCAGGGGCACGGTCACCGTGAGGGTCTCACCCTGCTCGACCGACGCCGGGACACCCTCGAGGGCACCCATGGCGACAGCCTGCTTGGGCAGCGACGGAGCGTTGACCTGGGACCAGGAGCCGTCGGCACCGGGCACCAGGGTCACCTCGGTCTGGAAGTGCCCCAGCGGCACGCCCATGTTGTCCTTGCAGACGATGGCCACCGGCAGGTCCTGGGTCGTACTACCCAGGTGGTTCTGGATCATCGCCAGGTTGAAGTTGTCGAACGCAGCGGCGACGTAGACGTTCCCCTGGGCGTCTAAGACGTACGGCCGGGTCGGCCCCATCGGGACCTCGTCCCAGAAGTCCTCAGGCTGGGTGTTGCGCAGCCGGGTGTAGACCTGGGCCTGCACCGAGCCTGCGGGGCACTCACCGGTGGCCGTCACCGTGGTGAACGGGCGCTGCGGCAGGTACGTGCCGCCTGTCACCTGGTCTCCAGGCACCGCCGAGGACAGGAGCGCCCCGTTGGCGAGGAAGAAGACGTCGCCCGGCAGGAGCTCGCCGTCGTCGACCGCCGCGGCGGATGTGGCACCGACCACACCCAGCCCGGCCAGGATCATCGTCGTGGCCGCCACGCTGGCGACCGTGCGCATGGTACGCATCACAGGTTTCCTCTCTGGTTTGTCTTGCGTGGATCAGCTGGTCGCGAAGTTGGTCACGCCAGCGGTGGTGGTGTACGGCACGCCGCACTCACCGGTACCGGGACTGGCGAGCTGGGTCAGGCCACCCGCCGCGATGGCGTCCTTCGCCGCCGAGGAGCACAGGTAGCCGTTGGACCCGAAGAGGCTGGTGGCCCAGGCCTGGTTGGCCTGGGAGCCACGCACGACGTTGTACACACCGCGCTTGGCGTCGAACGCACCAGCCCCGACGTTGGCCAACTTCACCGAACCCGGAGCCAGGTCGGCGCGGCCGACCGAGAACGGCACTACCGCACCGTTGCGCCCCACGAAGACCGAAGGGTCGTGCTCCTGGATGTCGTCGCTGATCACCGACGACGACACGTTGACAGCAGAGCCCTTGGCCAACGCGAGCTGGTCGAGGAAGAAGGTCCGGGTACCCGAGCCGCTCTGCGGAAGCAGCGGGACGATGGCGACGTTCGCGCCGCCCACCTGGCTCCAGTTGGTGATGGTGCCTTCGTAGATCCCCACCAGCTGCTGGGGAGTCAGCCCCGCCGGGGCGTAGCTGCTGCCCGGTGCTACAGCGGCCGCGACCTCGTCCACCGCGAACGGGTAGGCCACCAGCGAACCGGCGACCTCGTTGGCGTTCAGCGCCGAGGACGACCGGGCGAAGCTGATCGCGCTGTTGTTGCTGGCACCGTACAGCAGGACCTTGCCGGCGCCCGAGCCGTCCGGACGGACGATCTTGTTGACGCCGACCCTCGGCTGGATGAACTCGGTCGCACCCTTCCCGCCGGTCAGCGGGTTGGTGGCGTCGAAGGACGCCACCCGGGCTGACGCACCGGCGTTGTACCCGGTGATGAAGAACCCGAAGTCGGGGTCCGCATAGCCGTCCGCGATGGCGTTCAGCGCGATCTGGGTGGTGTCCGAGCCCACCCCGACGTAGTCCTTCGTCTGGGGGGCCGGGTCGGCAGAAGCCGGCGCTGCCAGCATCCCGCCTATGAGAACGGCGGCAGCCGCCGTCACGGTGAGCTTGACTTTCTTCATGGGAATCCCTCCCTGAGATCGGTCGAACCGGGCCGAACCACTCGGCCCACACCAGAGCCTTCCCGACCCGGGTAAATGCACCACCGAACTCGAGTGAACGCCGGACGACCCGCGAGAGACCTAGGGCTGGCCGCGTCCCAGGGCTGGCCGCGTCCCAGCCCGATCTGCGCCGCCGCGAGCCTCACGGGGCGGGGACAGCAGGTGCGGAGCGGCGACGCAGCCGCCTGGTGGCGCGCAGCAGGCGGAACGAGGCTCAGAAGAGGTTCGGCAGCAGCTGGCCGGCCTGGGTGCCGGTCAGCCACAGACCGGCCAGCACCACCGGCAGGCCCAGGGTCCACAGCACCCGGGCCGGGAGCGTGCCGTGCAGCCGGACCACGCCCAGCACCGTCGCGAGCAGCACACCGAGCCCCACCGCCAGCAGAGGCAGACCGCCGGGGTCCGTACCGAGGGCCTTCTCCGACTCCGGCACGGCCAGCGCCCGGCCTGTCCCGACCACCGGGTCGCCCAGCAGCACCGCGTCGACGTAGACCACCCCGGAAGGCATGAACCTGTCCACATCGGTCGTGACGAGGGTCAGACGGGCCGTCGTCGTTCCCGGTAGCGGGTCGCCCGCCCGGCGCACTCCTTCGACCCGGTACACGAACTCGCCCTGCGCGGTGGTGACCTGGATACCGTCACCCGGCAGCAGCGTGCTCACCGAGCGGAACGGCGCACCCCAGGTGAGCGACCTGCCGTACAGCACACTGGCTCCGCGCTGGCCGGGCAGAGGAGTGTCCCGCCGGTGCCCCGGACCGGCCTGGAGGTCGGACGAGGCGGTCCCCTCGACCACCACCTGCTCCAGGCCCAGCGTCGGGATGGTCAGCAGCGCCACCGGATCGCCCGGCTCCACGGTGCCCGTCGGGGCGGTCTGCGCCTCCAGCTGTTCACGCAGCGCCGAGTGCAGCACGTTCTGGGAGCGGCTCTGGGTGAGCCCACCGAGCGCGACGGTCTGCAGCACGAACCACCCGGCCAGCACCGCGACCGTCACCACCGCGACAGTGGCCACCAGCCGGGGGTCGCTCAGCGGCGGGAGCGGTGGTCGGGGCCGACGGGGCGCGGGCGACCGACGGCGCACGGCCCGCGGTGCCACCGGACCCGCGGGCCGGGTCGTCACGGTCACCGTCCCACCCGGAAACGTCGCAGCGTCGGAACTCCGACCGCGGCTGCGGCGGTCACCGCCAGCCCGGCCGGGATAGCGGCCCGCAGCGCGTTGAGCAGGGCCTGCGGGGTCAGACCCCGACGAGGAGCCACCGGGCTGGCCGCTTCCTCGGCCGGGAGCCCGGGAACCGCCTCCGGCTCCGCGGCTTCACCGACCGACGGGGATTCCGCCGCGCCGACCAGATCGGTCGGCTGCCCGGTAGTACTGTCGGCTCCGGACGGCGCTCCGCTACCCGACACGGACCCCGACTGCCGCTCGACCGCGTCAGCCACCGTCTGGGCAGCGGCGTACAGCGATGCCGTCGCACCCGTCGCCGTGATCGGCACGTAGCCTTCCGCCAGCTGCCCCGTCTTGGTGCCTCGGACCTGCCCCTCTGAGGTGGCGATCCGCACGAACGAGGCGGCAACGGCTGCCTGGTCCGGCTCCACCCCGCTCAACGGCAGGGCCGCGTGCACCACCATGGTCCCGGGGTATGCCGTGGCCGAGGCGATGAGCCGATCGGCATCCGGGACGAACGGCTCACCCGGGCCCCCCGAAACCATGAGCTCGACTGCAGCGGCGATCGAGGTGTCCGTCGGAGCGACATAGGTGCCGCTGGTCGTGCGCAGCGACGCCGTCGGGAGCGCATACCGCCTCGCGTCGGCCACGGTGATCAGGGCCAGCATCGCCCGTGCACCATGGTTCTGCCGGGGAGACCGGTCGGCTCTGCACACCTCGCTGTGCGGGATGCGGTCGTACATGTTGATCGTCTCGGGGCGCGCGGTGAGCAGGTCGTCGGCCAGCCGGTGCGGGTCGGAGACCGGCGCGAGCACCCTGTTGAACCAGGGGATCGGCTGCTCCGCAGCGCACCCGGTGGAGTTCGGCTGCGTCCACGGGTCGGCCAGCGGCCAGTCCGCCTGGGGCAGCGAGATGCCCTCGTAGGCACGGTTCACCCGCATGCCCCATGGATCGGGAGTACCGTTGACGAAGGCCATCGCTTCAGGGTCAGCGGCGATATACGAGGTCAGGGCGGTCATCAGGTCCGACGGCACGGAGAGGCCCATGAGCTGGGAGAAGGAGAGCTGCGTGCTGTCCCAGTAAAATATGCCGCTCACGTCCAGGTCAGGGTTGAGCGCACGAAACTCCGGGTCCAGCTGGAGCGAGCCTGGGTTGCCCGCCAGATCAGGCCGTTCGTCCTCCGCCGCGGGACTGAAGCTCGCACCTCGGTACGAGGCGGTGAGGAGCTTGGCCAGCAGCCGAGGGTTGAGGTTCAGCTGCCCCAGCTGGCCACCACCACCTGGTATGTCGATGACAAAACCGACAGCAAAGCCGGTGAGCCCCACGGGGGCGTAGCCCAGCGGAGCCGCCGACGAGCCGGCATAGGTAGCCAGCACCCCGTTACCGTATCCCGCCGCGAGACTGTTGAACGCGGTTGCCTCGACCTGGTCGTTGATCCGCAGCACAAAACGGTCCGGGCGGTCGCAGTAGGCCGGCGCCCACTGCTCGGCCGCCCCCGACATCAGCACCGAACCGTACAGCTGGAACGTGCGTCGCCCCTCGGTGCTGGTACAGATCGCGGCAGACGGAGCGACTGCCACCGGGATGGTGATGCGGTTGCGCCAGTTCGACGCCGAAGCCCAGTACTGAGCGGTCACAGCCGCCGCATAGGGCTCGTTGGAGAATGATGACCCCGGTGGGCGCAGACCTTCCTGGTTGCACCGCTGGGCCGCCAGCGGCTGTGCGTCGAAGGACGCGTCACAGCTGATACCCATGATCGGAACGACCACCACGGCGCAAGGTACGGCCGACGAGCAGCCCAGCGAAGCATTCTCCGCCGCGGTGCGCACCTCGAAGTAGCTGACACCGGTACCTGCGGTCGTGGTGAACGCAACCGTGTCGTTCGGACCGAGAGCCGTGTCGACGCCCATCTCCGGCGCTCGACCCTGGCCCTCTTCTCCGCAGCGCCAGTACTCCGTCCCGTCAGCCGCCACGAACGGGATGATCCGCTTCGGCATAGCATCGCTGCCCTCGGACTCGCCGGAGCACAACCTCGTCCAGTCCTCGTCGGCAGGGACCGACGCCGCCCGCTCTGCCTCCGTCGCATACCTGTCGTGACGGTAGAAGTCGGTGCCGGCCAGCGCGACGCCGCTGAGCCGACGTTCAGAAGCGCCGTAGGACGTCCAGCAGGTCTCTGGCCTGATACGCGCGGCTGGCTCGGACGCGCTGTCGTCCCCCCGGCACTGAAGCACCACCACCGGGTACTCGGTAGCGGTCCAGGCATCCAGCGACGTGATGCTTCCGAGAATCCCGCTCGACGGGCGGGCGCCGCTCCAGCGTATGGTCATCACCTGACGCCCCCGCAGGTCCTCGGTGACATCAGCGCTCACCGTCACCGTCCGTTCGTCGACCGTGACGGTGCCGTCTTCGGCCATGATCTCCCGCGTCACGGTCTTGGTCTGGCTGAACCCTGCGGCGGCGGCCTGGGCCGAGACCGCCCCGGACGGGACGGCGGCGCTCAGGAGCCCGATGAGCAGCAGACCGGTCACAAATCGTCTCGCGTTCTTTCTCGTCCTGCGTCCCGTGCGCGTCTTCACAGCTCTCGTCCCCTTTCCCGAACCTCTCATGACTTTTCCCGAACCTCTCACAGCAGCCCCTCCGTCATCTGGCGCCGTCGGGCGGCGAGCAGGCCGGGCACCACGACGAGGGCGACCAGCTCGGCGGCCGACAGCCCGGCGAACACGGCGCTGCCCACCGCCGGACGGGCCGCGATAGTGGTCGACACCGACCCGCTGGCCGCGCTGGTCCCGTCGGTATCCCCGGCGCCGACGGGCAGACCGGTCTCCGGGTCGATCTCCAGGGGCTGACCGTCAGCGCCCAGGGGTACGTCACCGTCGGCACCACCGCCGGGTCCGCCGCCGGAACCCGACCCGCCGGAACCACCACCGGAACCACCACCGGATCCACCCCCGCCGGACTGGCCGCTGCCCAGGCAGGGACCGGCACCTTTCTTGTCGCAGTCCTTCGGCTGCGGGGCGATCTCTGCCAGGTGGTTGCGGCTCAGGTCCCCGGCGACGAACGTGGGGTTGCCGCACCTGGTCGGGTCTACCTGGTCGACGTTCACGCCGCCGTCGGCCTCCTTGAGCTTTGCCAGCTGGGTCATCCCGGCCTGGACCAGGTTCAGCGGCAGCGGCGAGTACCCGTACGGTGCGGCCTGTTTCTGCCCCTCGCACAGCCCGTAGGTCATGAAGTCGACCAGGGTCTGACGCTTGTTCGTGGTCAGGCGGCTGTCGTCCGCACCGATCGGCAGGATCATGTAGGAGTACGACGACAACGGGTACGACCGGGGATCAGAGTTGGTGTAGACGTCGTCGAGGATCTGGGTGAGGTAGTTCAGCGACCTCGGGTCCGAGGTGTTGATCCGGGCCTTGGTCAGTGCCACCGCCACGTTGTACGCCGTCGGTTCGACGTAGTACCCCGCCGAGTTGAGCACCTTGACCACCGGGAAGTTCTTGTTCAGCGCGTAGGAGTACTCGACATAACCAATGGTCCCGTCGCCCGAGCTGGCCGCGATAGTGTTCATCACCTGGTCCGACCCGTTGGCGCCGATCGCCCCGCGGAACGACGGGAAGTTCGAGGTCATCCCGCCTCTGGAGTACAGCGAGCGCCAGATGCTGGGGTGCTGCTTGTCCAGCCACAGCGTGAACTGGGCGGTGGTCCCCGAACCGTCAGACCGGTACACCGGCTTGATCGTCGTGGCCGGGAAGCTCCGGCCGTTGTTGTCCGCCACGATCGCCGGGTCGTTCCACCTGGTGATCTGGCCGGTGAAGATCTTGGCGATAGTGTCCCCGGAGAGCCGCACGTCGCGCATCAGCTGGCCGCCCTGCCTCACGTGGTACGTGAAAGACGTCCCACCCGCCACGATCGGCAGGTAGGCGTACGGGCGGTTCGTCGAGGCGTCGGCCTGGCCGCTCGCCGGGTCCGTGCCCTGGTAGGGAATCTCGGAGATAGCAAAATCGTCCTGGAAGTTCGCGAAGCTCTTGCGACCGCCTGACGACCCGATGCCCGAGTACACCACCTGCATGCCCCGGGGCTTGACGTCGGCGATCCACTGGTTGACGATCCCCTGGCTCCAGGTCGACCCGTCCCCCTCGATCAGGGCGTACGCCGCATGGGCCGGCGGCGGCATCATCACCATGGTCATGACGAAGGCGACACCGAACAGCAGCCAGGCGGGCCACCGCACAGCTCTCGTGCTCATCGACGGCTCCTGTCCTTGCGGTTCTTCTTTGCGTTCCCGCGGGGGCGGGCGATGTACCGGGCCAGCGCGAACAGCCCCAGGACCAGGGTCAGCAGCACCGCCGCCGCCGCGAAACCGCGCTGGATGAATATCGGTTCCCCCGATCGCACGGTGGAGAACACGAACAGCGGCAACGAGTTCATCTGCTGCCCGAACGGGGTACCCACCAGGAACGTCGACGCCCCTGAGGTGAGCAGCACCGGGGAGGTCTCCCCCACCCCGCGGGCCACACCGAGGATCAGCGCCGTGGCCAGGCCCGGCCGGGCGGTGGGCAGCACCACGTGCCACACGGTGCGCCACCGTGAGGCGCCCAGTGCCAGGCTGGCCTCGCGCAGGCCGGAGGGCACCACCCGCAGCACCACGTCGGCGGCCCGGGCGATGATCGGCAGCATCATCACCGACAGGGCCATGGCCGCGGCGAACCCGGACTTGCTCATGCCCAGCGCCAGCAGCAACGTGGTGTAGACGAACAGGCCCGCGACGATCGACGGCAGGGCCGTCATCGCCTCCACCACGGTGCGTACCACCCGGGCGAACCTCCCGCCCACCTCGGTCATGTAGACCGCCGCGCCCAGCGCCAGCGGCACCGTCACGACCACCGCGATACCCACCTGGATCACCGTCCCGACGACGGCGTGCAGCAGCCCGCCCGAGCTCAGCGCGTCACGCGGGCCGACACCCGCCATGTCCTGCGTATACATGTTCCAGTGCCACAGCGCCGGCCAGGCCCGGACGAAGACGAACACCACCGCCGAGCCCAGACCGAGCGCCACCAGCCCGGCCCCACCGGTGATGACCGCGGCGGCCACCCGGTCGGCGACGGCCGGGCCCGGCGAGACCGCGCTGGTCGTCACGGTGACGATCACCAGGTAGAAGACGAACGACACCACCGCGAAGGCCAGCGGGGTCCCCCACGGCAGCAGCGCGTAGCACAGCAACCAGGCCACGGCCAGGGCCGCGACCCCCGAGCCCACCGTGACGACCAGGTCGGCCGCGGTCACCCCGTGCAGCCGACGACGGTCCCCCGCCCCCGGTGCCGGTGGCAGGTCGTCGGGCTGGAGCACCCACGTCTGGGGCGCCAGGCTCTGGGACACCGGAACGGTCATCACAGGTCCGTCCCCGCGCCGGAACGCGACCGGGCCACCACCACGGCCGCCAGGGTGTTGATCACCAGGGTGATGACGAACAGCACGAACCCCGCGGTCAGCAGCGCCTGCAGCTGTCCCGGAGAAGCCTCGCCGAAACGGCCTGCGATCAGTGCCGACACCGTGTTGGTGCCCAGCTCCAGCGGCCGGACCTTCAGGTCGAAGGCCGGGGAGATGATCAGCAGCACGGCGATCGTCTCGCCCAGCGCCCGGCCCAGCCCGAGCATGGTGCCCCCGATGATGCCGCCCCGGCCGAACGGCAGGACGACCGACTGGATCACTCCCCAGCGGGTCGCACCCAGCGCCAGCGCCCCCTCACGCTCGCCCAGCGGCGCCTGGCTGAACACCTCGCGCATCACCGACGAGGCCATGGGCAGCACCATCATCGCCACCGCCAGGCCGGCCACGAAGGCCGACGCGGTGTACATCGTCTGGTCCCACTGGGCGGCGTCCGGGTCGGCGTCGACGTGGAAGAACGGCAACCAGCCCAGGTACTGGTGCAGCCAGCGGGCCAGGCGGCTGGCCAGCGGCTGCATGAGGAAGAACCCCCACAGCCCGTAGATGATCGACGGCACCGCCGCCATGAGGTCCACCATGGAGATCAGCACGGCCTTGATCCGCCCGGGGGCGTACTCGCTGATGAACAGCGCCGTGGTCAGCGCCAGCGGGAAGGCGAACGTCATCGCGACCAGCGCCACCGTGAACGTCCCCAGCAGCACGCCGGAGATACCCACGACGCCCAGGTCGGGCTGCCACTGGTTCTCGGTGAAGAACGACGGACCGTAGCGGGCGATGGTCGGGAACGCCTGGAGCGCCAGGAACACCCCGATCCCGCCGGTGATGACCAGGACGCTCGCCCCGACCGACCGGGTGCCCAGGACGAACACCCGGTCGGCACCGGTGACCTTGCGCGAGAGCGGCCGGGGGGTGACCGGGGCAGCCGGACGGTCGCCCAGTGTCTGGGTGCCCATCTCCACCTCCCGACCTTCGGTCCGTGATGTCCGAGACGTCCGGTCTCGTCCACCCCGATACAACCCCGCCGTCATGACCGCACGACTCCCGCCCGGTGAACTGGGGACGAACTCATCCCTGACGCGAAGATTCAGGGCTCATACCGCGTCCGAGACCTGGCCGCGCTGGAAGGTGTGCACCCTCGGGTCCACCGGCACGAGCCCGGCCAGTGCCACGAACGACCGCCACGCCGCTTCGCAGCGGATCCGACGGTCCAGGTCGGCCCAGCTGACGACCATCACCGTGGAGTCCAGCGCCAGCTGCCAGCGCCACCGGTGCAGAGGCGTCACCCGGACGCTGGCCTGCAGACTCAGGCGCGCGGCCCGGACCTGCGCGATATGCGCCACGGCCGCGCTGGGGCTGTCGAACGCCTGCGGGGAACGGGCCAGCACCCGGCCGTTGGGGCTGACGACCCGCCACCACGTCCCGTCGGCACCGACCAGCCGGTAGACCTGGAAGCACGCCTCGTTGGCCATATCACCTCGCAGCCGCGTAGCCGACGGCCAGGGCGCGCACCTGCGCCACGTAGGCGTCGGAGTGGTTGTAGGCATGCACGGCCGCCGCCCACCCGGCACCGGTGGTGAGGTCCCCGCCCGCCGCGCACAGGTAGCGTCCGGCGGCCAGCGCCGCGTCGTCGATATCGTTCGGGTCGGCGCTGCCGTCGCCGTCGCCGTCGGCCCCCCACCGTTGCCACGTCGACGGCAGGAACTGCATCGGCCCGACGGCCCGCTGCCACTGCGCGTCACCGGTCCAGCGGCGCGACTCCTCGTCGGCCGGCAGCCTGGCGAACCCTGGCCGACCGTCCAGCGCCGGGCCGAGGATCGGGGTCAGCGGTCTGCCGTCGGCGTCGAGCCTGGTCCCGCGGGAGGTGCCGTGGCCGGACTCCGCCGCACCGATCGCGGCCAGCGTGGTCCAGCCCAGCCCGCAGCCGGGGTTCTCGGCGGTCACGGCCAGCGTCGCGTCGCCGTAGGCCTGGAGCGCCCGCGGCGGGATCCCGGTAGCGGCGGCGGTGTCCGCGACCCAGGCGTCCGAGGCCCGCTGCCCGGTCGACGCCTCGCCGCTCGCGGGAGCCGTCGCGGCCGGGTCGGCCGCGGGGCTCTCGGCCGGACCGGCCGGGAGCGGGCCCGCCGCGGGGGCGACCTCCCCCGCCGGACCTGCCAGAACGGGCGGCGCCGCGGGGGCGGCGAGCGGCTGGGGCGACAGGCCAGCCGTGACTCCGACCGCCACCAGCAGACAGGCACCGAGAGCCCCGACCAGCAGGTGCACAGGATCGACCGGCGCTATCATGCGTGACACTGTGCTAGGTCATGGCATCCGTCCGGTCACCAGCAGATGACCAACGGCTGAACGGATATGCTGCTTGGGCAGAATGTTCTGCCCGTGGTGCATCCCCCCGAACCGACGAAGACGGACAGTGTACGTCCAGGTCTTGACGGCAGGAGCGGAACGCGGTGGACTGACACCAGCCTGGTTCGACGGCAGCGCCGCGCCGGGCCGGTACCGCCCACCGGTACGACGCGCTCCGCCAGGCCGGGGTGGACCGCGGCGAGGTACCGCACGATTCCGACCGGCGCACCTCAAGCACAGGGAAGGACGCTCCATGAGGCTCCCGACGAAGGCGCTGGCGCTCGGCGCCGCCGCTGCGCTGGCCCTGGCTGGTTGTTCCAGCAGCGACGACAAGGCCGACAACAAGGTTGTCGACGACAGGGTCGAGGTCTTCACCTGGTGGTCGACCGGTTCTGAGGCCCGCGGCCTGGAAGCCATGGTGGCGGTCTTCGACTCCAGCTACCCGGACGTCACGTTCGTCGACGTCGCCGCGGCCGGTGGTGCGACCCAGGACCGGCTCCAGAGTCAGCTCGCCGCCGGTGACCCGCCGGACAGCTTCCAGGCCCCAGCGGGCAAGGCGGTCCAGGACTATGTCGCGGCCGGTCAGGTCCAAGCCGTCTCAGACCTGTACGACGAGCTCGACCTGCGCGGGGTCTTCCCGCGGGGTCTCGTCGACCTGCTCACCGTCGACGGCCAGATCTACTCGGTCCCGTCGAACGTCCACCGGGCCAACCTGCTGTGGGCCTCGCTGCCGGTGCTGGAGCAGGCCGGCCTGTCCAGCGACGTCAACTTCGCCGCGATGGACGACTTCGTCACCGCCCTGGAGCAGGTGAGGCAGAACGTGCCGGACGTCGTCCCGCTGTCGATCGGCACCACCTGGACCCAGGTCCACCTGCTCGAGGTGGTCCTCATCGCCGAGCTGGGCCCCGCGGCCTACACCGGCCTGTGGGACGGCAGCACCGACTGGACCAGCGCGGCAGTCACCGACGCGCTGGGCACGTTCGAGACGCTGATGAGCTACACCAACACCGACCGTGACGGCCTGGACTGGGAAGAACCGCACACCATGCTCATCGACAACGAGGCCGCGTTCAACATCATGGTCGACTGGGCCCCGGCCAACTACGAGGCCCACGGCGTCGGCGACTACGCCTATGCACCCGCGCCCGGGACGGCCGGAGTCTTCGACTGCCTGGCGGACTCGTTCACGCTGACCACCGACGCCCCGCACCCCGCCGGTGCAAAGGCGTGGCTGCGGACCGTCGCCTCGCAGGACGGCCAGACGGCTTTCAGCAAGGTCACAGGTTCGATCCCGGCGCGCACGGACATCGACCCGGCCGAGTTCTCGACCTACCAGCAGACCGCCATCACCTCGTTGGCCGAGGATGTGATCGTCCCCTCGCTCCAGCACGGTGCGGCCGCCACCCCCGAGCAGGTCGACGCCATCACAGCGGCAGTGTCGAAGTACACCACCGGCACCTCCAGCCTGAGCACGTTCCAGTCCGAGCTGGCCGCGGCGATGAAGTAGCCCAGCGTGACCCGAGCGCCGATCCCGGTTCGTGGGTCTGACACCGTTCCACCGTTTCGAAACGGTGGAAGAGCCTGTTGCAGAATCGTGCAAGTCTCGGAGGACGGGTCGTGGGTCACCAAGGACGGTGGGTTCCTACCGTCCTTACGCCCCTGGTCGCTGCGCGACCGGGGCAGGACTGTAGGAACCCACCGTCCTCCCTGCCGTCTCACCGTTTCTGCTGTCCGGTTGTGCGTGTCGGGCAAGTGAACCTGCCGCGCAACCCGACTCGGGCACCCGACAAGAATGACTGCGCTCAGCACCCGAGCCCCACCTGGCGATGCGCCACCACCCCGACCGTCGATTCGAGACTTCTGTCGCGGTTTCTCGGCGTTAACTTTCGGACCACGGGCA
>WRMB01000024.1 GCA_009777345.1 Micrococcales bacterium | reverse complement strand
CCATGACCGCGCATAACGTCTGTAAGTACGGGTGGACGCACTAAGTACGAGGCCAAACCCTCATACTTCTTGCTCCCCCTCGTACCTGGGACGAGAACACCGGCTACGTGACACGATGGGGTGGTGCCACCGGACCGTCGCCCGACCCCGCGTGAACGGGTGCGCGCTGCGGTCACCGCCGAGATCCTGGACGCCGCGCACCGCCAGCTGGCCGACGGGGGCGCGACGCACATCTCGCTGCGGGCGGTCGCCCGCGAGCTGGGCATGGCCTCGTCCGCGGTGCACCGGTACTTCGCCACCCGTGACGACGTCCTGACCGCGCTGCTGCTGCGCGAGTACACCGCCCTGGCCGACGCGCTGACCGCCGCTGAGGCCGCCGTGCCGCGCGACGACTACCGCGGTCGGTTGCGGGCCCTGTTCCTGGCCGAGCGGCGCTGGGCCCTGGACCACCCCTACTCGTGGGGCCTGCTGTTCGGGCAGCCGGTGCCCGGGTACGCCGCGCCGCAGGCCACGACAGAACCGGCCACGCGGTTCTTCCGGCTGCTGGTCAGGGTGTCCGACGACGCCCCCACCCCGACCGCCCCGCCTCCCGGGGCCTTCGCCCTCCCCGCGCGGACCCTGCCCGGGGCGACCGCGTTCGCCCCCGAGGCGCCCGACTGGTGCCGCACGGTCACCATGGCGGCCGGCGCCTGGATGTTCGGCTCGATCAGCGCCGAGCTATGGGGCCACCTCGGTCCCGGTGACGACCTGGAAGCCCTCTACCGCTCTGGGGTCGACCACTGGGTGAGCCTCCTGCTGGGCTGAAGACTCAGGGGCCGAGCGGGCACCAGAGACGGGACTGGCCCCGGCCGCTCTCGCGGCGCGGGGCCAGTCCAGGCTTCGCGGTGGGCCTCAGGCCAGGGCGAAGTACACGTCGTTCATCGCGGCGCGCTGGCCGTCGGCGAGCGTCGCGAACGAGTGCTCGTAGACGGCATTGCCTGCGGCGTCGAACTCCCAGTAGTCCTCGTGGGCCACGGTCAGGGAGACGACCCCGGCGTCCGCCAGCGACACCAGCTCACCCGGGTCGGTGATCTTGTTCATGTTGGTGTCGCGCCAGATCGACAGCTGCGCGTACCCGGCGTCGGCAGCGTCGACCACGCCGTCGCCGTTGGTGTCGAACTGGGCCAGGCGCGCGAAACCGTCGCCTACCCCGCCGCCGAACAGCTCGTCGATACCGGAGATCACGCCGTCACCGTCGCGGTCCCAGGCGAGGAAGCCAGCCGAGGGAGCCAGCCACCCGGAGCGCACCTTCTGGCCGAAGTCGAAGGTCGCCGGGGCCTGGTCGGCGCTGACGGTCTCCACCCGGCCCGCGCCGGAGAAGTCGATGGCGATCGGGGTGGTGTAGCCCGAGACGACCTTGACGTGCGCCCCGTCCAGCCCGCAGTCGGACTTGATGCCGATGGTCTGGTAGGCGCCGTAGGCCCCGGTCCCGTCCCAGAGCCAGCCGGTCTTGACGCTGCCCTTCTCCCACTGGATCTGGGGCGTGGGGAAGGCCGAGAGCGGGACGTCGCAGGACCACTTCCCGGCGGCCGAGACGGTCGCCGTGCAGCTCAGAGCCGTGCCCCCGCCCGAGACGCGGTACAGGGTCACCTGGGTGCCCGGCTGGCCTGTGCCCTTCACCGTGACCGGCGGGGCGACGGAGATACCGAACAGGGGACGCCAGAGCACCGGGTTCCAGACGAGCACCTGGGCCTGGCCGTTCTGCACCGCGGTCGACAGCGGCGTGTTCTGGTAGGTGTTACCGGCCACCGGTGAGATGAACTCGGTGATCGCCGGAGCGATGGTGCACTTCGGCTTGGACTCCGTCGGGCACGGGGTGGGGGTCGGCTTCGGAGCAGTCGTCGGCTTCGGGGTGGCCGTCGGCTTCGGGGCGGTCGTCGGCTTCGGGGCGGGCTGGGACGGGGCGGGCTTAGGCTTCGCCGCCACCGTCGAGGCCGCAGGCTGGGCGCTGGCCGGGACCGCTGTCACGGCAAGCCCAGCACCTCCCACCGCCAGACCTAGCACCAGACCGGCTGCCCGCCGGGCGGCGACGTGCTCAGCCCGCCGCTCCGTGGATCTCAGAAAGTGGAACATGGTAACGACGACTCCTCTGTGTTTCTCGCCAGATGACACCGTTAAGGGGCCATCTGCCAATGGTAGTCGCGTTGACCGATTTGTCCACGATGCTGCGGTGTGAATCCTGTGCCAGACCTACGGGCCCAGGGCCAGGTCCAGGGGCTGGCCCAGGGCCGCGGCCCAGACCACCCGGGACGTGGGCAGACCGTCCAGCCAGACCACCGGACGTCCCAGGCCCAGGACGGTACCGGGGGCAGAGGTATCGGCCAGGGCCCGGACCGCCAGGCCGTCCACCGGGCGCTGGGCGCCGACCTGGTCCAACCAGCGGGCGGCGTCACCAGGCTTGGTGCGGGCGTCCACCACGGCCCACAGCTGGGTGGGGCGCGCGGCGAAGGCCGTCTCGGCGGCCTCGGCGCGGGCCTCGGCGCCCCCGTCGGCGGGGATCAGCACCAGCCAGGGGTGCCGGGCCATCGGCGCCCGCGAGCGCCACGCCGACAGCGACGTCGCCGACGACACCCGGGTGGGGCGGTCCGGGCCGACCGTCGACGGGTCGAACCGCAGCCCGCCGCCGACGTGCACGACGTCCGAGGGGGCCAGGCGCATCCGCTCCACCAGCAGCGGTTCCAGCACCGCCAGGTCCGCGGCGGTCCCGACCAGGGCCAGGACCTCCCCGTGCCCGCGCGGGGCCGCCGGGGCCGCCGGGATCTGGTCGAGCACCGAGGTCAGGGTCAGCGGGTTCGCGCCCAGCAGCTCCCCGGGCACCCCGAGCTGGGCCAGGGCGGCGCGCAGCGCGGCACCGGCCGCCGCGGGTGGGGCAGGCTCCACGGGCGAGACCAGCGGGACGGCCGCTGTCCCGGTCTGAGGCGCTGTCACCGGATCGACGGCCGACGGGACCGCGGCGGTGCTGACGGGCTCGTCGACCTGTTCGACTGGTCCGGGCTCGCTCTCCGGACGGTCCGGCAGGGCCTCCGACGAGGCGTCCGACGGGGCGTCCGACGGGCTGCCGGTACCGCCGGGAGCAGTCTCGTCGACGGCAGCAGTCTCGACGGCAGTCTCGACGGGAGCCGCGGGAGCGGTCAGTGCCTCGGGCGGCAGGCCCTCGTCGGCCAGCGCCCGGACCTGGTCCAGCACCGTGGCGAACTGGGAGCCGCCGGTGGCCGCCCGGGGGGTGGCTGCCTCGGCGGCGGCCCGCGGCGCGGCGACGATCTCTTCCCGGGCCTGGTCGGGGCTGGGGGCGGGTTGCGGTACCGCCGGGACAGCACCGGGCGCAGAGCCGGGCGCGGCGTCCGCGGCGTCGGCGGCGGCCAGCAGGTCGTCCAGCGACGACGGGGCGGGCGGCGGCGGGCGGTGCGAGCGCAGCGGACGTACCGGCAGACGGGGGGGAGGCGGGACCTCGACGGTCAGCTCGAACTTCTCCTTGGCGAAGAACCCGGCGAACCCGCCCTGGCGTACCCGCTCGGCCCGCACGATCTTGGCCGTGGGGCCGAACTCGGTCCGCACGTACTCCATCAGCTCGGGCAGGTCGGCACCCTCAAGCAGCAATCGCTCGGCCACCGCTCACCACCCCCGCCGTCTCGACGGTGACTCCAGCACCGGTCACCTCTGGATATGACAGCACCGCCAACCGGGGCAGCGCAAGAGCGACGAGCCGGTGCAGCGCCGGCCGGATCGCGGGGGCGCAGGTCAGCACGACGGGTCGTCCTGCCGCCTCCGCCTTGTTCACCGCGTGCTGCAGCTGGGCCAGCATCTGCTCCATGGTGCCGGGGTCGACCATGAGCTGGGTACCGCCCTCGCTGGGCCGCAGCCCCTCCAGCAGGGTCTGCTCCAGACCTGGGTCCAGGGTCAGCACCCGGATCGCGCCCTCGGCGATGTACGGCTGGGCCAGGGCCGGTCCCAGCCCGGCCCGGGCCGCCTCGACCAGGGGCTCCGGATCGGTGGACACCTTGGCCCGCAGCGTCAGCGCCTCGTAGATCCGGCCCAGGTCGCGGACCGGCACCCGCTCGGCCAGCAGCCCCTGGAGCACCCGCTGCACCTCGCCCAGCGACAGCTGGGCGGGCACCAGCTCTTCGACCACTGACGGGTTGACCTTCTTCAGCCCCTCGGTGAGCACCCGCACGTCCTCGCGGCCCAGCAGGCGCGGCGCGTACTGGGTGATCAGCGCGCCCAGGTGGGTGATCAGCACCGAGGCCCGGTCCACGACGGTGGCACCGGTCATCTCCGCGGAGTGGCGCAGCTCCAGCGGCACCCACTTGCCGGGCAGGCCGAACACCGGTTCGGTGACCGACGGGCCGGGCAGCGCCGCCAGGTCGTCGCCCAGGGCCAGCACCTTGCCGGAAGGGGCCTCGCCGCGGCCGACCTCGACGCCGCCGACTCGGATCACGTAGGTGGACCGGGGCAGGTCGACCGAGTCGCGGGTCCGCACCGGCGGTACGACGATCCCCAGGTCCATGGCGATCTTGCGGCGCAGCCCCCGCACCCGGGCCAGCAGGTCCTGCTCCGGCCCGGAGCCGACGAGGTCGACCAGGTCCGGGGCCAGCAGGATCTCCAGCTGGTGCACCCGCATCTGCTCGATCAGCGCCTCGGGCGAGTCGTTGGACGGCGCCTGGACCTCCGGTGCCGTTGCCTCTTGCGCGGCGGCCTCTTTGGCCTGGACCTGCTTGCGCCGCTGGGCCAGCAGCAGCAGCGACGCCCCGACCAGGGTGAACGGCAGCTTCGGCATACCCGGCAGCAGACCCAGCCCGATCGCCCCGGCCCCGGCGATGAGCAGCGCCATCCGCGACTGCAGCAGCTGGGCGGCGGCCGAGGTCCCCAGGTCGCCGTCCTCGCTGGCCCGGGTCACGACGATACCGGTCGAGACGCTGAGCAGCAGGGCGGGGATCTGCGTCACCAGGCCGTCGCCGACGGACAGGATCGCGTAGGTGTTGATCGCCTGCTCGGCGTTCATCCCGCGCTGCACCATCCCGATGACGAAGCCGCCGACCAGGTTGATCACCGTGATGACGATCCCGGCGATGGCGTCGCCCTTGACGAACTTCGACCCACCGTCCATCGCGCCGTAGAAGTCGGCCTCGGCGGCGATGTCCGCCCGGCGCCGCCGCGCGGTCTCCTCGTCGATCAGACCGGAGTTCAGGTCCGCGTCGATGGCCATCTGCTTACCGGGCATGGCGTCCAGGGTGAACCGAGCGCCGACCTCGGCCACCCGTCCGGCACCGTTGGTGATGACGACGAACTGGATGACCACCAGGATCAGGAAGATCACCAGCCCGATGACCAGCGACCCGCCCACGACGAACGTCCCGAAGGCGTGGATCACCTCTCCGGCGAACGCGTCGCGCAGCACCAGCCGGGTGGCGGCCACGTTCAGGCCCAGCCGGAACAGCGTGAACACCAGGATCAGCGACGGGAAGACCGAGAAGTCCAGCGGTCGCCTGACGTACATGCTGGTCAGCAGGATCACCAGAGAGGCGGTGATGTTCACCACGATGAGCAGGTCGAGCATCCCCGGGGGCAGGGGCACGACGAGCATCATGACGATACCGACGACCCCGATCGGCACCGCCAGCCCAGATACAGAACGGTTGTTCATCAGCGGTCCTCCACGGAACGGACGGTGACGGCGGTGGCAGTGGCAGTGGTGACGGTGACGGCAGGGCCGGTGGGGCCGGGCCGCCGCCGGGCGGCCCGCGCGGCCCGGGCCTGCTCGCGCGCGACCTTGGCGTGGTCGGCGCCGACGTACTCGGGCAGGGCGGTGCCGCCGGGGCTGTGGTGCTCACCGGACGCCGCGCCGCGCCGCCGCAGCGACATGACGAACGCCAGCACCCGCGCCACGGCGACGAACAGGTAGTCGGGGATCTCCTGGTCCACCTCGACGGCCGCGTACAGGGCCCGGGCCAGGGTGACGTCGCAGACGGTGGGCACCCGGTTGTCGGCCGCCCGTTCGCGGATCTTCGCGGCCAGCAGGTCGACGCCCTTCGCGACGACCTTCGGCGCCCCGGCCCCCGGTTCGTAGCGCAGCGCCACCGCGTAGTGCGTGGGGTTGACGACGACGACGTCCGCGTCGGCCACGGCGGCCATCATCCGGTTCCGGCTCATCGCCCGCTGCTTGGACCGGATCGCGCCCTTGATGTGCGGGTCGCCCTCGGTGCGCTTGTTCTCGTCCTTGACCTCTTTGAGGGTCATCCGGGTCTGCTTGCGGTTGCGCTTCATGGTGACGGCCAGGTCGACGAACGCCAGCGCCAGGCCCGCCACGATCCCGGCCTGGACCAGCGACATCACCGACGACCCGGCGATGTTCAGCACTGCCACCAGCGGCAGCCGACCAGACCCCATGAGCGTGGGGAGGGCCGCCTGCAGCGCGGCGAACACCACCAGCCCCACCGCCACCGACTTGGCCAGCGTCTTGACCGCCTCCCACAGGGTCTGCTTGCCGAACAGCCGTTTGATCCCCTTGTTCGGCTGGAACACCTCTTTCTTCAGCCGGAACCGGGGGTACACCTTGCCCTGGGCCACCTGGGTGACGACCACGACGATGAACATCACGGCGAAGAACGGCGCGAGCAGGCCCAGCACCTGGCCCAGCCCGTCCGACAGCAGCCCGGCGACCCGGCTGGGCGACGGGTCGGCGGCGACGACCGCCACCTCGCGCAGCTGGGCTTCGACCACCTCGCGGGTGCGGGTGGTCTGCGAGGGCAGCAGTGTCGCCCCGGCGGCCAGCGCCAACCAGCCCGACAGGTCGCGCGAACGGCCCAGCTGGCCCTTCTTGCGGACCTCCTTCATCTTCTGGGGAGTGGCTTTCTGGCTGCGTTCCTCTCCGCCGCTCATCCGCCCACCACCCTCCCCATGAGGTCGACCCCGTCACGGGCCAGGTTGCGCACCACGGTGTCCATGACCAGCAGCGCGAACCCGACCATGATCAAGGTGATGAGGATCTTCAGCGGGAAGCCCATGACGAAGGCGTTGAGGGCCGGTGCGACCTTGGTCAGCAGGCCCAGCCCGATATCGGTGAGGAACAGCACCACGACCAGCGGTCCGGCGATCTGCAGCGCCCCGGCGAACATGCCGACCATGCCGTCGGTCAGCTGTTCGGCCAGCCGGGCGGGGTCGAGCGAGACACCCAGCGGCAGCGCGTCGAAGGTACGGACCAGGCCCTGCAGCACGATCTGGTACCCGTCGGTCGCGAACAGCAGCGCCGTGGCGATATAGGCGTAGAACCGGCCCATCATGGAGACCTGGGTCTGGCTCAGCGGGTCGAACGCCGCGCCCATCATGAAACCGCCGAACTGGTCGAGGAACGACCCGGCGACCTGCACCGCGGTGAGCACCAGCTGCACGCCGAACCCCAGCGCCAGGCCGATGACCGCCTGCATGACCAGGCTGCCGACGAACGCCCCGGTGCTGTCCTCCGGCAGCGGGGCCAGCCGGGGGGCCACCCCGGCACCGACGGCCAGCGACAGCGCCACCTTGACGGTACCGGGCATCCCCTTGGCGGAGAACGGCGGGGCGACGACGAGGAACCCCGCGACCCGCACCGAGGCGAGCATCACGGTCTGCAGCGAACCCAGCGGCAGCGTCAGGGCGATGGGGTCCATCTCAACCAGCCACCAGCGCCGGGATACGTTCCCACAGCGACGTGGTGAACTGTATGAGCGACGAGATCATCCACTGCCCGGCGATGGCCAGCGCCAGCGCCGCGGCGATGGCCTTCGGCACGAACGCCAGCGTCATCTCCTGGATCTGGGTGACCGACTGGAACAACGACATGATGAACCCGACGACCAGCGCCGTGACGAGCACCGGTGCGGCCAGCTTCGCGGCCAGCACCATGGACTCCCGCGCGATGTCGAGGACGACTCCTGGGTCCATCAGGGCATGCCTCCGAACTCAGCGCGCAAGCGAGGCGTGTCCGGCGCGTGCGCTCGCAAGGCGGAGGAGGAGAGCAGCACTGGAGGTGCTGCCGACGACGACAACGCGGCGAGCGGGCGTGCCGGGCTCGCCGTAGCGTGTGATGAGTTCGGAGGCATGCCCTATCCGGCCCCGGTATAGGTGCCGATGAGCGCGCGGATGACCAACCCCCAGCCGTCCACCAGCACGAAGAGCAGCAGTTTGAACGGCAGCGAGACCATGACGGGCGGCAGCATCATCATGCCCATGCTCATCAGGGAGGCGCTGATCACCAGGTCGATGATGAGGAAGGGCACGAAGATGGCGAACCCGATGATGAAGGCGCTGCGCAGCTCGGACAGCATGAAGGCCGGGGCGAGGGTGGTGAAAGGCACCTCTTCGGGGGTCGGGGGGTTCTCCGCACCGGCGGCCCGGGTGATCAGCGCGATGTCTTCTTCGCGGGTGTGGGAGACCATGAACTGCGACAGGGGCCGCTGACCGGACTCGAGCGCCTGGGAGAACGTCGTCTCGCCCGCCAGGTACGGCTGCACCGCCTGGGAGTTGATGTCCGACAGCGTCGGCGCCATGACGAACAGCGACAGGAACAGCGCCAGCCCGGCCAGTACCTGGGTGGGCGGGGTGGTCTGCAGGCCCAGGGCGTTGCGGACCAGGCCCAGCACCACGAAGATCTTGGTGAACGCCGTGGTCATGAGCAGCAGCGACGGCGCGACGGACAGCAGCGTGATCGCGACGAGCACGACGATCGAGCTCGACGGGGTGCCGTTGATCCCGTTGATCGCGACGGACACCGTGTCCCCGCCGACGGGCGGGACCGGCGGCGTCGGGTTCATCGACGCACCGTCCTGTCCTGCAGGGCGTGCAGCGTGTCCTTCCAGGTCTGCGGGTGCAGCACCGACCCGGCCAGCCGTGCGAGCCGCTCGCCGTCTCTGGGCCCGGTCTCGGGTTGGCCCCGCTGGGCCGGTACGGTATCGCTCCCGGTCGGTTCCAGGGGCGCCACGACGGGCGCCAGCTCGGTGAGCAGGCTGACCTGCTGGTCGCCGAAGCCGACGAGCAGCCGCCGGTTGCCCACCGCGAGCACCGCCACCCCGGCACCGCGGGCCAGCGCGTGCCGGTCCACGACCATGACGTGCGGTTCGGCGCTGGAGCGTACGACCCGACCGCTGGTCAGCCGTCGTGCCCCCCACCAGATCAGGCCCAGCACGGCCGCCAGCGCGACGATGGCGCGCAGGAGGAGCCAGACGACGTCCATGTCCGCTTACTGCCCTTGCCCTTCGGACCCCGCCACGATCTCGGTGACCCGCAGCCCGTAGTCCTCGTCCACGACGACGATCTCGCCGCGGGCGATCAGCCGCCCGTTGACCATGACGTCGGCCGGGGACCCGGCGGTGCGGTCCAGCTCGAGCACCGCACCGGGGGCCAGGTCCAGCACCTGGCGCAGCGGCAGCCGGGTGCGGCCCAGCTCGGCGGTGAGCGTCATCTCCACGTCGTACAGCACGGTGATCGACGCGCCCTGGCCGCGCCGGGGGGTCGGCACTCCCTGGGCGGTCGGCTGTTCCGGCTCGGGGGTCTTCACCTGCTGGCCGCGCAGCCGGACGGTGAACCAGGCCGCACCGGTGCCCTCGGGACTGGCGGCGTCTTCGGCCGGGGCGGCGTGGAGCTGGAACACCTGGGTGTCGGCGCCGACGACGTCGGCGACCTGCTCGGTGCGGGCCGGTTCCACCGCGCCGGGGCCCAGGGCGTCGGCCGCGGCAGACAGGGCGGGGGTGAGCGCGTCGGTCAGGGCGATCGGGGCACCGGCGGCGGCCCCGGCCTCGACGGCCTCGACCACCGCGTCCGCGGCGACCAGGGCCAGCTCGGCGCTGACCGCACCGACGACGGACACCACCACGGCGGTGGCGTCCGGCGGTGGGACCACCCCGGGCGGGGCGGGCGTCGCGGACAGCGGCGAGGTGGCCGGGACCAGGGCGGCCGCGGCGTCCGCGGCGGCCTGGAGCAGCGCGAGGCTGTCGGCGCTCTGGACGGCGCTCTTCTGGCTGGGGCTGTTCTTGACAGGGCTCATGATGGGTGCTCCTCGACGGCGACGATCTGGCAGGCAAGACGGGAACCGTGGCTGCCCACCGCGGCACGGGCCAGCACGACGCCGTCCACGACGACGTCCAGCGGGCGGGTAGCGGGGTGCCCCAGCGGCAGCACGTCGCCGACGGCCAGGCCGACGACGTCCCGCGGGTGCACGACGACCGGGGCGAACTCCACGGTGACGTCCACCGGGACGGTCTGCGCCAGCCGCTCCAGCCGCTCCCGGGCGATCTGGCGGGTGCGGGCCAGCTCGGCGTCCCGGTCGGCGTCCACGTCGGCGGTCGGCTCGATCAGCATCAGGTCGGCGGGCAGCATCAGCGTCGCGCTGTCCGACCGCTGGCCGACCTTCAGCGTGAACGAGGCCACGACCACCGGTTCGGCGGCCGATGTGGCCTGCACGAACTGCGGGTTGTACTGCACGGACCGGACGGTCACCGCCAGCGGCACGATCGAGGCGAACGAGTACGACAGGTCGTCCAGCGCCCGTTGCATCAGGTCGCGCACGACGACCAGCTCGATATCGGTCAGCTCACGCTCCCGGTCGTCGCCCAGGCCGGTGCCGCCGAACATGTAGTCCACCCAGACCAGCGCGACGGCCACGGGGAACTGCACCATGGCGGCCTGCCGGGTCACGTCGACCTGGCACAGGACCAGCGCGGTCGGGCTGGGCAGGGTGGACACGTAGTCGTCGTAGGTGCGTAACGACAGGCCGTCGTGGACCACCGAGCACGGTTCGCGCAGCCGTGAGGTCAGCTGGGTGCCCCACATCCGGGCGAACCGTTCGAAGCCCATCTCCAGGCGTCGGGCGGTGTCCCGGCCGAGCGTCAGCGGGCGGCGGAAGTCGTAGACCTGAGGTTCGGCCCTGACGCGACCGTCGCGTCCAGCGGACGGAGCCGGCACGGTCGAGACGTGCTCTGAGGTGGTCACGCCCAGTTGATCGGTGGGCGGGCGGCGTTGCTGAAGGATCCGTCCGGACAGATCTCATTGAGTGACGTAGTCGCTGAACTTCACCCCCATGACGACGTCCGCGCCGTAGTACTCCTGGACCTTGGTCAGCAGCTCGGCCCGCAGCTGTTCGCGGGTCTCGGGGTCGGTGACCTCGGCCACGGTCCGCCCGGAGAACACGGCGATCGCGGCGTCCAGCGCCGGGGCGGCGTCCAGATCGCCACCGCCGCCGTGCCCGCCCTCGGTCTTGGCCAGCTCCAGCGCGATGCCGAGGCGCAGGTAGTGCCCGTCGGCCAGGTTCAGCGACCGCGCCTCGAACTGCACGACGGCCACGGGTCGGGGCGGAGCGTCGGCGTGGTCGTCTCCCCCGGGCGCCAGCACCAGGAAGTACGCCGCGGCGGCGGCGACCGCCACGACCAGGACGGCCGCGACCAGGACGACCAGCTTCTTCTTGCCGCCCTTGGCCTTCTTCGGTTTCTCAGCCTTTGTCGGCTCAGGTTCCGACAGGCCCTTCTTGGCACCGATCTTCCCGCCGCCGATCTTCTTCGGGGCGACGACGCGCTGTTCGATAGGCATGGTGTGCTCCCTCGTCAATCAGCCGGACAGCGCCGGCAGCAGGGCCCGGACCGCCTCGGGGGCCGCGGACAGGATTACTACGTCTACCCGGCGGTTGGCCGCCAGCGACGCCTCGTCGGAGCCCGGCTCCAGCGGCCGGGTGTCGCCGAACCCGACGGCCGACAGCCGCGTCCCGGGCAGGTGGTTGATCTCCACCAGGTGCCGCAGCACCTTGGAGGCCCGGTCGGACGACAGCTCCCAGTTGGTCGGGTACCGGGCGGTCGGTATGTTGCTGGCGTGCCCCTCGACGGAGATCTCCTCGGAGATCGACGCCAGGGTCGGAGCCAGGGCGTCGACCACCTGGTTCGCGGTGGGCGTCAGGACGGCCGACTCGGCGGCGAAGAACACGTCGTTGGCCACCAGGCCGACGATCAGGCCGCGCTCGCTCACCCGGAACGTCACATCCTCGCTCAGCCCCTGCTCGGCCAGCGCCTGGGCCATCGCCTCCCTGATAGCGTCCAGGTGGGCCAGCTCGACCTTGGCCGCGGCGAGGTTCGGGTCGTCGCGGCCCGGGTCCGAGCCCTGGCTGCCCAGGCCCCGGTCGCCGTCGACCAGGGAGCTGGTGGAGTCCGTGGCCTGGTCCGACTCCGGCTTCAGCCCGTCCAGCGGGCCGGTGGAACCGTCCAGCACCGCCGGGCCTCCCCCGCCGAACCCGGCGGCCAGCGACTGGCGCAGCGCGACGTACTTGTCCTGGTCGACCTGGCTGATCGCGAACAGCACGATGAACAGCGCCATTAGCACGGTGATCATGTCGGAGTACGAGATCAGCCACCGTTCGGCGTTGTCGTGCTCCTCCTCCACCTGGCGCCGCCGCCGCCGGGGCGTGGGCACGCTCATGCGGCCTTCTCCTGCTTGCCCTTGGACTTGGTGGTCTTGGGCTCGGCCTTGGTGGACGGCAGCATGGACCGCAGACGCTCGCCGACCAGCCGCGGGTTGGCCCCGGCCTGCAGCGCGATCAACCCTTCCAGGGTGACCTCCATCTGGGTGCACTCCTGGTCGGACAGGCGCTTGATCCGGGCCGCCAGCGGCAGCCACACCACGTTGGCCGACAGCAGGCCCCACAGGGTCGCGAGGAAGGCCACGGCGATCTGGGAGCCCAGCTCACCGGGGTTTGCCAGGTTCTCCAGCACGTGGACCAGGGCGATGACGGTACCGATGATGCCCAGCGTCGGCGCGTAGCCGCCCAGGTCGGAGAAGTACTTGGAGTGGACGCGGTCCGCGGTCCGCTTGGTGGTGATGCGGTCCTCGAGGATCATCCGCAGGTCCTCGGGGTCCGTGCCGTCGATCGCGGCCTGGAGACCCGACTTGAGGAAGTCGTCGTCGATGTCGCGGGCGGCGTCCTCCAGGGCGAGCAGCCCCTCGCGCCGGGCCCGGTCGGCCAGCGAGATGACCGTGTCGACGGTCGCACCCGGGTCGGGGGCCTTGGCCCGCATCACCTTCGGGATCCGGGCGAACGCACCCTTGCTGTCGGCCAGGGTGTGCCCGGCCATACCGGCGCCGATGGTGCCGACCCAGACCAGCAGCAGCGGTCCGGGCAGGATGAGCGAGGCGGGGTTCCCGCCCTCGAGAGCCTGGGCGCCGAGGATCGCCACCAGGGCGACGACGATCCCGACGATGCCTGACGGGTCCATCACAACCCCCTCGGGCGCAGCGGGACCGCCGGAGCGATCGGACGGTCGTCGATATCGGGCTCGTCGGCCTCGACCAGGTCGAGCTCGGCGGCCAGCATCCGGGCCCGGGCCAAGATCGTTGCACGGTATTCGTGCACCAGCGCGATCACTTCTGCCATCGGTTCGGCGACGATGTACTTAGTCCCGTCGATCAGGGTCAGAATAGTGTCGGGCGCGCTGTCGATACGCTGGATCAGGTCGGGGTTGACCCCGAACTGTCCACCGTTGAGGCGCGTCACTACAATCACGAGAAGTCCCATCCTTGGTGTACCTGTCCCAGCCGCACGGACTGGTCGGCCCGTCCGTGGGCCTTGTGCATTCCTGTTCGGCAGTCCCCGTCCACCCTTGAGCCATCGTCCTGACAGTCCCCCTCCGACCGTCCGCCTTGTCCTAGAACTCCGGGAACATCTCGGCGGGGTGCGGCCTGGGTCCTGCGCTGCACGTCGTGGACCGTCCCAGCCAGACCGGTGACCTGGTCGAGGCTGAGCCCGGTGATCTGGGCCACCTGCTCGGCCGGGAGCCGAGCCGCAAGGCCTGCAGAGCGTTGTCGTGACGGACCTGAGCGGCCCCCTCCGCCACGCCTTCTTCCCGTCCTTCTTCGTGGACGTATGGTGCTCCCAGAACAGGATGTGCGTCGGCTGCGGTGCTGGGCGGGATGCGGGGCGAGGCGGAGGAGGAGGTCGCACTGGAGGTGCGGCCGAACGACGACAACGCGGCCCCGCGCCCGCCCGGTGCTGCAGCCGACGTGCATCCTGTTCTGGGAGCACCATAGTGCTGGCAGACACGACGGTGGGCGGGTCCGTGCGGACCCGCCCACCGTCGTCGTGCGGAGATATCAGCGCTTGAGGTTCATCAGCTCGCCGAGGATCTCGTCCGAGGTGGTGATCACCCGGGAGTTGGCCTGGAAGCCGCGCTGGGCGATGATCAGCGAGGTGAACTCGGCGGACAGGTCCACGTTCGACATCTCCAGCGTGCCGCCGGACAGGCTGCCGCGCCCGCCGGTGCCGGCCGGGCCGATCAGGGCCTGGCCGGAGTTCACCGAGGTGGTGAACAGCGAGCCGCCGACCTTCTCCAGACCCGCCGGGTTGTTGAAGTTGGCCATCGCGATCATGCCGATCGTCTGCTTGAGGGAGTTGGTGAAGGTCCCGGTGATGGTCCCGTCGGCCCCCAGCTGGAACGAGGTCAGCGTCCCCGCGGCGTAACCGTCCTGAGACTGGTTCTTGATGGTGTCGACCCCGGCGAAACCGGTCACCGTGGACAGGTCGACGGTGATGGTCACCGGCGCCCCGGTCGTGGCCACGGTCGCGGTCAGCGACGTCGGCGTCACCAGGTTCCCGGACCCGTCGAAGGTCATCGGCTGCGTGGTGAGGCCGCCGTCGGAGGACACCTCCCAGCCGGTCGCCGTCTTGGTGAACTGCAGTGACAGCGTGCCCTCGTTGCCCTCGGCGTCGTAGACGATGACGTCGCGGTTGAGGATCAGGCCGTCCTCCGCGTCGGCCTGCAGGTTGCCCTCGTAGATCGCCGACGTGCTCTCCTTGGCCGCCATCAGCGCCCCGACCGGGATGCGCAGGTCCGTCAGCGGCGCGTTCATGTCGATCACGCCGTTGACGGCCATCCAGCCCTGGACCAGGGCACCGGCGCCGGGCAGGGTCATCTGGCCGGTGGCGTCGAAGTCGAACGACCCGGCGCGGGTGTACAGGGTCTCGTTGCCGCGGCGCACCACGAAGAACCCGTCGCCGGAGATCATCATGTCGGTGGCCCGGTTGGTCAGCTGGGCCGAGCCCTGCGTGAAGTTGGCGGTGATACCGGCCACCTGCACACCCAGGCCGACCTGCGCCGGGTTGGTGCCACCCCGACCGTTCTGGGCGGCCCCGGCACCCTGGAGCAGCTGGGACAAGGTGTCCTGGAACTGCGTCTGCGATGCCTTGTACCCGGTGGTGTTGACGTTGGCGATGTTGTTGCCGGTGACGTCGAGCATGGTCTGGTGGGCACGCAGTCCGGAGATACCGGCGAACAGTGAGCGGAGCATCTTGGGGGATTCCTTTCGGTTGGTGATTCAGGTCGGGGTCAGGTCAGGTCAGGTTCTTCAGGACTCTGGGTCGGTCCCAGGGTCGGTCCCGGGGTCAGTCTCCGGGTCGGTCTCCGGGTCGGTCTCGGCCTCAGGTTCGGCCCCAGGCTCTTCGCCGCGCGACGGAGAGACTGCCGCCACCGCGCTGAGCGGGACGGTGACTCCGTCGACCAGCAGGGTCGGTTCGCCGACGGTGAAGATCACCTGCTGCACGACACCGGTGTAGTTGCCCCCGTCGGGCCCCACGTAGACGACCTCGGTCCCGACCATCTGCGCGGCCAGGGTCCGCTGGTGCACGGCCAGTGCCGCCTGGGAGTCCTTGGCCATGGCGACCATCTGCTCCATCATCGACAGCTGGGTGGTCTGCTGCATCATCGCCTGGGTGTCCATCGGCGAGGTCGGGTCCTGGTTCTGCAGCTGGGTGATGAGCAGCTTGAGGAACCCGTCGGAGTCCAGGATGTTCTTCGGTGCCGCTGTCTGCACGGCAGGCTGGCTGGTCAGGGACGAGATCGAGATATCAGGCATGGGTCAGGTCCTCCTGGGGGGGTGTCAGACGACAAGGTCCAGCTCGTGCCCCGAGGCATCAGCCGCGGGCACGAGGTCGGCAGGGGTATCGGGTTCGTCCGCGGTCTGGGCGCCGCTCTGGTCACCGCTCTGGTCACCACTCAGGGCACCGCGCCGCGGAGCGCTGCCGTCGCGCGACCTGCCCTCGTCGGCCAGGCCCAGCTCGGCGGTCAGCCCCGCGGACTGCAGGTCGCGGCGCAGGTCGTCGAGGGTGCCGCGCAGGGCGGCGCGGGCGGCGTCGTTGGCACCGGCCAGGTCGATCCGGACCCCGTCGGCGTTGATGTGCGCGACGATCCGCACCTGGCCCAGGTTCTTCGGGTCCAGCGCGATCGACAGCACGTGCGTCCCCGCCCGGGCCCCGACCAGCGCCCGCAGGTGCCCGCCGAGCTGGTCGACCAGCGGGGGCGTCGGCACCCCGGCCGGGGCCGCGGGCAGGACCGTCGCGACGACCGGGGCCGTCGGGGCGGGCGCGGCCGTCGGCACCGTGGGGGCGACGGCCACGGTGTCGGGGGCGGCAGGCGTCGGCACCGTCGTCGGAGCAGCCGACGGGGCCGTCGAGGCTGTCGCCGGGGGCAGGGGCGTGGCCTGGTCGGCGGGCTGGGCCACGGTCGGCCCGTCGGCGACGGGGGCGCCGGTCGGTGCCTGGACCGAGACCGCGGTCGGCACCACAGCGGCGACCGGGACGGACGCACCGGCCTGGCCACCGGCCGGGGCCGACGGGCCGCCGAGCGACGTCACCGCGTCGCCGAGCG
The DNA here is from genome assembly GCA_009777345.1 of Micrococcales bacterium. Classification (GTDB taxonomy): domain Bacteria; phylum Actinomycetota; class Actinomycetes; order Actinomycetales; family Cellulomonadaceae; genus Cellulomonas. The sequence goes on along the minus strand of WRMB01000024.1, from coordinate 34,779 downwards.
TCGGCGCGGCGGCCGGGACAGGCCCGGCCGGTCCGGGTGCCTCGGCCGCGACCGGAACCGTCGCGGCGGGCACCGCGGCGGCCGGGTCGACCGGCACCTGGGCCACAGGGTCGACCGACGGCTCGGCCGAGAGCTCCTCGACCGGAGCGGTCGGCCCGACCAGGCTGTCGGTCGGCGGCTCGGGCTGGACGGTCGGCGGCTCGGAGACCGAGTCCGTGGCGGCCGGGTCGACCGGCCGGTCGACCCGCTCGGCGTCCTGACGCTCCGGGGCCGGACGGTCCTGCACCGGACGGTCCTGCACCGGACGGTCCTGTACCGGACGGTCCTGGGCCGGACGGTCCTGGGCCGGACGGTTCCGGGGCGAGTTGTTGGCCGCGTCGCGCGACGGGGCGTCGGCCGACACGGCGGCGAGCACGTCGGCGAACCCGTCCGACCGGCCGGAACGGGCGGTCATGGCCACAGCAGGCTCACGGACGACGGCGACAGCGGGAACGCTCACCAGCCGGCTCCCGTCAGCGTGAGCAGCGCCCGTTGCGCCGCAGCCGCGTCGAACGCCGGGTTGGCCATCGGGTTGACCACCGGGTTGACCACCGGGGCCGCGGTCTGCTGCGGCAGGATCCGACGGATCGCCGTGGGGGTGTTCCAGACGGTGGTCTCGTGGACCTTGCCGCCGGGTCGGGGTGACTCGATCATCCGGTTGTCTCCCAGGTAGATGGATACGTGCTTGCCGTTGTTGAAGATCAGCAGGTCACCGGGCTTGGCCTCGGCCAGCGAGCCGACCGCGGTGCCGATCGTCCCCTGCTGACGGGCGGTGCGCGGGATATCGGTGATGCCCAGGTCGGCCAGGGCCCGCACCACCAGCCCGGAGCAGTCCAGCCCGCCCTCGGACAGGCTCTCCCCGCCCCACACGTAGGGCGTGCCGAGGTACTTGCGGGCCTGGGCGATGAAGTCCTGCGCGGTGGTGCCCTGGCCGGACTGGTTCGTGGTCAGCCCAGCCAGCTCGGCCAGCCCGGAGAACGCGTCCGTCCCGCCAGCGGTCCCGGTCAGGGCCTGCAACGTGGTCGCGAAGTCCAGCGTCGGCGACGGCTGCGGCACGACCAGCGCGCGCAGCTCGGCCATCCGGGCCTGGATCCCGGCCACACCCAGCATCTCGGTCACTGCGGCACTCCTGTCAGCGTGTCGTGGGGCCTGTCTGCGGGCGGCGGAGCGTCCGGAGCCGAGCCCTGGTCCTGGTTCTTCTGGTTCTGGCGGTGCTGCTGGACGCCGACCTCGTCGAGCACGATCTGCTCGGCGTGGGCTGCCTCGGCCCGCACCTCTTCGTCGTGGCGTTCGGCCAGCCGTTCCACGCAGCGGGTGGCCTGCCGGGCCTCGGACCACTCCCCCGTGCGCTGCACGGTGCGGTCCGCGGCGACGACGACATCGGCCTTCGCCTCGGTGAGCAGGCCCGACAGGGCCATCCGGGCGGCCACCGAGGCGCGGAAGGCCGCGGTGTCCGGCGGTGCCACGGCACCGGCCTCGCCGAGCATCCGGGCCGTCTCGGCGGCCCGCTGCCGCGCCGCGTTCTCGTCGCGGTGGGCGGCGGCCAGCGCGCCGGCCGCCTTGTCCTCGACGATACCGCGCACCCGCAGCAGTCCGGCCAGGGCAAATCCTCGTGCCATCAGGCACCTCCTCCTAGTACAGTGCTCAGCTCGGCCAGCCGCGCCCACGAGTCGGCGACGGACGCCGGTTCGTCGGCGGGCTGGCGCAAGAACGCCTGGATCTGGTCCGCGTGGGCCACCGCGGTGTCCACCAGCGGGTTCGACCCGGCGACGTAGGCGCCGACGTCGATCAGGTCGGACGCGGCCTGGCGCGCGGCCATGACCTCGCGCAGCCGACCGGCCTGGGTCTTCTGCTCCCGGGTGATCACCCGGGAGGCGACCCGGGAGATCGAGCCCAGGGAGTCGACCGCCGGGTAGTGGTTGGACACGGCCAGCTTGCGGTCCAGCACGACGTGCCCGTCGAGGATGGACCGGGCGGCGTCGGCGATCGGCTCGTTGTGGTCGTCCCCGTCCACCAGCACCGTGTAGATACCGGTGACCGACCCGCGCGGGCCGGTACCGGCCCGTTCCAGCAGCTGGGCCAGCAGGGAGAAGGTGCTGGGCGGGTAGCCGCGGGTGGCCGGCGGTTCGCCGACCGACAGCCCGATCTCCCGCTGGGCCATGGCGACCCGGGTCAGGGAGTCCATCATGAGCACCGCGTGGCGACCCTCGTCGCGCAGCGCCTCGGCGATGCGGGTGGCCACGAAAGCCGAGCGCAGGCGCACCAGGGGCGGTTCGTCCGACGTGGCCACGACGACGACGGAGCGGGCCAGGCCCTCGGGCCCCAGGTCGTCCTCCAGGAACTCGCGCACCTCACGGCCGCGCTCCCCGACCAGGGAGATCACGGAGACCTCCGCCTCGGTGCCCCGGGCGATCATGGACAGCAGGGTGGACTTGCCCACCCCGGACCCGGCGAACAGCCCGATCCGCTGCCCCTGCCCGACGCTGACCAGGGTGTCCAGCACCCGCACGCCCAGCGGCAGCGCCGCGGTCACCCGCGAGCGCTCCAGCGGGTGCGGGGCCTGGCCCTGGACCTCTTCCCAGCGCACGTCGCGCAGCGGACCCTTGCCGTCGATCGGCCGACCCAGCCCGTCGATCACCCGACCGAGCAGCCCCGGGCCGACGGGAGCCTTCAGCGCCCCGCCGTGGTGCCGCACCGGCATCCCGGCCCGCAGCCCGGTCACCGGGCCCAGCGGCATGCAGCGGGCGGTGGACTCGCCGGTGGCGACGACCTCCGCGACGACCGTGTCGGCACCGTCGCCGATGCGCAGCAGGTCGCCGACGGCCGCCCCGGTGCCGACCGCGTCGACGGACAGCCCGACCACAGCGCGCACCCGGCCCACGGTCTCGGGGGCGCAGGCGGCCAGCATCTGGTCCCAGGTGGCAGTGGTCATCGGACCTCACCCCCCAGGAGGTCGGACGGCGCGCCGGACGCCGTGGCCCAGCCCGGTGCGGTCGGGGCGGCCTCGGCCAGCACGGCCTGGGCCCGTTCCAGCGCGGAGCCGATCCGGGCGTCGAGCTCGCCCTCGCCGTGCTCGACGACGGCGTCACCGTGGGCCAGGGCCGGGTCGGCCACGACCCGCATCCCTTCGGGCGCCACGACGACGTCCGCGTCGCGCGGGTGCATCCGGACGACTACGTCGCGGGCCACCCCGGCGGTCTTGGCCCGGGCCAGCACGGCCCGGGCCGCGGTCGGCGCGTCCGACAGCTCCATGCCCAGCACCGCGGTCGCCAGCTCCAGGGCGGCAGCGTGCAGCCGGTCCTGGGCGGCGTCCAGCACGGGCACCCGCGCCGAGCGCACGGACCGGACCACCGCTGCCAGGGTGGTCATGGCCTGGGCGTGCTCGTCGGCCCGGACGGCCTCGGCGGCCTCGGCCCGCTGGTGGGCGGCCTCCGCCTCGACGGCGGCGACCTTGGCGGCCTCCCGGGACCCGGCGGCGAACCCGGCGGCGAACCCGGCGGCCCGGGCCTGCTCGTGGGTGGCCAGGACAGCGGCGGCCTGGTCGGCAGGCTCGACCAGCGGCACGAACCGGGCCGGGACCGCTTCGGCAGTGGCAGCCTCGGCGGCCCGGGCCGCGGTCTCGACCGGCGCGGCGAACACCGGGCACACCGCGGCAGCCCGCTCCGCGACCACCCCGCCGCTCTTGGCCGGGACGAGCTCACGCTGGGCAGGCACCACGCTCAGCCAGGCGCCGTCCTTGACGGTATGCCGGGTGGCTGCGTCGGTGACCCGCTGCGCGACCAGCGGCTGGAAGGTCTCAGACAACAAGCTCATCCTCGCTGTCCCTCCGGATCGTGATCTGACCAGACTCCTCCAGGCGACGGATGCCCTGGACGATCTGCGAACGGGCCTCCTCCACCTGGGACAGGCGCACCGGGCCGAGCAGGTCGATCTCCTCGACCAGGTTCTCCCGGGCCCGTTCGGACAGGTTGCGCAGGATGGTCCCGGCGACCTCGTCGGACGCGCCCTTCATGGCCAGCGCCAGCTCGCCGGTCTCGACGTTGCGCAGCACCAGCTGCACCGCGCGGTCCTCGAGCATGACGACATCGGCGAAGACGAACATCATCGAGCGGACCTCGTCGGCCAGGTCCTCGTCGCGGTCCTTGAGCCCCTCGAGGATCAGCTTCTCCGTCGTCGGGTCGGCCCGGTTGATGATGTCGACCAGCGGCTGCACACCGCCCACCGCGGTGGTCTCACGCGGGGCGAGCACCGCCGAGGCCTTGCGCTGCAGCGAGTCGGCGACGATCTGCACGGCGTCCGGCGTGGCCCGTTCCATCAGGGCGATGCGGTGCGCGGTATCGGCCTGCTCCATCGGCGGCAGGCCCGCCATGATGGCCGAGGCCTGCTCGGGGCGCAGGTGGGCCAGCACCAGGGCGATGGTCTGCGGGTGCTCGCCGGACAGCAGGGAGACGACCTGCCGGGCGTCGGCCGAGCGCAGGAACTCGAACGGGTCGCCGGCCAGGTGCGACAGCAGCCGCTCCATCATGCTGGCGGCCTGCTCGGAGCCGACCGAGGCCTCCAGCAGGTGCTGGGCCAGACCCAGGCCGCCGCCCAGGCCGGGGCCGATGGCGGACAGGACGTAGAACTCCTCCAGGACCTCGTCGGCCAGCGCCTGGTCGATGCGGTCCAGCCGCAGGATCTCCGCGGTCAGCTCTTCGACCTCGGTCACCTCCAGGTTGGACATGACGCGCGCGGCCCGTTCCTTGCCCAGCTGGAGCAGCAGGGTGGCCGCCTTCTGCGACCCGGTCAGCCCGCTCATCGCCGCCCGCTCTCTGCCATCCAGCCGCGGAGCAGCTCGGCAACTTCCTCGGGCTGCTCGTCGGCCAGCGCGGCGATCTGCTCGCGGTGGATCGCCACCGGATCAGGTTCGGCCGGTAGCGGCGGCGCCTCCAGCTCGGGTATCTCGGCCAGCGCGGCCTCCAGCAGCGTCGGTTCGGTCTCGGCCGCCTCCAGGTTGCCCAGGTCGAGCGCTTCCCGGCGGGCCTTGCGCGACCGGCGACCGAGCACCACCAGGACGATGATGACGGCCAGGAGGATCAGCCCGGCGATGACGATCTGCCTTATCATGTCGCGCTGGGCCTCGGCCTTCGCCGCGGCCTCGGCCTTGACCAGAGCCGCTTCGGCGGCCTCGGCGGTCGTGGTGTCGAACGGCATCCGCTGCACCGACAGGGTGTCGCCGCGGGCCACGTCGATCCCGGCGGCGGCGACGATGGCCGACTCCACCGCGGTGAGGTCCAGCCGACCCGCGGCCCCGGAGTTGAGCACCACGGAGACCGACTGGCGCTCGACCGCCCCGGGGGCAGCCTGCGTCACCTCGGTGGTCTTGCCCACGGCGTTGGTAACGTCCTCGCTGGTGGAGCGGTACGTCCCCTCACCGTTGTTGGCCCCGCCGGGGACCGCGATATTGTCCGGACCGAGCACCCCGGTCGCCCCGTCGCCGCCCGCGCCGTACTCCTCGGTCCGGGTCGAGGACGCCAGCGGCGGGATGCCTTCTTGGGCCTGGTAGGACTCGACGGTGCGCTTGGTGGAGTCGAAGTTGAGCTGGGCGTTCGTGGTCACGGTGACGTTGTGGGCCCCGACCAGGGGGTCGAGCAGCCCGTGCACCGCGGCGGAGACCCTGGCCTCGTAGTCGGCGGTCTGCTGGTCGGCCATCCCACCGGCCCCGGCGCCGCTGCTGCCGACGGTGGACAGCACCTGTCCGTCGGCGTCGATGACGGCGACATCGTTCGAGCTCATGTCCGGTACCGCGGCCGAGACCAGGTGGACTATGGCCTGCACCTGGTTGGCGGCCAGCGGCTTGGTCCCGGACTGGCGGACGAAGACCGACGCCGTCGGGTTCTTCTTCGAGGCGGAGAACACGGTCTCTTCCGGGATCGCCAGCTTCACCGAGGCGGAGCCCACCCCGTCCATCGCGGCGATGGTCCTGGCCAGCTCGCCCTCCATGGCCCGCTGGTAGGTGGTCTGCTCCTGGAACTGGGTCGAGGTGGCCGACAGCCCGTCGAGCAGGGAGTACCCGGCGCTGTCGGCGTCCTTGGGCAGGCCCTGGGCGGCCATGGCGATCCGCTGGGCGTAGACCTCGCTGGTCGGCACCATGACGGTGCTGCCCCCGTCGGCCAGCTCGTAGCGCACGCCGCTGGAGGACAGCTGGTCCACCACGGCGGAGGCATCGGCCCCGGACAGCCCGGAGAACAGCGGGGTCATGGTCGGCCGGTTCAGCCAGCCGGCGACGAACACCACCGCGACGACGAGCCCCGCGGCGGCCAGCACCGCGAACACCCGCTGCGCGAGCGTGAGCTGCTTGACCGTGGAGTTGAGGCGGTCCAGAGCAGGCTTCAGCTGGGTCGGCATCAGACGGTCATCCTCATGATCTCCTGGAAGGCATCGACGGCCTTGTTGCGCAAGGCGGCGGTCAGCTCGAGCTGGACGGCGGCCTGGGTGGCCGCGATGGTGTAGTCGTGCACGTCGTCGAGGTCACCGGTGACCGCGGCGACCGCCAGGGCGGCGGAGTGGGACTGGGCGGCCTGCAGCGAGTCGATCCCGGCGGCGGCCGAGGCGAACGCGGCGCCGGAGCCGGGCATCGTGGTGGCGCCGGGAGCGCCGTACAGGCTGGGCAGATAGCTGGGCGAGACGGCGTCGACGCCGTTCACGGGCAAGACTGGCATTATGCCTTTCCAATCTGCAGGGCGGCTTCGTAGGCGGCTTTGGCCCGGTCTACCACGGCGGCATTCGCCTGGTAGCCGCGCTGAGCCATGATCAGCTGGGTCATCTGCGACGACATGTCGACGCTCGGGTACTTCACATAGCCGTTCTCGTCGGCCAGCGGGTTCGTCGGCTCGTAGGCCAGACGACCGGTCGTGTCACCGGACAGCAGCGCGGCCCGCACCTGGACACCACCGTTGCCGCTGGTGATCTCCTGGGCCTGGATGTACCGGGTCTGGAAGGCGTCCTCCGACGTGCGGGTCGCCGTGTTGGCGTTGGCCAGGTTGTCGGAGACCGCGTCGAGCCACTTGCGCATGACACCCATACCGGTGCCTGCGACGCCGATCGCGCCGAAGATAGTCATCAGTTCGTCCTCATCGCCGTGCGCAACGCTGTGAACTGGCCGTCTATAGCCCGGGTCGCCAGCGAATAGCGCAGATTGGTGTCGATATTGGAGATCACCTCGGTGTCGAGGTTCACGTTGTTACCGTCCAGCCGGGTGGGCTCGAGACTGCGGCCGACAGTGGCCCGCGCGGCACCGTGGCCAGCGGCCACGGCTGCCTTGAGCGAGTCTTCGAACCGCACGCGCTGCGAGCGGTAGCCGGGCGTCTGCAGGTTCGCGATGTTGTTCGCGATGGCCCGCTGGCGCTGCGACAGCGCGTCCAGCGCGCTGTTCAGGGCGACAGAAGTCACCGAGTCGAACAAGCCCATGCTTGCGGTTCTCCTACTAGAGTCGGTGGCCGATCCTTGGCCGGTGATGAGCTGTCCGTGCTCACCGCGACCATCGGCCTACCCGGGCCTCTGCGTAGCCCATTCACTCAGCCAGACGAAGAAGAATGTCCCGGTCGCCCGTTTCACCGGGCCGCGATCACCCGTCCGGAGGGCAGGCCCCTTGACAGCCTCTCGGGCGGCCCGCGGTGGTTCTGGGGCGACCGACGACGACCGAACCTCGAGGTGGCGGCACGTTTTTCCGCGTCACCAACCGCGCCAAAAGCTGTTCACTCTCACCCTCAACCGCCTCTAGCACACCTCGTCAGCCTCGGCACCTCGTGCGGGGTGGGCTTCCATGCGAGAGATGGGCTCCCAAGCCCATCTCTCGCATGGAAGCCCACCCCTCACGGACAGAAGCTGTGCCGTCTCAGAACGCCGAAGACCGCACCCCGTCACCCCGGCCCGCAGCGGACAGCACACACAAAAAAACAGCCCCTGAGACAGGGGCTGTTTTCTCGTCGAGGTCTACCGGGTCAGCCTTCGGCGTCCAGGTAGACCGGTGGGGACGGCGGTGGTGTGCTCGTCTCGTCCAGGACGACCATATGGCGCCGGTTGGCGATCATCGCGCGGGTGATCGCCTCGACGACCGAGCGCTGCCGGTCGGCCAGGGCCTGGGCCCGGTCGAGCAGCCCGGTCGGCAGGGGGCCCAGACCGGTCGGGGGCCGCCACGCCGCCAGGCGGGCGACGGCCTCCTCGGTCGGCAGGTGGTCGTGGTCGAGCATCGCCTCGGCGGTGGCGACGTCCGTCTCGAGGGTGGTCAGGGCCTCGGCCCAGGCCATGTCGAGGCCGACCGGACCGACGCCTGTCGTGTCGAGACCGGCCACTGACCGGCCGTCCGTCGCGGTCATGACTCAGCCGACGCCGAGCATGGTGGAGCCGATCTCGTCCGCGGCCTGGGTGGTGGCGCTGGCCCGGGAGGCCTGGGCCTCGTCGGCCAGGGACGCCGCGGCACCGTGCCAGGCTTCGACCAGCGGCACGACCAGCTCGCGGCACTCGGCGGCCTTGGTCGGGTCGCCGCTGGCCGCGGCCTCGATCAGCCCGACCAGCAGATAGCTGTAGACGGACATCAGGCGCTGCCCGCCGTCCCAGGCCTCGACGTCCAGCGACGAGATCAGCTCGGTGACGATGTCCCGGGCGTGCCCCAGGTGCGCCGCTCCGGCCACCCGGTTGCCTGCCGTCAACGACTCCAGCCCGCGGTCCAGGTCCAGCAGCAGACGGTCGTAGAGCATCGTGAGCAGCCGGGCCGGACCGACGGTGGTCACCGAGTCGGCCAGGTAGGCCGAACGAGCGTCATACATGTACTGGTACTCCTTCGCGGGGGGTCAGGACTTGCTCGACGACGAGCTGCTGCTCAGCGAGCTCAGCGCGGACGACATCGACGACAGCCAGCTGGACTGGGAGTTCAGCTGCGACAGCGCCGTCTCCAGCGCGGCCCACTGCCGTTCCAGGGCGTTGCGGCGCACCTCCAGCACGTTGTCCCAGCTGGTGATCCGGGTGCCCAGGTCGCTGATCTGCCGGTCGGTGCTGGTGATCTGCGCGGTCAGGGTGCCGTCGTACTTGTCCGAGGCGCGCGTGGCGACCTGGTCGACCCGTTCGGCGATACCGCTGAGCACCGCCTGCACCCGGGACGGGTCCTCGGCCAGCGCCGTGGCCAGCTTCGCCTCGTCGATCGTGAAGGTGCCGTCCTTGCCCAGGGTGATCCCGATACTGGCCGGGGACACCCCGTCGACGTCCCGGGAACCGGCCTGCGTCAGGTCCAGCACCAGCATCCGGACCCCGCTGTTGCCCGACAGGACCCCACCGGTGACCACCGGGTTGCCCTTGGAGTCGGTCGAGGTCTTGGTCGCCGTCTGGCTGGCGATCTCCGACAGGACCTGGTTGAGCTGGCTGACCAGGTTCGACCCGAGCTTGGTCAGGGCTTCGGTATCGCTGGCCACGTCGATGGTGACCGGGTCGGTGCTGGCGCGGGTGACGGTGACGTCCAGGCCGGTGAGCAGGTCGGTGAAGGTGTTGGACGCCGAGGTGAGGCTCTGCTGCGCCGCGCTGCCGGGCCACAGGGTGACCTGGGCGTCCTGGGCGGTGCGGGCGGAGACCAGCGAGACCTCGGTGGCGGTGCCGCCCGCCACGGCGGCGGCATCACCGGCGTACAGGGAGAACGCCTGGTCGGCTCCGGTGTTCTGGCCGGTGAGCTGCAGGCGGTAGGTCTGGGTCCCGAAGGAGTCGGTGCTCGAGGTGATCGAGGCGGCCACACCGGCGTCGGAGCGGCTGATCGCGGCGGCGAGGTCGGCGGGGCTGGTGATGCCCGTCACGTCGATCTCGGTGACGGTGCCGCCGACCTTCAGCGAGAGCGTCGCGGCGCCGCCGGTCAGGTCCGCGACGGTGCCGAACGAGCCGCTCAGGGAGATCTGGCTCTGCGCGACCTGGTCGACGCTGAAGGTCACCGACGTCGGCGTGGCGTTGGGGCGCACGCTCGCGGTGACGGCGTCGGAGGAGGCCTTCGCGCCCAGGACGGACCACGACGCCGGGTCGGCGGCCTTCTGCGCCGAGTCGGCCAGGGAGGAGGTCTTGCTGTTCAGCGCCTGCAGGGCGGTGACCAGCCGGGACAGATCGTTCTTCTTGTCCGTCAGCTGCATCTGCGGCAGCTTGGCGACGTTCATCAAGGCGTTGATGATCGACGCGGTGTCCAGACCAGAGACCAGCCCTGAGATCTGCTGTGCCATGACTCGCTCCGTACGCTAGTTCCGAGATACGCCAGTGGTGGCGGGGTGGCGCCCCGCCACCACCGACGTGTCGACCATCAGGTCAGGTTCCGTCAGCCGAGCAGCTTCAGGACGCCCTGCGGGATGGCGTTGGCCTGGGCCAGCATGGCGGTACCCGCCTGGGACAGGATCTGCGACTTGGTGAAGTTCACCATCTCGCTGGCCATGTCCGTGTCACGGATACGCGACTCGGAGGCCGACAGGTTCTCCACAGCCACGTTCACGCTGTTGATCGTGTGCTCGAACCGGTTCTGGTACGCACCGAGGTTCGCACGGGCGGTCGAGATCTTGGAGATCTCAGCGTCGATCGCGCTGATCGCGGCCTGGGCCGAGACGTGGGAGAACATGTTCAGACCGGTGGTCGTGGTCGCGGTCGCGGCGAAGGACACCGCGTTGGCGACCGAGGCCACGTTGGCCGAGGTCAGGTCCACGGCGATCCGGCTGTTGGCGTCGCCGTCGGCGCCGACCTGGAAGTTCATGACCGCACCGGTACCACCCGAGACCTTGTCCAGCAGGGTGGTGCCGTTGAAGTTCGTGGACTTCGCGATCCGGTCCAGCTCCGCACTCAGCTGGTTGGCCTCGGTCGTGATGTTCGAGCGAGCCGCTTCGGAGTTGGAGTCGTTGGCAGCCTGGACGGCCAGGTCGCGCATCCGGTGCAGGATCGAGTGGACCTCGGTCAGCGCACCCTCAGCGGTCTGCACGACGGAGATACCGTCCTGGGCGTTGCGGGCAGCCTGGGTCAGGCCGGAGATCTGCGAGCGCAGGCCCTCCGAGATGGCCAGACCAGCAGCGTCGTCAGCGGCCCGGTTGATCCGGAAACCAGACGACAGCTTCTCCAGCGACTTCGACAGCGAAGTCTGCGTGGCGGAGAGGTTGCGGTAGGCGTTGATCGCCGCGACGTTGGTGTTCACTGAGAGACCCATGATTATCTTCCTCCTTGACTTGGGTCGGCGGCCCTTCCGTGGGCACGTCTGGTTCAATCGGAACAACGCCTTCCGCACTGAGACTTCATGTGGTAGCCAAATGGGTGAAGCAGCATAGTCCCAGGTCAGCGCCCACAAGCCCACGACATGAACAGGGGCTTTCGCTCGTCTGGAGGCCCCGACCGGACCCCGGCACCACCCTGAAGCCACGTCCGCCGCATATCGAAACCCCCTCAAAGGGGGGATGGTAGGGCGGTAGGGATGGTTCCTGCTGTCCTGCCTGCAAGACAGTAGGAACCTGCACCGTCGCCACGCGATTCTCGCCCCTCGGCTCAGTCGGACGCGAAGGTGACCAGTCCTGGTGCGACGATCTCCAGCGCCTGGGCCAGCTCACGCCGCCCCTGGGTGGGCACCCGGTCCAGGGCGTCCTCGAGGTGGGGCAGGGCCCGCTCGTCGGCGTAGGCCGAGAAGGCCAGGGCCGCGGCGACCGCCCGGTCGCCGGGGGCGGCCCGGTGGTCGGCGGCGAAGGTCACCAGGACCGACAGCTCCCCCAGACCGTGACGACGCAGCCGGGCGTCCCACTCGGCGGCGACCTCCAGTCCGTGCAACCCGGCCAGGCGGGCGGCGCTGGCCAGCACCGTGCCGTCCCCGGGCCGGTGCTCGTCCATCAGCTCTAGCACCTGCAGGGCCTGGCGTCCGCTGTCGTTGACCGACAGCAGCGCCCAGCGGCGCCACTGCTCGTCGGTCAGGTCTGGCAGCAGCGAGCGCACCGCGTCCTGGCCCAGCAGCTGCAGGATCACCACCGGCCACGGGTCGCCGTCGCCGGAACGCACCGCCCGGCGGGCGACCTCCAGGGCGTCGTCGGGACGCCCGGCGGTGGCCAGCAACGAGATCTCCAGGTTGACCGCCGACGAGCGGCGCAGCTCGCCGCCGGAGCCGTCGCGGGAGACGGTGGGGACCCGGTCCAGCGCGGCCAGACCGGCCTCGGCGTCACCGGCCTGCTGGTAGACCTCGGCGGCGGCGATGTCCACGGCGGCGTTGTCCGGCTGGAAGGTGCGCCACCGTTCGACCCACCGAGCGGCGGTGTCGGTGTCGACGTCCGGCCGGGACAGGCACATCTTGTACTGGGTGAAGGCCAGGGCCTGGACCAGCTGGTCGCTCAGCCGGTCCGCCGCCGCCCAGGCTTCTTCGGCCACCTGCGCCGACTCGGCGAACTCGTGGCTCATCACCAGCGACCGGGACAGGTGCACCCGGGCCGCGGCCTCCCCGGCGGCGTCGCCGGCCTGCTGGGCGGCGGCCAGCTGGTCCCGGGCCAGGGTGGTGTTGCGCTCGGACTTCTCGTTGTTCAGCCGGTCGGCGTCGGCGTACCCGGAGTGCCGCAGCCGGATCCCGCCCAGCACCCCGCCTGCGGTGACCTGGCCGTCGACTGTGGCGATCTGCTCGTGCAGGTGCCCCACCCAGTGGTGGCCGGCGCGGCGGAACACCCGTTTGGCGGTGAACTCGAACGTCCCGTCCACGCTGGACGCCCCGGTGTTGACGATGCGTATCCCGTAGGTGTCCTCGGTGGCCTGCGACAGGCGTTTGCGCAGGGTCGAGCCCTGGGACTCGAAGACCTCGTCGGCGTCGACCGACAGCACCCAGTCCCCGGTGGCGTGCTCCAGCGCGCGGTTGCGGGCCGCGGCGAAGTCGTCGTCCCAGTACCCCTCGATCACGGTGTCGGTGTACCGGCGGGCGATCTCACGGGTGGTGTCTGTAGAACCGGTGTCGTACACGACGATCTCGTCCGCCCAGCGGACAGAGTCCAGACAGTCGGCCAGTACGTCTTCCTCGTCCTTGACGATGAGGACGACGGAGATGGTCAGACGCTTCTTGCTCATATACGTCACTCCAGGGGTCTCGGGTCTCCACCACCCGATCGGCTCAGCGTCGCGGACTCTGAGCCAGATCGCGACGATCTCTCATCCCGCACCGGTCTGGGCCGATCAGGTGACGCATGAGACACGGACCGCGCCCCGAACGTTCGAGGAGCCTGCTATGGGCCTGATCGACAACGACGGCGAACGGATGGTCCCCCAGACGCACGCCGGGACCCTCACCTATGCCGAGCACGTCACCCGCTACCTGGCGGCGGCCCCGCTGGTGGCCGGACGGCGGGTGCTCGATATCGCCTCCGGTTCGGGGTACGGCACGCACCTGCTGTCGCAGAGCGCCGCGCACGTCACCGGGGTCGACGTCAGCGCGACGGCCGCCGCCTACGCCCAGGAGACGTACGGCACGGACAACAACGAGTTCCGTGTCGGCGACGCCACCGCTATCCCCCTGCCGGACGACGCGGTGGACGTCGTGGTCAGCTTCGAGACCATCGAGCACCTCGACGACTACGCGGCGTTCGTGGCCGAGGTCGACCGGGTGCTGGTGCCCGACGGGCTCTTCGTGCTGTCGACGCCGAACGATACCGACGCCCCCCAGGGCAACCCCTTCCACACGCACCAGTTCGTCCACGACGAGCTGGTCGGCCTGGTGCAACCCCGGTTCGCGTACGTCGAACCGTACTTCCAGGCCGTGTGGAAGGCGGTGGTGCTGGCCCCCGCGTCCACCCTGGACGCCGAGGGCCCGTTCGAGGCCGGGCTGCTCAACCTCTGCCCCCTGGCCCCCGAGCAGTACCTGTTCTTCTACCTGCTGTGCGCCCGTCGCCCCGTCACCGAGACCGTCGAACCCCTGCTGGCCCTGGGCGAGCACCATTCTTACCGCCTCATGCAGGAGCAGTACCTGGCCCAGGCCACCGCCCTGAACCATGCCGCCACCGTGGCCGCCGACGCCGTCAACGAGGTCAACACCCTGCGTCGCCGCCTGGCCACCGCCCCGCCACCCCGCCCGCGCACCAAGGCCCGCCGACGGTAACGGGACAGTGGGGACGGTTCCAGGAGACAGTGGGGACGGTTCCAGGAGACAGTGGGGACGGTTCCTAATGTCTTGCCTGGTCAGACCCGCAAGACATTAGGAACCGTCACCAGGATATGAGCGGTTCGACGGAGGAGGACAGTGACACATGACCAGCCAGCACACCGCACCACGGTTCGCGGCCAGCATCATCATCCCCCTGTTCAACCAGGTCGAGTACACCGCCGGCTGCCTGGCCTCCATCGCCGAGCACACCGACCCGGCACTGTACGAGGTCGTACTGGTGGACAACGGTTCGACCGACGCCACCGGCCAGCTGCTGGACCAGCTGGACGGCGACATACAGATCGTGCGCAACACCACCAACCTGGGGTTCGCCGAAGGATCCAACCAGGGAGCACGAACCGCCCGCGGACGCCACCTGGTGTTCTGCAACAACGACGTCGAAGCCCGCGACGGCTGGCTCGAACCCCTGCTCACCATCCTCGACGACGAACCCGACGTGGCGATCGTCGGCGCCCGGCTGCTGTTCCCCGACGGCACGGTGCAGCACGCCGGGGTGCGGGCCATCCTGTCCCAGGGCCAGCTGGTCACGGTGCACTATCCCTACGGCGTGCCGCCGGAACAGGAGACCCGGCGGGACGTCGATATCGTCACCGGTGCGCTCATGGCGGTGCGCCGTTCGTTCTTCGAGGACGTCGGCGGTTTTCTCACCGAGTACTGGAACAGCCAGGAAGACGCCGACCTGTGCCTGACCGCCGGTGCGCGGGGCCTGCGGGTGGTCTACGAACCACGTTCCACCCTGGTGCACCACGAGTCGAAGTCCGGCCCCGAACGGTATTCCGCTCTGGCCGAGAACGGGGCCCTGTTCACCCGGCGGTGGGAGGGGCGGTACATCCCCGAGTACATCTCGACCGACGGTACGAACGCCCGCCCGAACCCCCACCGCAAGGCCGGCGCTTTCGCCGTGCCCGACCCGACCGGCCCGGCCCGGTGAGGCCCGGCCTGAGCCACTCTGTCACGAACCCTGCACACCGAGGATGCGAACTATGGCCCTGATCGACAACGACGGCGAGCGGATGGTCCCCGAGGTGCACGCCGGGAGCCTCCTGTACGCCGAGCACGTCACCCGCTACCTGGCGGCGGCCCCGCTGGTGACCGGACGGCGGGTGCTCGATATCGCCTCCGGTTCCGGGTACGGCACGCACCTGCTGTCGCAGAGCGCCGCGCACGTCACCGGGGTCGACGTCAGCGCCACGGCCGTCGCCTACGCCCAGGAGGTGTACGGCACGGACAACAACGAGTTCCGGGTCGGTGACGCCATGGCCATTCCCCTGGCCGACGACGCCGTGGACGTCGTGGTCAGCTTCGAGACCATCGAGCACGTCGCCGACTACGCGGCGTTCGTGGCCGAGGTCGACCGGGTGCTAGCACCGGACGGGCTCTTCGTGCTGTCCACGCCGAACGACACCGAGTTCGTCCAGGACAACCACTTCCACCTGCACCAGTTCACCTACGACGAGCTGGTCGACCTGGTCCGCCCCCGGTTCGCCCATGTCGAACCGTACTTCCAGGCCACGTGGAAGTCAGTGGTGCTGGCCCCCGCATCGGTCCTGTCCGTCGAGGGTCCGGTCGAGACCGGGACGCTCAACCTCTGCCCCCTGGCCCCCGAGCAGTACCTGTACTTCTACCTGTTGTGCGCCCGCCGCCCCGTCACCGAGACGGTCGAACCGCTGCACGCCCTCGGCGGCCACTACTCCGACCGCGTCCTGCACGACCAGGACCTCGCCCATGCCGCCGCCGTCGCCCAGGTCGAAGCCCTGCGCCGCCGTCTGGTCGGCCCACCCGACTGAGCCGCCGCCGAGGGCGCTCCAAGGCCGTTGCGGTTCGGGCGCCGCTGCGACGGATACTGCCGTCGTAGCGGCGTCTGGACCGTCGTAACGGGCTGGTGGGCGGCGCCGTGGTCAGCCCACCGGGAGGCGGGCCGTCCCGACGTGGCGGGCGGTGAAGTCGGCGGACGGGTCGGCGGCGAACTCGCGCAGGGCGGCGGCGTCCACGGCCTCGCCCGAGCGGACCGACACCCGACGGCGGCCGGTGGCGGCGGCCAGACCGCGCCGCACCCCGTCGACCGGGTGCCCGGGGTCGGGCGGGCACTCGACCACGACGACGTCACCGCTCACCTGCTGGGCCAGCGACCGGGCCACCCCGTCACCGTGCTCGACCAGCACCAGCTGGGCCTGCAGCCGGACCAGGTCGACCAGCTCGACCAGGGAACGGGCCGACTCGGCGAACCCGTCGGCACAGTCGACCACCAGGGACAGCACCGGTATCTCCTGGGCCTTGGCCAGCATGACCGCCCGGTTGCGCAGCTCGATCCCGGCCCAGTCCAGGCCGTTGCCGTCGAAGGTGGCGTGACCCAGGTGGTAGACGTAGGAACCGGCCACGACCAGCAGCCGCGCCCCCGCGGCCTGCAGCCGACGGCACAGCTCGTCGTCCTCGTAGCCCCCGGTCTCGAACGACTCGTCGAACCCGCCGACCTGCGCGAACAGCTCGGTCCGCAGCGCCAGGGCGAAACCGACCAGCCGGTGCGTCGGCCAGGTCCGGCCCCGCCCCTCGGTCATCGCGGCCTGGGCGATCCGGCGCACGTCCTTCATCCCGCGCACCGCTGCCCCGTAGGACGCCTCGTGCAGCTGGGACCCAGAGACGAAGTTGCTCATCGGCCCGGTCGCCCCCACGTCCGGGTCGGCGAAGGGTGCGACCAGCGGCTCGATCCACCGCCCCACCGGCAGCGTGTCGTTGTTGAGGAAGACGGTGATCGGGTTGCGGGCCCGCTCGGCCCCCGCGTTGCACCCCCCGGCGAACCCCAGGTTCTGCTCGTGGCTGACGACCTCGACCCAGTCGTACCCCGCCAGCAGCGCCGCGGTACCGTCGCTCGACCCGTTGTCCACCACGACCACCTGGTCGTCCTGGCCCAGTGTCGGCGCCAGGGCGTCCAGACAGGCCTGCGTCACCTGCTCCAGGTTCCACACCGGGATGACGATGCTCACCGCAGTCCGCGCCATGCTCCTCCTTCGTCCTCCCTCACCCATCGACCGGGTCGCGGCCAACCTGAACCCGACGGCACCGGTCCCGCCGAAACCTTCCGCGGGGGCCGTCCGGCCGGGGATCACCCGGACGGCCGAAGACGACTCGTTTCGTTCCGCATCGTCCGATACGATGACGCCGTGACGGAACAGAACGAAAACGAAACGCTGGACGGCGGCGCGACGGCCCGGGGGTGCCGCTTCCCGGGGTGTACCAGACCGGCCGAGGAGGGCGACGGTCGGGGGCGTCCACCGGCCTACTGCGACGACCCGGGGCACACCCGGGCGGCCGCGTTCCGGGCTCGCCGCGAGGTCGACCCGGCTGCGGCCGGGCCGGTGAGCCTCGCCCGTCCCTGGGACGGTACGTCCATGCGCCGGCTCGACCAGTCGTCGAAGCTGCAGAACGTCCTCTACGAGATCCGGGGCAAGGCGGTCACGGAGGCGACCCGCCTGGAGGCCGAGGGCAAGAAGGTCCTGTGGCTGAACACCGGGAACCCGGCCGAGTTCGACTTCGAGGCGCCGTACCAGATCGTCGGCGACATGATCGCGTCGATCCCGCACGCCCACGGCTACTCCGACTCCCGGGGCATCCTGCCCGCCCGGCGGGCCGTGGTCACCCGGTACGAGACGACCCCCGGGTTCCCCCGGTTCGACGTGGACGACGTGTTCTTGGGCAACGGGGTGTCCGAGCTGATCACCATGGTCCTGCAGGCCCTGCTCGACGAGGGCGACGAGGTGCTGATCCCCAGCCCGGACTACCCGCTGTGGACCGCTATGACCAGCCTGGCCGGGGGCACCCCGGTGCACTACCGGTGCGATGAGGCCGCGGGCTGGGAACCTGACCTGGAGCTGCTGGAGTCGTTGGTCACGCCGCGCACCAAGGCCCTGGTCATCATTAACCCGAACAACCCGACCGGGGCGGTGTACAGCGCGCAGACGGTGCGGGCCATGGCTCGGATCGCGGCCGATCATGGGCTGCTGCTGCTGTCCGACGAGGTCTACGACCGCATCCTGTACGACGGCGCCCAGCACACCCCGACCGCCACGGTGGCGCCCGACCAGCTGGTCCTGACCTTCAACGGCCTGTCCAAGTCGTACCGGGTGTGCGGCTACCGCTCCGGCTGGCTGGTCGTCACCGGACCGCAGGACCACGCCCGGGGCTTCCTGGAGGGCATCCACCTGCTGGCCTCCACCCGGCTGTGCCCGAACGTGCCAGCCCAGCACGCGGTGCAGGCCGCGCTGGCCGGGGTGCAGACCATCGACGGGCTGGTCGCCCCGGGCGGGCGGCTGTACGAGCAGATGCGGGTCGCCTGGGAGGGCCTCAACACCATCCCTGGGGTCAGCTGTCAGCGGGCCTGCGGCGCGCTGTACCTGTTCCCCCGCCTGGACCCCGCGGTCCACCAGATCCACGACGACTCCCGGCTGGTCTACGACCTGCTGGTGGCCGAGCACATCCTGCTGGTCCCCGGCACCGGCTTCAACTGGCCGCATCCGGACCACCTGCGCCTGGTCACCCTGCCCGAGGCCCGCGTCATGCACGAAGCCGTCGAGCGGCTCGGCAACTTCCTGGCGTCGTACCGGCAGTGACCGCTGGCTGCTGGCTGGTGCGACACTTCCACGCCAGAACGACAGTTCGAGGCGCGGAAGTGTCGCACAGTTCATTCTCCGTGCGCAACGACTAGGAAGTCCCAGGTACCGTCAGCCTCGTTCTGGGTCACCTTCAGCACCGTGTCGCCCGAGAAGATCGTGGTCACGGCGAGGTAGAGGTCCAAAGGATGACCCGGTCGTGGACTGGTCGGACTGGGAGAAGTCTGGAGGGCCGACCGACGCCGACGATCCCCAGTCTGGATCCGTCAGACTCGGGCCAGTGGAAGTGGAGCCTGTGGTGGACTCCACCCGGAGCGTGAGGCGACCGATCTTGATGTCGCCGTAGACCGGAGCGGGCGCGTCGCGGGCGATCGTGACGGGAATCCCGTCGGGGGTCGGGACCACCACACCGCTGGTCGAGCTGCTGCTCGCCGGTCTCAGATCGGTGACATACCAGGTGTCGCCTTTCAGGTCCAGACGGGCACAGGTCGGTGCCAGGCCCGGGTCGTCGATATCCACGTACTGGGCATCTGGATCGTCGCTCTTCGGGCGGCTGCCGATCACCACCGACGGTGACATCAGACGGCAGCTGGACCCACCCTCCACCCGCAGCACCCACGGCAGCGGTGCGTACTTCCTCGCCAGACGGGCCGCGCGGTCGTCCCTGTCAGCAACATATGCCGCCTTCCTCCCAGAGTCGAACAGCAGCAGGCCGGGCAGTCCGATTAAGCCGACCAGGATTATGCCCACCATCGACGAGCCCGTCGGCGACCAGCCCCAATGAGGCAGCGCCAGGCACACCAGGAAGGACAGCACAACTACCACGCCGAGGACTATCCCGACGAACCGACGGACCCTGCCGACCCTCCTCGCCGGAGAACCACTCTCGCTCATGCCCGCATCGTACCATTCGAACCTCCAACGACAGAACGGCCACCACATTGGCCAGCCTACCCACTGCAGCCCACCGTGGCCAGCACAGCGGCCAACGGACCCTCGTCGTTCATAGATCACATCACCTCGCCTGTGCGACACTTTCATGCCAGAACGACAGTTCAAAGTGTCGCTTTGGCGTGATAGTGTCGCACACGAACGGGACCGCCCGAGCGACGACGGAGGGAGCGGTGATGTCCCCAACTGAGCGACTGCAAGAAGCGCAGGCAAGGCTCACGAGCCTTGCTTCGGCGGCGCGGACCGAACCGATCGACTGGAACGAGTTCCGCTCCGCCCAGCAGGAGGTGCTGACGGCCGAGCGCGAGCTGGCCGAGACCACCGGTGACGAGTACGCCGTCCCGCTCGACCTGGGGATGGCCTGGTCCACCGGTGCCCCGGTGCCTCATGTACTCGCCAGCGGTCGCAAGGCATACGTCCTGTTCTACCTGCACGACCCGGACCCTGACTGGGACGGTACCTGGACGCGGGTCGTCCAGCCTGGTTCGCCCGAGCCGGCACTGCTCGGGACGGTAACGTTCCGGCTCGTGCACGCCATCAAGTTCGGCGGCCCCAACGACGAGGCCCTAGAAGGTCACCCTCTCGCCGGAAAAGGCCTTCAGGTGTACTCCGCCCATCGCGTCGTCAACTCACGCTGGATCACCGCCGAAGAACAGGTCAACTCCGTCCACCCCCAGCACCGTGGTGGATGGCACGACCGCCTGAACCACTACGTGCTCTGCTTCCACGACCAGACCCTGGAATGCCTCGCCGAAGGATTCACGACGAAGCGACACCTCGCCCCACCCCGCACCGTGCTGTCCGAGCTGGCCAACCAGCTCGTCGACGAAAGGTAAGCCGCGGCACCCAGGCCAGTGCGACACTTTCACGCGCGAACGACACTTTGAACTGTCGTTCCGGCGTGGAAATGTCGCACGGAACAGCGAGAAGGAACGCCAGGGTTCAGTAAGCGACGGTCGAGAACCACGGTCAGCATTACCGGTAGACCACGGTCGAGAAGCTCCAACCGTCACCAGCCTTGTTGGGAGTTGCCTTCAACCCGCCGTCAAAGAGAGAAAAGATGTAGACACTGCCGTCGGGTCCCACGACCAGACGGGTCCCGTCGAAATTGTAATCGACATGGTCGCTGTAGTTCGTGACGGAGACAGTCCCGTCCGGTGCAACCACCACCATATCCCGGCCGCGCTCAGAGAGGCCGTAGATATTTCCAGCAGAGTCCACGCCCATGCACCCCCCGGACAGGTCCTCGTCCGCAGCAAAGACGGAGAGAGTCTGGTCCGGGCTCACTCTCCCGAGGTCTCGGCGGCCGAGCCCAAAATACAGATTCCCGGCGCGGTCGATCTCCAGACTACTGACATAGCCCAGCGGACTCTCGCCAGCGGGCCCAGGAAGCACACTGCCATTTTCGCCGTTGCCAGCAACCAGAGACAACGTTCCGTCGGTGACTTTGAGCACTCGCGAGAAATAGTCCTCCGCCCTCATGTGCTCTTTGGTATCGCCCACCGCTCCAGTGTCGACGATGTACAGGTTATGGTCGGAGTCGACGACTAGGCCACCGCCGCCGCAGACTTGGGGCATGGTGAAGGTTTCTCCGCGGCCCCGCAGCGGGCTGGCCGTGGCCAGGCCCGGCACCGGGTCTCCTTCCTCCCCGTTTCCTGCAACCACCGACAGCGTCCCGTCAGGAGTCACCATTACCACAACACCGGTGTCAGAGGTCTCGGGGTAGCCGAGATAGAAGCGGTCGGTGTCAGAGAGGCGGTCGTCGAGATAGAGGTTCCCGGCAGCATCGAAAACGATGGTACTGGGGCTCCGTAGCGGACTGGCCGTGGCCAGGCCCGGCACCGGGTCTCCTTCTTCCCCGTTCCCTGCAACCACCGACAACGTCCCGTCGGGAGTCACCTTCACCACGACGCGGCTGGCCGAGTCGACCAGATAGAGGTTCCCGGCAGCATCAAGCGCATGGCCGCCTATGCTGGTCAACTGGCTGTCCACGGCCGGACCCGACTCCGGGAATCCTATGGCACCAGTACCGGCAAAGACGGAGGCTGACCCACCGGGGGTCACCTTCACCACTTGGGCGCCATACGACGTATCGCGGCTGCCGGACCACCACCTGCTGCTTATGAGGAACAGGTTTCCGTCGTCGTCGACCTCCACGCCGTCAACCGAAAACCTCGTATGGTCGATGGCGAATTCTTTGAGGCTGACGGGCTTCTTCTGGGGAGGCCAGCGGCCCGACAGGAGCACGAATGCGACCGTGGTGGAGCCGACCAGGACGACCGCCATAACGGCACTCAGGATCATGGTAATCCGTAGTGAACGAAGGTCAGCAGGGTCTTCCGGGGCACGGAGGACAGTGGGGTGGTGGCCAAAGGATGACCCGGTCGTGGACTGGTCGGACTGGGAGAAGTCTGGAGGGCCGACCGACGCCGACGATCCCCAGTCTGGATCCGTCAGACTCGGGCCAGTGGAAGTAGAGCCTGTGGTGGACTCCACCCGGAGCGTGAGGCGACCGATCTTGATGTCGCCGTAGACCGGAGCGGGCGCGTCGCGGGCGATCGTAACGGGAATCCCATCGGGGGTCAGAACCACCACGCTGGTCGAGCTGCTCAGATCGGTGACATACCAGGTGTCGCCTTTCAGGTCCAGACGGGCACAGGTCGGTGCCAGGCCCGGGTCGTCGATATCCACGTACTGGGCATCTGGATCGTAGCTCTTCGGGCGGCTGCCGATCACCACCGATGGTGACATCAGACGGCAGCTGGACGGCCAGTTCGGCGTCGCGCCCTCCACCCACAGCACCCATGGCAGCGGTGCGTACTTCCTCGCCAGACGGGCCGCGCGGCCGTCCCTGTCAGCGACATACGCCGCCGTCCTCCCAGAGTCGAACAGCATCAGACCGGGCAGTCCGAGTAAGCCGGCCAAGATTATGCCCACCATTTGCATAATTATCGCCCCGCCCACCCACGACGAGCCCCTAAGCTGAGGCAGCGTCAGGCACACCAGCCAGGACAACACGGCTACCACGACGAGGGCTATACCGACGAACCGACGAACCCTGCCCCTCCTTGCCGGAGAGCCACTCTCGTTCATGCCCGCATCGTACCGTTCGACCCGATTGGCGGGTCCCCTCGCCCGACCGGCCCGTCCAGGTCACTGCCCGAGGCATGAGGCCGTCGAGCGGTTCGGCAGCTCCCTGGTCGTACCGGCAGTGACCGCTGGCTTACGACGGCCGGTAGCCGTAGGGGTTGACCAGCACGAGGCCGAGACCGTCGAAGTCTTTGGTGTTGCGGGTGGCGACGGTAGCGTCCTGGACCGTGGCGACGGCAGCGATCTGCGCATCGGCGGTGCTGATCGGACGCCCTGCGGCCCGGCGCCGGGCTGCGATGTCACCGTAGGCATCGGCGGCGGCGACGTCGAAGGGCAGAGTGTAGGGCTCCAGATCGGCCAGCAGCCGGGCGACCCGGGCGGCCAGGTCGTGCTTGCGCTTGCCGTCGGGCAGGACGGCGACACCGTAGGCGACCTCCGCCCGGGTGACCGTCGTCAGGTAGAGACTGCCGCGTCGCTGGTCGGCCAGCCAGGCCGCGAGCGGGTCGGGCCACCGGTCTCGCGGCTGGGCGAAGACCGACACGATGTTCGTGTCCAGGACGATCACGTCGGCGCTGCCTGGAAGAGGTCCGCACCGCGGGCTGGCTCAGCAGGCGGGCGGACCAGCTCGACATCACTGTCGAGGTCGACGATGCTCTCCTGGTAGCGCGCGACAGCCCACACGAAGTCGTGCGGCTCCTCGGCCGGGTCCTGGACTGGCACGGCCGCAAGGATCGCCCTGATCTCGGCCTCCATCGAGCGTCCGTGCCGCCGGGCCCGGTCCTGGATACGCGCCTTGACGCCCGGGTCGAGGTTCCGGACGGTGATGATGTTCGCCATACGACCACCTCCACCGTCGATGCTAACACCGTCGCATGCACTGCATGCACGGTGCGGCAAGGATCACCCTGACGTTGGCCCGAGCCGCCCTGCCTGCGTGTGACGGCAACCGGCCAACTCACCGACTGTGGCCCACAGAAAGCATCCCGTCAGGGGTCATCATCACCACGACGTGACTATAGGCATCAGGTAGAGGTTCCCGGCAGCACCAAGAGCGTGGCTGGTGATGCTCTGCAGCGGGCTCGCCGCGGCTGGGCCGGGCACCGGAACGTCTGCGATGCCATTGCCGACGACGACGGAGGCCGATCCCTTTGGGGTCACTTTCACCACCTGGGGCCCCCGGGAGTTGTCCAACAGGAGGAACGAGTTCCCGTCGCCGTCTACCTCCACCCCATCAATAGCAGTCCAGTCGGTGTCGGTTACCTCGGAGAGACTGATTGAATACTTGTGAGGGTCCCAGCGGCCCGACTACAGCACGAATGCGACCGCGATGAACACGACCAGGACGATCGCCGCGACAGCAATCCGGATCCTGAAATTCCGTCGCCTACGAAGGTCAGCAGGGTCTTCCGGGGCCCGGAGGGCAGATGCCGACGTGGGCTGGCCAAAGGATGACGTGGACCGGTCGGACTGGGAGAAGTCTGGAGGGCCGACCGACGCCGACGATCCCCAGTCTGGATCCGTCAGACTCGGGCCGGTGGAAGTAGAGTCTGTGGTGGACTCCACCCGGAGCGTGAGGTGACCGATCTTGATGTAGCCGTAGACCGGAGCGGGCGCGTCGCGGGCGATCGTGACGGGAATCCCGTCGGGGGTCGGAACCACCACGCTGGTCGAGCCGCTCAGATCGGTGACATACCAGGTGTCGCCTTTCAGGTCCAGACGGGCCCAGGTCTCCAGCCCCAGGCCGCCGGCGATATCCACGTACTGGGCATCGGGATCGTCGCTCTTCGGACGGCTGCCGATCACCACCGACGGTGACATCAGACGGCAGCTGGATCCGCCCTCCACCCGCAGCACCCACGGCAGCGGTGCGTACTTCCTCGCCAGACGGGCCGCGCGGTCGTCCCTCTCAGCGACATATGCCGCCTTACTCCCAGAGTCGAGCAGCCATGCGCCGGGCAGTGCGATTAAGGCGGCCAGGCCTATGCCCAGCCCCGACGAGACCGGCGACCAGCCCCAAGACTGAGGCAGCGTCACGCTCACCAGGAAGGACAGCGCAGCTACCACGACGAGGGCTGTCCCCACGAACCGACGAACCCTGCCGAACCTCCTCGCCGCTTGTGCTCGATCCCTGGAGTCCCAGCGCCCTTCCGTCCGCACTGCCGGCCGAGGCGCTGAAGAACCACTCTCGTTCATGCCCGCATCGTACCGTTCGACCCGATTGCGGCGGGTCGCTTCCGCGACCGTCGAGCGGCTCGGCAGCTCCCTGGCGTCGTACACCCATGGAGTCGTTCATAGATCACAAACTCGTTCATCCGGATGAACGAGTTTGTGATCTATGAACGACCTGGCGGGGCAGGGCTCAGGGGGGCAGGGCTCAGTCGTGCCGTCCGAGCCGTTCGATCAGGGAGCCGCGACGGACCAGGCGCAGCGCCGCCAACGGGACGGTCGCGCAGACCACCCCGACGGTCGCGAGCAGTCCGAGGTTTGGTAGCACCGGCCAGTAGTAGGTCGTGTCGAACTCCCGTGTTGCCACGAACACGGCATAGCCCAGCGGGATCGACAGCCCGGTGGCCGCGACGCCAGCCAGCACCCACAACCACAAGCCTTCCCACAGCACTGAGGTGTCGCTCTGGCGTGAAAGTGTCGCACACGAACGGGACCGCCCGAGCGACGACGGAGGGAGCGGTGTCCCCAGCTGAGAGACTGCAAGAAGCGCAGACAAGGCTCACGAGCCTTACTTCGGCGGCGCGGACCGAACCGATCGACTGGAACGAGTTCCGCTCCGCCCAGCAGGAGGTGCTGACGGCCGAGCGCGAGCTGGCCAACCAACTCATCGACCAACTCATCGACGAAGGGTAAGCAGCGGCACCCAGGCCAGTGCGACACTTTCACGCGCGAGCGACATTTTGAACTGTCGTTCTGGCGTGGAAGTGTCGCACGGGACTGGCCGACGAACCGTCCACAGCCCACGGTGGTGACGGTGTGCGCACAGACGGGAACAACTGAGGGTGCGGTATGGGGTGAGGTGGACCCATGCCTGTCCGACCAGGGTCGACGCGACCCGTACCGCCCACGCTGCCCGACGTGTTCTTCGCCCGTGACCATCCGACCGCTGTCGTCGCCGCCCAGGTGCGCACCGGCGCGTGGGAACCGGTCAGCCGAGGCGCGTACGTCGCAGCGGACCGCCCGACCGGCCAGCGGGATCGAGCACTGGCCCAGATCGTGGCGGTGCACCGGCGGACGACCGTCCCCCACTGGTTCAGCCACGAGTCGGCAGCCCTGCTGTGGGGACTGCCCGTGTGGGACGACGCTCCCGCCACCCACCTGCGTCAGCCCACCCGACCGGGACCTGGTCAGCGGTCAGTGCGACGTCACGTCGACCCGGTACCTGAGGCCCACCGCGCCACGGTCTGCGACCTGCCCGTCACCAGCCTCGCCCTGACCGTCGTCGACTGTGCCCGGTCCCTGCCGGTGCTGGACGCACTGGTGGTCGCCGACGGGGCACTGCGGGCCGGTGCCGAGGCTGCCGAGATCACCACCCTGCTCGAATGTCTCCAAGGCCGCGCCGGAGTCGCGGCCGCCCGACGGGTGCTGGCCGCTGCCGACCCAGGAGCCGAGTCGGCCCCAGAGACAGCGACGCGCTACCTCCTTGTGGCCGGTGGCCTGCCTGCCCCCAGACCCAGGTCGCGGTGCAGACCTGGCGCGGGACGTACTGGGTCGATCTCGGCTACCCCCAGCTGCGGGTCGCCATCGAGTACGACGGCCGCACCAAGTACGTCGGCGACGCCTGGTTCAAGGAGAAACGCCGCCACGACGCCATCACCGAGGCCGGCTGGCGAGTGATCCGCGTCACCGCCGAAGACCTCCGCGACCCACCCCGCCTGGTCGCCCGCATCCGCCACGCCCTAGCCACCGCCCAACACCCCTGACCGCCCGTGCGACATTTCCACGCCAGAACGACAGTTCAAAGTGTCGTTCTGGCACGGAAGTGTCGCACAGGCGGAATGTGGAAGGCGCGAACAACGACGGACGGGGCCGGTCACCCACAGGTGACCGGCCCCGTCGTGCAGGAAGCAGGGATCAGAAGTCCATGCCGCCCATGCCACCGTCGCCACCGGCGGGCGCGGCGGGCGCCTTCTCCGGCTTGTCGGCCACGACGGCCTCGGTGGTGATGAACAGAGCCGCGATCGAGGCCGCGTTCTGCAGCGCGGAACGGGTGACCTTCACCGGGTCGGCCACGCCGGCTGCCAGCAGGTCCTCGTAGACGTCGGTCGCGGCGTTCAGGCCCTGGCCCGTGGGCAGGTGCCGGACCTTCTCGACCACGACGCCGCCCTCGTGTCCGGCGTTGACCGCGATCTGCTTCAGCGGGGCCTCGAGCGCCTTCTTGACGATCTGGGCACCGATGGCCTCGTCGCCCTCCAGCTCCAGCTTCTCGAACGCCAGCGCACCGGCCTGGATGAGCGCCACACCGCCACCGGCGATGATGCCCTCCTCCACGGCGGCCTTCGCGTTGCGCACCGCGTCCTCGATGCGGTGCTTGCGTTCCTTGGCCTCGACCTCGGTGGCGGCACCCGCCTTGATGACGGCGACGCCACCGGCCAGCTTGGCCAGGCGTTCCTGGAGCTTCTCGCGGTCGTAGTCGGAGTCGGAGTTCTCGATCTCGGCCCGGATCTGGGAGACCCGACCGGCGATCTGCGCGGCGTCGCCGCCACCCTCGACGATGGTGGTCTCGTCCTTGGTCACCACGACCTTGCGCGCGGTGCCCAGAACCTCAAGACCGACGGAGTCGAGCTTCAGGCCGACGGTCTCGGAGACCACCTGGCCGCCGGTGAGGATGGCCATGTCCTGCAGCATCGCCTTGCGGCGGTCGCCGAAGCCCGGCGCCTTGACGGCCACCGACTTGAAGACCGTGCGCAGCTTGTTGACCACCAGGGTGGCCAGCGCCTCGGACTCCACGTCCTCGGCCACGATGAACAGCTCCTTGCCGGTCTGGATGACCTTCTCCAGCAGCGGCAGCAGGTCCTTGACCGAGGAGACCTTCGACTCCACGAGCAGGATGTACGGGTCGTTCAGGACGGCTTCCTGACGCTCCGGGTCGGTGACGAAGTAGGCTGACAGGTAACCCTTGTCGAACCGCATACCCTCGGTCAGCTCCAGCTCCAGGCCGAGCGTCTGGCCGTCCTCGACGGTGACGACGCCTTCCTTGCCGACCTTGTCCAGCGCCTCGGCGATCAGCTCGCCGATCTGGGTGTCGGCGGCGGAGATAGCGGCGGTCGCGGCGATCTCCTCCTTGGTCTCGACCTCCTTGGCCTGGGCCAGGAGCTCGGTGGTGACGGCCTCGACGGCCTTCTCGATGCCGCGCTTCAGCGCGATCGGGTTGGCGCCGGCCGCGACGTTGCGCAGACCCTCGTGGACGAGCGCCTGGGCCAGCACCGTGGCGGTGGTGGTCCCGTCACCGGCGACGTCGTCGGTCTTCTTCGCGACCTCTTTGACCAGCTCGGCGCCGATCTTCTCGTAGGGGTCTTCGAGCTCGATCTCCTTGGCGATCGACACCCCGTCGTTGGTGATGGTGGGGGCGCCCCACTTCTTGTCGAGCACGACGTTGCGGCCCTTGGGGCCGAGGGTGACCTTGACGGTGTCGGCGAGGACGTTCAGCCCTCGCTCCATGCTCCGCCGGGCCTCCTCGTCGAAGGCGATGATCTTGGCCATGTGGCTATCGATCCTTCTGGTCGGTGTGTATCCGGGTCCAGGTGCCCGCGACGGACGGCCCGCGCCGTACGGTCATGTCCCGCCCGGCGACGGACCTCACCGGGAGCCCGGGAGTTCCTAGCACTCTCACTGCGAGAGTGCTAGGTACATGGTTAGCACTCGACCCCGTCGAGTGCAAGCTCGCTACCTGGGACGGACCAAGTCACCGCGCCCTGACCGCCGCGGCGAGCGTGGCGGGACGGTGGGGCCGATCGGCGGGATCAGGGTCGCGGTTTGTTGACGAGCATCACGATGATCTGCGGTGCGGGCTCCCCTGTGGGCATGTCGACGGTCGGCAGGCCCTGCTCCACGACGGCCGCCTGGCCCTGAGCCTCACCGACGGCCTCCGCGACCGCCTCCGCCGTGACCCTGAGGTCTTCCGACTGGTAGTACACCGTGTCGGCGGTGCGGCCGCCCTTGGCGCCGTTGCCCGGGGTGTTCTGCGTGGCGAAGCCTGCCTCCTTGAGCGCGTCGCTCACCTGGCTGGCCAGCCCGGTCTGCCCGCTGCCCGCGTTGATCACCATGACCTGCGTGGTGAGCACCGGATCGGCAGGCTCGTCGTCCGGCTCGGTCCCGTCGTCGGGATCCTCGTCGGGCAGTTCTTCCTCGCCGGGCTGCTCGGCCGCCGGTGTCTGGCCTGACGAGCTGCCGCTGGACCCTGGGGACGACTGCAACGCCCAGTACACGGCAGCGAAGGTCAGCGCCGGGACGACGACGATGACGACCAGGAACGGCCACCACCGGCTCCACGCGGACCGCGGCGCCCGGTGCACGCCGTGCGGACCGTCCGGGTCGACCGGCGCGTCGAACTCGTCCTTGTCGTACGGGTAGCCCTTCTTGCTCACGTCCGACAGGCTAGCCGCTCCGGCCGCAAAACAGGACGGGTACGACGAACACGGCCGACAACGCCCGTCGTCACGCGCGAGGGACGAGGGCCGAAGCCAGACGTTCGTCCTTCCCCGACGCAGCTAGACGGCGTTGAGCCTGCGGGCGCTGCGGGCGCGCTGCCGGGAGGTGCGCATCCGGCGCAGCCGCTTGACCAGCATCGGGTCGTGGGCCAGCGCCGCCGGTTCGTCGATGAGGGCGTTGAGCACCTGGTAGTACCGGGTGGCGGACAGGTCGAACAGCTCGCGCACGGCCTGCTCTTTGGCCCCGGCGTAGCGCCACCACTGCCGTTCGAAGGCGAGGATCTGCTGGTCCCGCTCTGACAGGCAGGCAGCCTCGACCACGTCGACCGCCTCGGGCAGGGTCGCCGTCACGTCACGTCCTCTCGTCCGGGTACCGGGGCCTCGTAGACTACGCCCCGAATCACATCGGTGTCATTCGCCTCTCTACCAGAGCCTGGCTCCCCCGCCGACCACGGGAACCGGCGATAACAGCATCGTCGGCTCACCCCAGGTATGCAAGGCCCCTGTTCACGGTGCACACGGGCTCGAACGCCTGGGGAGTAAGCTAGGACGATGGGCGTCCACAACCCCGCGGTCGTCGTCGAACCGGCCACCGAGGCGCGCTTCGACGACCTGGCGGCGGTGCTGGGCCCGAAGAACCCGCAGGCGACGGTGTGCTGGTGCCTCAGCCACCGGCTCCCTGCCGCCGAGAACCGGTCGCTGACTGGCCCGGCCCGCGGGGACAGGGTGCGTGAGCTGACCCGCCAGGACGTGGCCCCGGGTGTCCTGGCCTACGTGGACGGCCAGGTCGCCGGGTGGGCCGCCACGGCACCACGCCGCCAGCTGCCCTACAGCCGCAGCCGGAAGATCCCCCAGGTCGACGACCTGGACGTCTGGGTGGTGTGGTGCGTGCGCGTGCAGCCGGGGCACCGTCGCCAGGGCCTGGCCGTCACGCTGGTCCGTGGCGCGGCGGACTACGCCTTCAGCCAGGGCGCCCCTGCCGTCGAGGGGTACCCCGTCGACAACGGCACCGAACGGGTCGACCTGACCATGGCTTACGTCGGCACCCGAACTATCTTCGAGCGCGCCGGTTTCCACAAGGCGATGGACACCCAGTCCGTCTCCGGCGGCTTCCCCCGGGTCCTCATGCGCCGGGATCCGGGCTAGGGGGCCCCACCTCGATGGTTCGTGGCATGGGTCTCCCGTCAGCGTCCCGCGAGGGCTTGACGCAGCGCCTCCCGGGACTGTCCGTCGATCGTCGGACTGTCCAGCACCAAGGGTGCTGAGTGAAGCACTGTCCTCAGGCTGATGACCTCAGAGCCTGCGGCATCGATCAGAAGCCGGGCGGCGGCTTCACCCTGCCCGGTCTCGCAGAGCATCTGCACGACCCAGTCGAACGATCCGTACCAGGCGTCGAGCAGATTTTCGCAGAAGTGCTCGCTGACACCGTCCGGGTCAGCGACCGACAGCAGCGCCTCGTGCATGCTGTCGTTCCAGGACCGTCCCGCGTCGAGGGCCGCGACGACACCGGCCAACCGGACCGCGTCGTCCGGGTCGTCGAGGGCCGAGGCAACCAGGGCGGCCACATCATGCTCGCAACGGGCAAGGCCCATCAGCGCTTCGGCACGGACGACCGGTTCCGTGTCATGCGCCAGGACGTCGCCCAGGAGCGGTGCCAGGTCGCACGACCGCGTCTGACCGAGGGCGAACACCGTCGCCTGACGGATCTCGGCCTGGCCGTGCTCGGCCAGCGGACGCAGAACGCCGACCTGGCCGCGCACAGCGTCCCGCACCTCTTCCGGGTCTGAGAGTTCGAGCCCGTCGTCGCTCTGGGCCATTGCCCCCAGCTGCAACAGGCACTCCTTGGCCTCAGCCCCGGCTGCGGCCAGCCGCGCCAGGAACGGCACCGCTGCAGTCGACGCGGGGTACACCGTGCCCTGGTGGTAGAGCGAACCCCACAGGTCTCCCACAGGACTGTCGGGCCCGACGTCCTGGCCCGCAGCCAGGGCCGCCAGCATGGCAGGAACGTCGGCCGCATCCCAGTAGGCGTGCGACACGGCAGTCCAGTCGAAAACCTCGGCGTCAGCCAGGACGGAGACAACCTCGGGACTCAGTGGAATACCGTGAATCGACACGCCGTAGATTGTCTCATCCCTCGGGGTGCGGAACTTCGCCCCGCCAGGACCCACCGGCAGGGCCGCAACCCGAGACGTGGTCGTCCAGGTCTCCCGGCATCGCAGCAGGTTGGCGGACGGCCGCGGTAAAACATGGCAGGCCAGCCGAAACTGGCCGTAGTGTCGTGGGTGGCTCGTGCGGAGCCCCGCCCGGTCGCGGTCAGCGCGCCGGGCGATCACAGAAGGCGTGATGCCAGATGACGGTCTCGGTGCCGGTGAGCGGGTCTGCCCGCTCCCACGCGAACAACCACCCGAACCAGTCCAAGGAGCACCGTCTTGCTTATCTTCTCGATCCGTGAGTTCCACCACCGCATCCACAACCCCCTGACCGAACGGCAGCTGGCCGACTTCGGTGCCGCACTCCGTCTCCCCCCGGGGACGCGTCTGCTCGACCTGGCCTGCGGCTCCGGCGAGCTGCTGGCCACCTGGGCGCGCGACCACCAGATCACCGGCCTGGGGGTGGACCTCAACCCCGACTTCCTGGCCCAGGCCCGGGCCCGGGCCGACCAGCTCGGCGTGAGCGACGCGGTCCGGTTCGTCGAGGCTGACGCCAGCGGCTACGTCGTCGACGAACCCGTGGACGTGGCGGCCTGCGTGGGTGCGACCTGGATCGGCGGCGGGGTGCCCGGCACCCTCGACCTGCTGAACCAGAGCCTCGTACCCGGCGGGATGCTGCTGGTGGGCGAACCGTACTGGCGCACGGTCCCGGCGACCGAGGAGGCCCTGGCCTGGTGCCAGGCGGAGTCCGACCAGGTCCTGACCGTGCAGGACTACATGACCCTGCCGGACCTGCTGGCCTGGTTCGGCGCCCAGGGCTACGACGTGGTGGAGATGATCTGCGCCACCGAGGAGTCCTGGGACCGCTACCAGGCCGCGCAGTGGCTGTCGATGCGGCGCTGGGCCGACGCCCATCCGGACCACGAGCTGCACGACGCGGTCCGCCACATGCTGGCGACCGAACCGCAGCTGTACGCGGCCGGCGCCCGCACCCACTTCGGGTGGGGCGTGTTCGCACTGATGGCGCGATAGTCGACCCAGTACTGCTTGCTCCCCCCGCCACGGAGTCCGGAGACATGTCTCGATGCGCGTCTCTGGGCTCCGTGCGCGGCAAGCTCGACAGGTCGTGCCAGCTGCTGCCGAGACGATCGACACTAGACTGGACACCTGGTCACCAACGACCTCTGCGGCCAGACAGGAGCGACATGAGCGTCCGAAAGTCGACCGGGTCCATCCGCGACAACATCATGTTCTTCTCGATGGCTAGGAACCTTGTCGACGGCCCGTCGTTCTACGTCTGGATCGCGAAGCTCTAGGAGTTCGACTTCGGGCTGACCGTCAAGTACATGCGCAAGCACTCCGACGAGTTCAGCCGCGAGAGCATCGACTACTTCAACGATATGCTGAAGATCAACGGCAAGGAGAGGTACACGCTGTGACCCTCGTTCTCCCGGAGGACTTTCTTGTCACCAAGGCGCTGCGCGCCCTCGACAAAGACCTTCCCGTCGATTTCCCCTCCATGCGTCTCAAGGTCGTCGGCGGCTACGCCCTCCAGGTCCTCAAGATCAGGACCGACGCGGCGGAGGTCACGTACCGCGCCGCAGCGCAGGCCCAGAACGGTCGACCAGGTTCCGAGATCCTCACCGAGCTCATCGCCGGGTAGGCGCCGATCCCGACAGCCGTCAGCCGTCCGACAGGCGCCGGGCCAGCACGGCGCAGACCGCCAGCTGGAGCTGGTGGAAGACGATCACCGGGAGGGCGACCGACGCCGCGACGGCGGGGACGAACAACACCGACGCCATGGGCAGCCCGGTGGCCAGGGACTTCTTCGAGCCGCACATGAGCAGGGTGATCCGGTCGGCGCGGGGCAGGCCCAGCCAGGCCCCGCCGTGCCAGGTGACCAGCAGCATCACGGCCAGCAGTACCGCGCACACCGCGAGCAGCACCGCCAGGTGTCCAGGTGTCAGGCGGGTCCAGGCCCCAGAGACTGTCGCTTCGCTCACCGAGACGTACACGACCAGCACCACAGTGCCCCGGTCGGTGACCTTGGTGACCCGCGAGTGCCCTTTCAGCCACGGTCCCCACCAGCGCTGCGCGACCTGCCCGACCGTGAACGGCAGGACCAGGTGAGTGAGGACGCCGACCAGCGCGCCCGGCCCCAGCCCACTTCCAGCCCGGCCCATCAGCACAGAACCAGACAGCATGACCAGCACAGGCGTGGCGACGATCCCGATGATGTTCGACGCGGTCGCCGCGGTGATCGCCCCCGGCACGTTGCCCTGGGCGATCGACGTGAGCACCACCGACGACTGCACCGTGGACGGCAGCAGCGCCAGGTACAGCACCCCACCGCTCAGGTCCCCCAGCCCTGGGACCAGGTGGGCCCCCACCCCAAGCACCGGGAACACCACGAACGTCGCGACCAGCACCGACACCTGCAGGCGCCAGGCCCGCACCGCGTCACGCAGCTCGGCCCGCGACGTACGCACCCCGTAGCCGAAGAACAGCAGCACCACCGCCGCGGTGACCGCCCACCGGCCGACGTCCGCGCCCGCCCCCCGCACCGGCACGACCAGCCCCGCCACCAACGCCACCAGCACCAGCCCGGTCAGCGGGTCGACCCCCCACCGCCGGTCGCGCCGGGCCGCAGGCGAAGACGTCACCGTCCCATCGTCCCACCCGACCGCCCAGACCCGCTGGTACAGAGCGGTTACACTCCCTCTCCAGCGCATGAACCAGCACACGGAGGTCCTCGATGGCAGACATTCCGACACCTCCGGTCTGGGGAACGCCACCGCCGTCCGCCGCCGAGCCAGAACCGGGCCGCCCGACCGAGCCGGCTGGCCACCCCGTGACGGCGGACGCACCGCAGTCGTCTTGGTTACT
Source organism: Micrococcales bacterium (assembly GCA_009777345.1). GTDB lineage: Bacteria > Actinomycetota > Actinomycetes > Actinomycetales > Cellulomonadaceae > Cellulomonas. The sequence continues at coordinate 245 of WRMB01000024.1, read as the reverse complement.
GGACTGCGACGACGACAGCTGTTACGGGAATTGCCCCCTCCCTGTCGTCATCACCGGCACCGAGCAGGACGCAATGAGACGACTCGTGGACATCGCGACCGAGAGCGTCGCGGCATACCGGCTCTTCACAGTTGAGGGTGTAGTGGGCTGACGGGTGAGGGTTGGTAGGGGCGGCGCGTCGGTCGTCGGTGGGGTCGAGGTCTTCCGATGATGGAGGTTCTCACGCCGCCCAGCAGGAAGACCTC
>WRMB01000023.1 GCA_009777345.1 Micrococcales bacterium | reverse complement strand
GACCCGTCTGGGCCCACAGCGCCAGAGGCTCCGCGCGGCGGCGTAGCCGACGTGTGGAGTGGCGCTGGGGAATGACGCTCGTGACGGCGCAAATCGGTGGATCAGGGCTCAGGACGCGGTCCGGCAGAGGGGGAACCTGGCTGCCGGGAACAAACCTGGACCCTGGCGCATCCAAGGTGCACAGTCTCTACACAGCCTCTGCACGAACCACGAGGCTCGACACGAAGGAGTGCGGCACCATGTCAGGACTCAGCCAGCGCGGCCCGCAGCGCCGTCCGGGCGCGGCTGAGCCTGCTCTTGACCGTCTGCACCCCGACCCCCTGGTGCGCCGCGATCTGCTCGTACGTGAAGTCGCCGTACTCGCGCAGCACCAGCGCCTCGCGGAAGTCCGGCGGCACCTGCCGCAGCGCCTCGGTCACCCGGTCGCGCTCGGCGATGCCGTGCTGGGGGTCCGCCCACTCGTCAGCGGTCTCCGGGACGGCCTCGACCGTCTCTTCCCGGCGACGACGGACCTGGGCCAGCGCCGCGTTCGACGCGATCCGGTACAGCCAGGTGGACACCGCCGACTCGCCGCGGAACCGGGCCAGGTTGCGCCAGGCCGCCAGCAGGGCGTCCTGCAGCGCGTCCTCAGCCAGGTGGTGGCTGCCGGTGATCCGCAGGCAGACGCCCCACAGCGTCCGGCGGTGCGGCGCGACCAGCGCCTCGAAAGCCCGCTGGTCGCCGGAGCACGCGCGGGCCAGCAGGTCGGAGTCAGATGTTGCCATGGCCAAAGAGGTCGCTCTCCCGTGAGACGCGTCGCGCCGGACGCCCGCAGTACACATAGTGTCCTAGACGGACCCCGCCGCGCAGGTACTTCAAGGAAGAAAGATAGCTGAGATGACCGACCTAGCTGAAGAGGAGCCCGTCCTCGGTGACCTGCCCGAGCTGCCGGACCACGTCTGGACAGCGGCTCTGGGGCACGCGTTCGACCCGCAGGCCGAGCCGGACGCCGCCCTCGTACCGACCGACGACCTGCCCGGGCTGGACGCTGGCTACGACCTCGCCCTGCCCGGTGACCAGGCTGACGACCTGACCGACGACGCCGCGCTCGACACCGTCCACGACCTCTTCGACCACGCGTACGACGACCACGACACCTCGGGGTACGATCCCGGCTACCCTGACCACGGCTACGACAACCCGGGTTTCGCTGATACCGATGGCTACTTCTGACCCCTCCAGGCTGGCCCGCCGTCCGCTCGGCACGCCGGTGCCCGGCCCGGCGCAGACGGCGTTCCGCGACATGCGGACGTTCCTCAAGGTCCGGTCCACCACCGACAGCCTGGACCAGCTCATGGAGCAGATGAACCGCGGCCTGCGCGGGCTGCCCTCGGTGGTCGTCGTCGGCGAGGTCGGCCGGGGCAAGTCCAGCCTGGTGAACGTGCTGGTCGGCGCCCCGGGTCTGTCCCCGGTCGGCAACGGCGAGACCACCGGCACCTACCTGACGTTCGTGCCGCCGACCGAGGACCTGCCGGTGGGCAAGGCCCGGGTGCAGCTGGCCAGCGGCCCCCGCCTGGTGGACACCACCGAGCTGGCCGACTGGGTGCACATCGACGGCTTGCACGTCTCCGGTCCGGACGCGATCCCGGTGCTGGGCGCCACCGTGGCGGTGACCGACGGTCTGCTGCCCGGTGCGATGATCGTGGACACCCCCGGGTCGGGCGGTCTCAACGAGGCCCACGCCCGGATGGCCATCTCCCAGGCCGAGACCGCGTCGGTCCTGATCATGGTCACCGACGTGACCGCCCCCCTGACCACCCCGGCGCTGGACTTCCTGGCCTCCTGCGCGAAACGGGTCGAGGCGGTCGTCGTCGCGGTGAACAAGACCGACCTGTCGCGCAGCGCGCAGGACCGGGTCGAGGAGACCCGCCGGTCGCTGGCCACCCGTCCCGAGTTCGCAAACGTCCAGGTGGTCGGGATCAGCGCCAACGACGCGGCAGCGGCGGCCACGCTGCCCGAGCACGTCGCGGTCCGGGCCCGGGCCCGCAGCGGTATCGACGAGCTGGTCACGACGGTCGGCGGCCTCATGGGCAGCGCTTCGAACGTGCCGGTGGTCCACGCCCTGAACCAGTCGCTCGTGCTGCTGGAACCGGTGGTCGCCCGGCTGACCGGCGACCGCCAGGCGGCCAGCGGCAACGAGGTCGACCTGGCCGAGCTGACCGCCAAGGAGGCCCAGCTGACCGCGCTGCAGTCGGTCGGCTCGGACATGCGCTACGACTGGGACCGCGACTGCTCGGCGCTGCGCCGCAACCTCGAGATCGAGATCGACCTGCGGCTGGAGGAGTTCGCCAACCGCTGGACCGACCAGATCAACGACCACCGCTGGGGCACGTCGAAGAAGCGGCAGTCCACCTTGGCCGTCGACCTGCTGGCCGAGCTGTCGATGATCGAGGCCGATGTCATGGAGGGGATGAACCACCGGTTCGCCGAGCTCATCTTCCGGCTCTACTCGAACATCGGCCTGGCCCCGAGCCCGCAGCTGATGATGGACCTGGCCGCCGAGCGCGACTCGGTCGCGGCGCTGAGCTCGACCGTCCAGGACCAGGGCGCCGACATGGACGTCTCCATGTTCATGTCCGGCATGATGGGCGTCAGCCTGGCCAACACGCTGGCTCCTGCCGTGGGCATCTCCTCCGGTGCCGTCCTGATCGGCGGTCTGACGGTGGCTACCGCGGTCGGCGGTGCCTTCGCCCTGATCCTGGTGCCCGCCGGGATCATGGTCCGGGGCAACCAGAAGCGGCGTCAGAACCTCGTGACCTTCCTGCGGGAACGCCGCGGCACGCTGCAGCGGCAGCTGTCCCGGGCCTACACGTCGAGCTTCGACCTGCTGCGCTCGACGGTCCGCAAGGACTTCGACAACCAGCTCAACGCCATGGTCACCCAGATCCGCGAGCAGATGCAGACCGCCAAGCGGGCCGCCAACGAGACCCGGCAGCAGCGCGCCGACCGGCTGCGCGAGCTCGACCACGACCTGGCCGAGGCCGCCAAGGTGAAGCAGGCCGTCGAGGATGCGATAGCGAAGCTCCGGTCCTGATGTCGGCCACGGTGCTGGGCGGCCGCTACGAGCTGGGCACCAGGATCGGCCGCGGCGGGATGGCCGAGGTCCGGGTCGCTCGCGACCTGCGTCTGAGACGCACCGTGGCGGTGAAGATCCTGCGCGACGACCTGCCGGACGAGATGGCCGACCCGACCCTGGAGGCCCGGTTCCGGCGCGAGGCGCAGATCGTCGCGGCCCTGGACCACCCGTCGATCGTGTCCGTGCTGGACACCGGCGAGCAGGCACGGCCGGACGGTACCCGGCTGTCGTACATCGTCATGGAGCACGTCGCAGGACGCACCCTGCGCCAGCTGCTCGACGACAGCCTCCCGTCGCCGGACGAGGCGCTGGGGATCGTCGACTGGGTGGGGGCGGCGCTGGAGATCGCCCACCGCGCTGGGGTGGTGCACCGCGACATCAAGCCCTCGAACGTCATGATCACCCCCGCCGGCACGGTCAAGGTGATGGACTTCGGCATCGCCCGGGCGCTGGACTCGACGACCACGCTGACCAAGACCGCCGCCGTCCTGGGCACCGCGCAGTACGTGTCACCCGAGCAGATCCGCGGCGAGAAGGCCGACGCCCGCGCCGACCTCTACAGCCTGGGCTGCCTGATGTTCGAGCTGCTCACCGGACGGCCGCCGTTCGTCTCCGGCTCCGTGGTCTCCCTGCTCTACCAGCACCTCAACGACACGCCGCCCGCCCCCTCGACGCTGAACCCGGCCGTGCCCGCGGCGCTGGACCGGATCGTGGCCAGGGCCCTGGTCAAGGACCGTGACCTGCGCTACCAGACTGCCACCGAGCTGCGCGTCGACCTGCGCACCTGGCAGGACGCCGCCCTGCCGACCTCACTCAGCCTAGCGCTCGCTGCTCCGGCACGACCCGCCCTGGCACGACCGTCACGACGGCTCGTCGTGACGGCACTCGTCGTCGGGCTGCTCGTCGTCGGGCTGAGCACTGCGGGGGTCTGGCGACTCACCCAGGACTCGACGAGAACCGGCACACCCAGCCCCAGCCCCCCTGGGGCCACGAGCACCTCGACCAGTACCTCGACACCGACCGTCTGCTGGGACGGCTCCTCGACCGGGCAGTGCCCACCGCTGGAGGGCCTGGACGCGGCGCTGACCGTGTTCCCGCCGCAGCCCGCGTACGACGACTGCCGCAACACGACGGCCAACGATTATGCAAGCACCTTCGGTGTCCTGGAGACGCACGTGTGCGACTGGGAGAACCTGACCTCCGGAGCCACCTACCTCCGTTCAGCCACCCCCGACCAGGTCCAGGCCTACTATCAGGCAATATGGACAAACCCGTACGAACCGGGCTGGTACCAGCAGGAATGGTACGCAGGCTCCGACCGGCTCGGGACCTTGTTCGTCAGCAGCACATCGATCGTCCGGTGCTACGAGAAGATCCCGTTCTGCGTAAGCATGTTCGCGGTCGATCCTGCCGTTCTTGCCGAGGCCGACCGCCGTATCGGCTCGCTGACGCCCGCCGAGGTCGCGGCTCTCGCGGCAGCACCGTGAACCGACCGACCTGGTCCGGACGATCTCCGACGCGCCGGGAACATCCCGGGCACCTGACGACTCAGACTGCGAAAGCCGGGCTACGCCCACGCACCTGCCCGAGCCGTCCGGCACACCGACTTGACGGAGGGAAACCTCATGGTGGATCCCACAGACCCCCCCAGCGAACTGAAGACCGACCGCACCGCCCCGGACACGGTCGGGGGCCTCTTGCCCGGCGATCCCTCGTCCGACGAGGAGCAGAAAGAGCCCACCCAGACCGACAAGCCGGGGCAGTTCGACAACGACGACGCCGTCGACGACCCCCCGCCGACCCAGGAGCCGATCACCACGACGACGGTCAGCCCGGAGCCGACTACCGGTGACGACGACGGCTCCGACGTCCTGGCCACGGCGATCCCCTGGGTGCTGGTCGTGGTGCTGCTCGCCGCTGTCGTCGCGCTGGCCGTCAAGGCCTTCGGACGGCGCTCATCACCGACGCCAGTCCTGGCACCGGTGATGGCCCCGGTCACAGCGTCGGTGCCGGTCGTGGCCCCTGACCCGGCGGCGTCACCGGTGGTGCCCGAGCTCATCACGCTCGCCGACCTCATCACGACCCCCGCGGCCCAGACCCAGGCGGTCCGGGCCCTGCGGACCGTCGGCGTGGAGCCGGTCGAGGCCGTCGTCGGCACCACGTTCAACCCCGACGTGCACGAGGCGGTCGCGACCCGCCCGGCCGAGACCCCCGACCAGGCCGGTACGATCGCGGTCGTGCACCGGGCCGGGTGGCGTTCCGCGCGCGGTGTCGTCCGGCCGGCCGGGGTCGAGGTCTGGACGGCCGACACCAACGAAGGAGCCTAGAAGCGTGTCCGACGATCCGATGACCGACGCCATGCTGCGGCTGTGCAACACGATCGAGATGATCGGCGGTACCCCGGCCCGGCCTGGTGTCGACCAGGCCCGGGCCCGGCTGCACGACGCGCACCTGCGCCTGGCCGTGGTCGGCCGGGTGAAGGCCGGGAAGTCCACCCTGGTCAACGCCATCATCGGGCGGCGGATCGCAGCCACCGACGAGGCCGAGTGCACATCGATGGTCACCCACTACGCCTGGGGTGCCCCTGAGCGCGGCGAGGTGCACCTGCGCGACGGCCGGGTCGAGCAGTTCGCCCTGGTGAACCGGCGGGTGCCGGACTCTGTCGGCCACCCGCCGTCGGAGGTCTCGCACCTGGTGGTCTTCCTCCAGGAGTCGGCGCTGCGGGACTTCGCGCTCATCGACACCCCCGGCCTGGCCACCACGACCACGGTCAACGACGAGGCGACCCGGCGCGCCATGCTGGAGGCCCGCCAGGCCGACGCCCTGGTCTACGTGTTCCGCGACGTGTCGCGGGCCGACGACGTCGAGGTGCTGCGGGACTTCACCGAGGTGTCCGGCCGGGCCACCACGGGGGCGGGCGAGCCGTCGTCGGCCATCGGCGTGCTGTCCCACGCCGACACCTTCGGCTCGGGCGCCTGGGGCGAGACCGACCCCTTCGACGACGCCGCCGCCTATGCGACGGCCATCGCCACCCAGCGGGCCGCCGAGCTGTCCACGGTGATCCCGGTGTCCGGCCTGATGGCCCAGTCGGTCGCCACCGGGCAGGTCACGGAGCACCTGACGCGCGCGCTGGCCTCGCTGGACGGCCTCGACGAGGCGGAGCTGCGCTACCCGGACGACGACCAGGCCCAGGCCATCGACACGGCCGCGGCCGTCGTCGGCGACTACGGCATCCGGTACGGCCGGGCCGCCGCCGCGGCGGGTTCCGGGACGCTGTCCGAATGGCTGTCCACCCGGTCGAACGAGACCACCCTGCGCCGCGCGCTGCGCGACCGCTACGTGGGTCGGCACCGCCAGCTCAAGGCCCGCCAGGCGCTCAACCTGCTCACCCAGGTGACCAACGCGGCCGGGCCGTTGCACTGGCAGATGTCCCAGGCCATCTCCGAGGCGCTGCTGTCCCCCGAGCTGCACCCGCTCGCCGAGCTCAACGCCTGGGAAGAGCTGCGCTACACCGCCCCGAGCCACCCGGTCGTCGCCACCCTGGAGCGGCTGACCTCGGCGCCCGACGACGCCCGCCGGGTCGGCCTGGGTCCGTCCGCCGACACGGTGTCGATCCGCAAGGAGGCGATCGCGGCCGTCAACCGGGCCCGGGCCGACGCGTCGCTGGCGATCACCCCGGGGCTGGCCGCGGCCTGCACCATCCTGGAACGGTCGTTCACGCTCATCGCGCACCGTCAGACGCTGTGAAGACGGTGGGCACGTTGTGGGGGAGACCAGCACCGTGCGGAACAACGCGGACCGGAGCGGATATCTTACTCACCAGCAGCTGGCCTGACGGGTAAGAAAGGCGACCGCAGATGACTCGACCTGCTCGACCCGCTCCTGCCGCTGCCGGTACGCTCGGCTCAAGTGGTCGCGGTGCGAACCGTCCCCAGCGCTGCTCCACGCGCGGCTCCGCCGACGCGCGGCGCCTCTCGTGCTGTGGGTCCAGACCGCGGCGGACGAGATCGACGGTGTCGGTCCGGTCGAGTGCGCTTCTAATGCGGGACTCTCGTCCCGGGCTTCTAGAGCTGTCGTGCCCCGACGGCTGTGATCGGAGGAATGCGCCGTGTCTGGTTGGATCCTGGCTGTCGACTTCGGGACGGTCAACACAGGGGCGGCGATCCGGTTCGCCGACACCCGGGTAGAGAAGGTCAAGCTAGACCCGAACTCGGACACGATGCCCTCGGCGGTAGTGGTGACCGAGGGCCGGTGGCGGGTCGGGCAGGCCGCGCTCAACGCCCGGCGGACCCACCCCGACACGTTCATCGGCTCCCCCAAGGCCCGGCTGGGCCAAGAACCGGTCGCGCTCGGCGACGACATGGTCTCCCCGGCGGCTATCGCCTCGCACGTCCTGGCCGCCGTGCGCGAACGCGCCATACGCACCGCCGGGGGCAGCGCACCGGACCGGCTGGTCCTGACCCACCCCGTGCGGTGGGGACGGGCCCGCCTGGGCGCCCTGCAGGAAGCCGCCCAGAGCGCGGGGTTCGCCCCCGATACCATCCGCCTGCTGCCCGAGCCCATCGCCGCCCTGCACGCCCACGTCCCACCCGGGTCCCTGCCCCCGGGCTCGCGGGTCGCGGTCGTCGACACCGGCGGCGGGACCTGCGACGTCGCGGTGCTGCAGACCACCGACGACCCCGCCCCCGGCAAGGACCTGCTGGTCGTCGCCCAGGAAGGCGACGACCGGCTGGGCGGCAACGACCTGGACGACCTGCTGTACCAGTGGGTCCTTTCCCAGCTGCGGGCCTCCGGACGCCAGGACATGGCCGCCGCCCTGGCCGACCCCGAGCACCTGGGCGCCGCCCTGACCCTGCTCGACGTGGTCCGCTCGGCCAAACAAGACCTGTCCGAGCACACCAACGCCCCCATCGGCGTGGCCGTGGCCGGCCACGAGACCACCCTGACCGTCACCCGCGAAGAGTACGAAGACCTCATCGCCGAACCCATGGCCCGCGCCGGAGCCCTGACCGCCCGCGCCCTGCAGGCCTCCGGCACCGGCAGCCTGGCCGGCCTGTACCTGACCGGCGGCACCGCCTACACCCCCGCCCTGGCCCAGGCCCTGCACAAAGTCACCGGTATCCTCACCGCCCCCCTGGGCGACCCCAAGCTGGCCGTCGCCGTCGGCGCCCTGAAGACACCCGTCGCCGTCATGACACCCGCCCAGCTGGCCGCCCTGGCCCACCAGCTGACCCAACAACGCCAACAACAACAACCCCCACCCCCACCGTCCTCACCACCCCGGCCCGCACCCACCCAGGCCCAACCGCCCACCCATACCCCACCACCCACCCAGCCGACCCAACCACGCCAGGCCGCCAGCGGACCACCACGCATCACCCCACCACCCACCCCACCTCCCGACAGGTCTGGCTACACCTCGACCGCGCCCGGCTACGCCGCCTCGACCCCACCACCCCCCACCGCACCGACCACGCCCGGCTACAGGCCCGGCCCGGGCCCCGGCGCACCCAGCTATGCCCACGGACCCGGCTACCCCGCACCACGACCCACCGGGCCCACCAGACCGGCCCAAGCCCCGATCGGCACCCGTCCCAGCCCGGGCAACGGCCCCAAGATCGCCCTCGGTGTGGCGGTCGGCCTGCTCGCCCTGGCCGTCGTCGGCCTGGGCACCTGGTGGTTCGCCTTCCGGGACGACGGTGGTGGCGGCGGTGGTGGCGGCGTCGCCACCACCAGCCCACCCGAACAGACCTGCTGGGACGGCACCACCACCACCGGTGACTGCCCCGCCTTCGAAGGCACCGCCGCGGCCCTGTACGCGTTCAAGCCCAAGGCGGGGGTCGACACCAGCACCTGCGAGCCCTACAGCGCGTACACACCAAGGGGCTGGACCGAGGCGACGATCTGCTCCACGGGCGACGGGGGCGTGTACATCAGCCAGTGGCCGACCCCCCAGAGAGCTGTCACAGCGTTCAAGGGTGCCAACTACGAGGACAACGGTCAGTGGCGCAACAAGGATGGCGACGAGATGGGCCCCTGGCTGGTCTACGACTTCGGCGCCCAAGACGCCGACTACACGGACAGCTACCTCCACGTGTACTGCTATGCCGATGCCCCGTTCTGCATAGAGGGCGTGGGGACCGTGGACAACGCCACCTCGGCGACAGCCAACTTTGGCGTCATGACCTCGTCAGAGGCCCAGGCCCTGCGCGACTACCTGGACTCCCACTGACTGACCTGTCGGCCCGGCCGGGCGACCGGGAACATCCACCCCCTCTGGTGCCATCAGACAGGCACCTCACCAAGAAAGGTTGACGACCATGGACTTCGACGCTACTCACAACGAGCCTCTCGACGACGCGGCTGATGTCAGTGCGTACGAGCCGTACACGGTGCCGCCGGTGGCGGAGTTCGGTGCCGAGCAGGTGGTGGCCTACGACTGGGACGGCGACGGCGTGAACGACTCGCTGGTGGGGTACCTGGAGGGGATCGGGTCGTTCGACGCGACGGACTTCGACCAGGACGGGGATATCGACTACCTGGCGATCGACACCGACGGGGACGGTCAGTACGACGTGCTGATCACGAACAACTACGAGACCGGCGGGTACGACGTGCAGTGGGACTCCGACGGTGACGGGTCGCTGGACTCGACCGACACCGTCAGCGCCGAGGACCTGCAGACGGCCTCGCCCGCCCTGTGGAACCTGGTCAACGAGCACTACACGCCGCTGGACCTGGGGGCCCCGGACCTGCCGGTGTGGTACCCCGAGGTCCACGACGGGCAGATCGCCGGCGACCCGTTCGCCGAGGGCGACCTGTGGTTCTCCCAGTCTTGGGACGGGTCGCTGGTGCCGGCGTCGGTGGTGGAGATCTACAACTGCTACTCCGAGACGACGGTGACCTCCACGGAGTTCGTGCAGATCGTCAACGGGTACGCCGTGGACGGCGGCGCGGGCTGGGTGGTCGGTCCGGCCGGCGTGCCGGGCCTGACCCCGGAGGTCGTGGTCGGGGTGCTGGAGACCAGCGGGATCTCGGTCACCACGTCGTACGCGTCGATGACGGTCCTGGAGCAGGCCGTGTCCTCCGAGGAGTACACGGTGCTGGTGGCCTACGAGTCGGCGGCCGGGGTCTCGACGATGACCACGGTGACCTCGGTCAGCTACGAGACCTCCACGGTGTACCTGTCCCACATGGTGGCCGACCAGTACGTCGGGGTGCCGGTATCGGTGTTCGAGCAGTCCTGGGCCGCCTCGGAGTACACCATGGTCGAGTCGACCCAGACCGTGGCCGAGTACTACCAGGCCCAGGGTGTGGAGTCCTACCAGGCCTACACCGAGACCTCCACCACCGAGACCGCCTCTGCCACGGTCGTGCAGCAGGCCACCGCCTCCGGACCCTGGGTCCTGCTGCCCATCAGCGGCGCCACCCTGGCCCAAGGCTGAACCCCACGCACGACCCCGCAGCAACCAGACCACAGCAGCGCCGACGGGCCTCCCCCTTCCGCCCGTCGGCGTTGCTGTGCCCGCACGGTTTTCCTACCGGCCTTCGCAGCGGTCACCAGTCCTGGTGCCCGCCCGGTCCGTCACCGCCCGCCCGGCCGCCACCCGGGTTCATCAGGTCGGGCGTACCGCCCTGCCGGAACTGCTCGGCGTCGGCGTCGGCGTCACGCTGCCGCTCTTCGAGCTCGCGCTGGCGCTCCTGCTCGGCCTCGTCGTCGCCCTGGCCGCCCTGCCCGTCCGGCCGCCGGTTCTGCGGCGACGGCTGGGAGAGGTGCGGCGTGTCGTCCTGGTCCGAGCAGCGCGGGTCCTTGAGCAGCTGGACGGCGTCGGCGACGGCGCGGTCGGCCACGTCGGGGTCGGTGGTGTGCTCCGCCTGGGCCGCATAGGCCAGGACGAGGTTGTCCAGCACCATGCAGTACTGCGCGTACTGGTCTTCTTTGACCTCCGGCACGGCGGCCAGGGCCCGACGCAGCGGACCGACCGCCGCCCAGCCCTCACCGGCCAGCAGCCGGACCGTGCCGGAGTTGTAGTCGGCCCGCCACAGCTCCACGGCATCGTGGTCGGCGACGGCGTCCAGCCAGAAGTAGCCGGACCGGTCGCCAGCGGTGGTGTGCGCGGCCGAGCGCACGGCGGGGCCCGCGACGACCATCGGCCAGGCGAACCAGAGCAGCACGACGACCAGCGGCGCCACCCCGGCCGACCAGACCAGCCGGGAGCGTAGCGCCCGGGCCCGCCGCTCGGGGCTCAGCGGTGTTCTTGTCCGGGCCCACCGAGCAGGCTTGCGCCGGGTCTGGGCGTCGCTCATCGCGACCGCCGGGTGCGCCGGGGCACGGCGAGCACGACCTCGACCGCCAGCGCCAGCGCCAGCAGGACCGCCATCGGCCAGGTCTGGGCCAGGTACGTGGTCACCGTGCGGCCCGGTTCGGTCTTCGTCACCCGGGCCAGGTCCTTCGCCCAGGCCACCAGGTCAGCCCCGTCCGGGCCGGTGCGGTGCAGGTACGGCACCTCCAGCTGGCCGGCGACCGCCGTGAGCACCTGCTCGTCGATCCGCGACACGGCGGGTCGGCCGGAGTCGTCGGTGATCCACGGGGCGTCGGGGTCGGGGTCGGCCGCACCGTCGTAGGAACGCATCTGACCGCCTTCGTTGGTGCCGTAGCCCAGCACCGCGCCACCGGCCACATGGCCGTGCAGCCCGCGGAACGACATCCACGGGCTGTCCAGGGTCGACTCCCCGTCGGACATGATGACGACGTACTGCAGGGCCTGGGGACGACGTTCCGTCTCGTCGGCGACGATCTCGGCCAGCTTCTCCAGCGGACGGTCGATCTGCGACCCGCCGGAATACACCGTGATCTCCTGGCGCAGCGACGCCACCCACGACATCAGGGCGTGCGCGTCGGAGGTGAAAGGCAGCGTACGCACCGCCTGGGAGTCCCAGGCCAGCACCGACCAGCGCACCCCGGGCAGCGCGTCGACCAGCGTCGCCACGTCGGCGCGCACCCCGTCCAGCCGGGGGCGGTCACCGTCCCAGTCCTGCGCCGCCATCGACCCGGTGCGGTCCACGACGAGCAGGACGTCCACGTTCGAGGCGGAGGTGCCCACCGGGACGGTGGTCGTCGTCGACGGTTGCGCCGCGACGACGACCAGCGTCCACACCATGACGATCCGGGCGGCCCAGCCGACTCGGCTCAGCACCGCGCCGGTCGGGTACGTCCGCAGCAGGCCGAGCACGCACACACCGGTACCGACCAGACCCGCCAGCACCAGCCCGGCCCACGGCAGCAACGGTCGCCAGGTCATCGCCGCCCCCAGACCCGGACCGCCAGCAGCAGCGCCAGCCCGATGCCGCCCAGGCCGGTCCAGGCCCGCTGCGCGTCGGTGACCTGCGGCGGTGCGGTCTTCGCGATCGCCTCACCCTGGTCGGCGACGACCTCCGCGACGACGGTGCGCACCGCGGCGGGGTCCTCGGCGTACCAGACCTTGCCGCCGACGTCCTGCAGCGCCCGGGAGAACTGGCGGTCGTGCCGGGTGCCCTGCTCCTCCTGCGGGAACAGCCCGTACAGCGACGCGGCCCGCCGGTCGGCCAGCGCCACGGCTTCTTCCAGCTCGTAGATCGCCTCGCCCTGCACGTCGTTGTCGGTGGCCAGGACGATGGACCGGGACCGGTCGGCGGTGTCCGCGTCGAACAGCAGCGAACAGCCGGCCAGACCGTCGCCGACCAGCGACGACCCGTACCACGACAGGGTGCCCGCCCAGATCTCCCACAGCCCGGCCAGCTCGTCGGGGGTGAGGATGTACTCGAGGTCTTCGATATACATCGAGCCGCGCAGGTCCACGTCCAGGTTGCCCTTCACCCGGGCCAGCTCGTCGAGCACCATGTCGTAGTCGTCGGTCAGCGGGAAGATGGTCCGCGACGTGGCGTTGAACACCGACAGCGCGATCCGCTCCCCGTCGAACGAGGCCACCATCTGCTCGAACGACTCCAGGATCTGGGTGTCGTACGGCAGCATCGACCCGGACACGTCCAGGCACAGCACGATGTCCCGACGGCCCATCAGCTCAGGGGTCGGCCGGACGTCCACCGGCCGGCCGACGAGCACCACGGTCGCGCCCACCAGCACGACGGTCCCGATCCAGCCCAGCACCTGCGTCACCTGCTGGCGGCGCAGCGCGGCCTGGACCGCGGGCAGGTCGCGCACCCAGGTGCTGTGCGCGACCACCCCGTCCGGGCGCCGCCACCGCACCAGCACCGCGCCGAGGCCCGCCACCAGCAGCACCACCACTGTGGCGAGGGCCGCCGGTTCCCACAGCAGGTTCACCATCGCTGGATCACCTGCCAGGCGGCGGTGATGGAGGCGCGGGTGGTCTCGGGCCTGGCCTCGGGGCCGTCGAACGACGGTCCCAGGTACGCCCGCAGCGCGGCAGCCGCCGGGCTGTCGCCGGTCAGGGCGTGGAACTCGGCGACGGTCAGGGTGCGCACGTCGCGGCCCAGCCGAGCGCTGGCGTACCCGCGCACCGCCGAGGCCAGCTCCAGGTGCGCCGCGCGAGCGCTGACCAGCCCGGCCTCGTAGCGCCGGGACACATCAGCCACGTGCGCCAGGTAGCGGGCCTGGGCGCTGGGCAGCGGTTCGTCCCACCCGGACCAGCCCAGCGCCCCGGACGGCACCGCCAGCGGACGGTCGGCGAACCGGGGCTGGGCGGCCCGCGTCCACCACCACACGAACCCGACCACGGCGAGGGCCACGGCGACCAGGACCCAGCCCAGGGCCGTCACCCAGCCCGGGTAGCCGGTCAGCGGGTGCATATCAGGCACGGCGCGCTCCCGGCGCCCCGGTGCTCAGCGCCCGCGCCAACTGGGCCAGCACGTCGGCGCTGCGTCCGACGGTGAGCCCGGTGACGCCCAGCCGTTTGAGCACCTTCTCCCGCCGGAACGTGCGCACCGCCTGGGCCTGCGCGACGGCCCGGGTGACCTCCGGGGTTTGCAGCAGCGGCGCGGGGGCGGTCCAGCCGTCGTCGACGTCCGGGCCGGTGCGCGGGTCGGCGTCCAGCACCGAGGCGACGATGACGTCGTGCCGGGTGCGCAGCCGCCGCAGCGCCGTGGCGTCCGGCCCTTCTCCGGCGGCCGGGTCGGCGTCGGCGTCGGGGTGCGCCTCGTCGGTGACCAGCACCACGAGGCAGCGCTGGGTGCAGCGCCGCTCGACCTGGCTGACCAGGCGGGTCAGATCGGCCGCGGGCAGGTCGGACGACGCGGCCTGCATCTGGTCGGCCAGGCGCCGCAGCAGGGCCTCGGCGTGCAGCCGTCCGTGCCGGGCCGGGAAGGTGAGCAGCCGGTCGGCGTCGGCGGCCACCAGGGCCAGCCGGTCCGAGCCGTCGTGGGTCAGCATGGCCACGAGCCGGACCAGCTCCAGCGCCACGTCCGACTTGCGCTCGCCGCCGCGGGCCAGGGCGGCCATCGTCCGGCCGGTGTCCACCGCCAGGACCACGGTGATCGTCGTCTCGTGCACGTACCGCTTGATCAGCGGCACCCCGGCCCGGGCGCTGGACCGCCAGTCGATATCGCCGAGGTCGTCGCCGGGCGCGTAGCGGGACAGGTCGTCGAAGTCCTGGCCGCGCCCGTGCAGCACGGAACGGTGCCGCCCTTCCATCAGCCCGACCACCCGCCGGGTCATCGGCAGGCTGAGCCGGGACCGCAGCAGCAGCATCTGGTCGCCGCGGCGCCGGGCCGACGGGGCGGTCCCACCGTGGCCGTTGCCGTCCACAGCCCTACCGTTCACAGCCACGCCCGACCAGCAGGCCGCGGACCTGGCACGTCGCCCGGTCCGGCCCCTACCGTGCCGGACGAGACGGGCTGCGGCCGACCCGCGGACTCGTCAGCCCGGCGTCGCACAGCCCGCTGGTGGCCGCCCGGCCTGGTGGTCATCTGGTCCCCTCTCGTGCCCGTACGAGCATACGCAGCGGACGGCGACGGTCATAACCACCGTCAGACGCTCGCGACCACGCCGAAGGTTCCTGATGTGCGGAAACAGCAACAACGCAGCCACGTGCCGGAGTGCGCAGCGACTATCAAGACACCCCGAAGGTTCAACCTGCGCCGACGATGGCAGCGACCTCGTCGGGCGAGACACCTAAGGCGACGGCGACCCGCTCGACAGGCACCCCCTCGGCCACCATCGCCCGGACAGCCCGGTCTCGCTGAGCGACAGCCTCACGACGTCCTTCGGCGAGTCCTTCCCGGCGGGCGACGGCTTCGCGGGTGGCCCAGTCGGACAGGAACTTGTCGTGGCACATCGCCAGGTAGCGGCGGGTCTCGTCGGCGGAGAACTGCTTGACCAGGACCGCGGCCTCGGCCACGTCCGGGTTGCCCGCAGCAGCCATGTCGATCTCCTCCTCGTCCTTGGCGACGATCAGACGGAGCCAGTCCCACAGGTCGGTACCGTCGTCGACCGCCGGAAGCTTGGGCAGCTCTATTGTACGAGTCTCACGCAGGCGCGTGAAGCGGACCTGGCGCTCCACGTCGTAGTCCACGAAGGTGTGCAGGTAGTGCTCGTCCTGGTCGAACATCACAAACCCGCAGACCACCAGCGTCACCACCGGGCGCAGCGCGGTGTAGTCCTGCCCCCGGACCGCCTGCTCGGCCAGCAGCCGGGAGTTGTACAGCGTGAACCGCTCCCGGACTGCCGGGACCTTGGCCATCTGCAGCTCCACGTCCACCGACCGGCCAGAAGCAGTAGTGGTCAGCACGTCGAACACCAGCTCCTTGCGGTCGCCGGCACCCACCATGTGCGTGTCCGGCAGCGCCAGCTCCGACCACTCGCTCGCCGGCAGGTCCGGCAGCGCCGCCCGCAAGAACTTGGCCAGGGACCGCACGTGCCGCTGGCTGCCGAACACCCACCGGAACACGTCGTCGTAGTAGGCCGGAAGGATCTTCCCCGATGCGCGGACCATGCGCGCTCCCCTCGTCTCGTCCGGCCTCGGCCAGGTAACCACGGTCGCCGCCCGCTAGGTTACCGAACGTCCGTTCGAACTCCAAACCGCACCCGGCCCAGCCGGACCCCCGGCTCGTTCACGGCGCCTGGACCGCCCCGAACGCCAGGTCGACGACGTGCTCGGGCGGCACCCCGTCGGCCAGCGCGTCGAAGGTGCGCACGATCCGGTGCCGCAGCACCTCGTAGCGCAGCTCTTTGACGTCCTCCGGCACGACGAACCCGCGCCCGGCGGTCAGCGCCACGGCCTGCGCGACCCGGACCAGACCGATCGAGCCGCGCGGGCTGGCCCCCACCCGCACCAGCTCGCGCATCTGGGGCACCGGACGCGGCCCGCCGCCGCGGGTGGTGTTGACGACGTCCACGACGTACTGCCCGATGGCCGGGTCGACCCGGACCCGGCTGGTCAGGCCGATCAGCCAGGTGAGCTCGTCCAGGCTCAGCGGGGCGACGGACAGCGGCGCGTCCTGACGGCCGTCGATCACCCGGGCCAGCACCTCCGTCTCGTCGGCCGGGGCGGGGTAGCCGAGCACCACCTTGACCAGGAACCGGTCCATCTGGGCCTCGGGCAGCACATAGGTGCCCTCTTCCTCGATGGGGTTCTGGGTGGCGACGACCAGGAACGGCGACGGCAGCCGGTACTCGTGCCCGCCGATCGTCGTCTGGCCTTCCTGCATGGCCTCCAGCATCGCCGCCTGGGTCTTGGCCGACGACCGGTTGATCTCGTCCAGCAGCACCACGTTGGCGTGCACCGGCCCCAGCTGGGTGGTGAACTCGCCGGTCCCGTAGTGGTAGACCTGCGTGCCGACGATATCGTTCGGCATGAGGTCCGGGGTGCACTGGATCCGCCGGAAGGTACCCGACACCGCGTCGGCCAGCGCCTGCGCCGCCGTGGTCTTGGCCAGGCCCGGCACCGACTCCAGCAGCGCGTGCCCTCCCGCGAGCAGGGTGACCAGCAGCGCACGCCGCAGCTGGATCTGGCCCACGACGCGCTGGGCGAGGATCTCGTCGGCTCGCCGCAGCATCTCGGTGGCGCGCTCGTGCTCGTCTGGCTGGATCGTCATCGGCTCTCTCTCGTGCCCGCAGTAAGGGTCTGGGTGTCGAAGGCGACGATATTGTGGTCCCGCGTGGAGAGCTTGACCCCGCCGAGGTGGACGCCGTCGGCCAGATTGTCGACGTAGCGTCTGTCCTTGTCCACGTAGTAGCAGCCGCCCTCGACCTTCGCGAAGGTCTGGATGCCGATCGGCATCTTGCGCACCACGACCTCCAGCCTCCGACAGAAACGACCGGCCCATCCTACGGGCAGGCGGTGCGCAACCCGACGCGGCCCTTCGCGATCGAGAGTGCGGGTGGGAGGCCTCGTTCACCGAGGCGGCACAGTGAGCCAAGAGCCAGACCCTGGCCTGGCGTGCAGGTCGTTGCTGGGTGACGTAGCTACCGGACGGGCCCGGCGGGCGGCACCCGTAGCCGGACCGGTCCGTACCCGCCTACCACCCGCCCGGACCGGTACCGCGGAAGTCTTCGGCCCCGGACGGTCCGGGCAGCACGACGCCGGGGATGCGCCGGTGCCAGGTGCCCTCACCGGTGAGGAGTCCGGACCCAGAGCGGTGGGCGGATGCTCGCCGGGCCGGGCGGGTGGTAGGCAGATGCTTGCCCGGTGGCCTACGGGTGCTGTCTGCCGTGCCCGTCCGGAGACCACGCACCTGCCAGACGGACCCCCCTCCCACTTGTGGGCCGATAAGGGTGCCCCGACTCGAGGACTCCACGCCGTTCCACTGTTTCGAAACGGTGGAACGGCGTGGAACCCACGAACCGGGACTCTCTTATCGGCCGACCATCGACAGGGGGCGAGGTAGGTAGGAGGCCCACGAACGACGATCCACCGGTCTTCTCACCTTCTGGAACAGGCTACGAATCGCAGCAGGCTAGCCGTTGGCGAGCCGCCAGGGCGAGAGCCCACAGACCCTCGCCCTTGGGCCCCAAGACCTGCAGAGACGGGTACCCCGGGCCCGGCGGATGCCAAAAAGGGCTCAGGACTCCACCCGGCAGGAACACAACCGACCTAATCAGCACCGCGGAACCCGACTACGCCAGACGCCAGGCGCGTGAGTCAGGTCGCGACGACGAACTCTGACGACCACGACGGGCACCGGCCTGGACCGTTACCCAACGGGTCTCACCGACCGCAGCACCTGGTAGGACAGGGCGTCGTCCAGCTGGCCTTGAGGCGCCTGCGCGGACACCGCGACGACCAGTCCCGAATCTGACAGGGCGACCACGTAGAAGAAATCGGTGACCACACCATCTTCGCCCTGGTCGAAGACGCCCGTGATGCTGCTCGCGTACTGCCAGCCCGACCAGGTCGCAGGATGCTGCTCCAGGTCGGTGGCGCCCGCTATGGCCAGCTCAGAGAACGCTACCGTGGCGGTCGTCTCCACGGTGTCGGCGGTACCGGGTTGCGTCTGGTCGGCAATAACCAGCGGTGTCTGGACCGTCACCAGCACCGGGTTCCGCTCGTCGTCGGACCGGACCACCCTGATCTGCACGAACTCCGGCTGCTCCGTGCGTCGAGTCTCCCAGCCGTCCGGGACGAGGACCGACACACCGTCGGACTCGAAGAGCTTGGCGTCCCTGATCTCAGACGTCGGCTCGACCGTCGTGGAGCTGCCGGTCGGCTTCGGCCAACCCGTCGCATCCGATGTCTCAGAGTCGTCGCCGCATCCCGCCAGGCCCGCACCGACGATCAGCACGAGGACGACGCCCCAGGCTCTCCGCACTACTTGCACTCCTCCCTCGTGTCCCAGCCGCCAGTATCACGGTTGTAGTCCCAGACACCGGTGCTGACCAGCGACGCACTCGACCAACTCGTCTCGAAGCCGAGCAGCTTTCCGAACCCAAACCCATCTTTGGACTCGATCCCCCCTTTCGTGCCCGAGGAGTCCACGAGTGTGAACGTCTGGGTCTGGAAATCGCCGCTGGTTGCAGACTCGTACCCAAGCCATGCCAACGCCGGCACCTGCCCCCCTGGCACAACCAGACCGTACAGCGCGGATTCTACTTGGACCCTGTTGGCGTCGGTCACTGGGATCGTCATGGTCATGACAGCGCTCCCGCCAGCCGAAAGCACCTCGTGGCTTAATGTTGCATCGTCTCCTTGCGGTAGCTCCACTCCTGCCAACGGGGCGATGTTGAGCCCACCCTTTCCCGAAATAGCACTGGTAAGCCCTACCTCTATGACTCTACCGCTCCGGTCACGAGTGACCGCCGCGACCAGCTCCCCCCCACCAGAACCCTCGGCCTGTATTTTCGTATCAGTTGCGGCCTGCGCGTCCACGGTCACCTTTATATATGAGGTGGTGTTCCCGTTAGAGTCGTAACGGACACCTGCAGCAGCACCCAGCTTTCCTTCGGCACTGAGTATCCCCTCTACCGATCCCTTTCCGCCGATGACCGCACCGAGCTCACCGTAGGTCGCGTTGGCCGGAGGCGGCTGGTACTCAGGCGCAACCCAACCCCTTCCAAACTGCTCGTACATCGCCCAGTTCTCAAAATCTGCAACCTGATCCGCGCTCATCAGGTATTCCTTGCCGACCGCCCCCTGAAGGAGCCCGTAGACCTTCCCTTCGATATCCCCCCTGTTCACGCTCCTCGAGAGACCAGCCTTGTACTTGTCGACGAGCGTTACCCGGTAGGTGCCGTCCGACAGCAACTCTTTGGTCATCTCCACTGCACCACCGAGCTCGACGACGACAATAGAAATCGAAGTGTCACGCGCTTCTGTGTCACTGCGAACGACACATGGTGGTTTCGTCGGCTTGGGCGGCTCGGTCTTGTTGCTGCTGCCCCCACCGCTGACGGTACAGCTGCCCGAGTTCGAGCCGCCGACGATCGGGGCGTTCACCTGCTTCGCGGTGCATATCAGCTGCTCCCGAGCCGACGGCACCATGCCGATCAGGGCGACGACGAGAAGCGAGGTCGCGATGACGATCCCGACGTACTCGATCGTCGCAGCGCCCCCCTCTCGTTCCTGGCGCGTGCTGGCCGCAACGCGGGACACAAGACGACTCACCGGGTCTCTCACCTTCTGAGCACAGACTGATGACTGCAGCAGGCTAGCCGCTGCCGGGTCGTCGGAACGAGAGCCCACGGGCCCTCGACATTGGGCCCACAGACCCGTCTTCCCAGGCGGGCGGCACCAGCGGACCGGCATGACACCATGCGTCCCTCGACCGCACTACAGCCCCGTCGTCGGCGGTACGGCCGCAACGACACCGCACAGACGACGGCGCACGCCATGAAGAGCCGTCCCGGCGACCGCGACGGGCACCGGCCAGCCTCACCCGTTCACCCGACGGGTCTCACCGACCGCAGCACCTGGTAGGACAACGCGTCGTCCAGCTGCCCGCGGGGTGCCTGCGCCGTCACCCCGACAACTTTCCCGTCACCGGACAGGGCGACCACCTGGACGAAATCGGTGACCACGCCATCTCTGCCCTGGTCGAAGACGCCCGTGATACCGCTCGCGTACCGCCAGCCCGACCAGGTCGCCGGGTGCTGCTCCAGATCGGTGGCGCCCGATATCGCCAGCTCGGCGGACGCTACGCTGGCAGTCGTCTCCACCACGTCCGCACTGCCCGGCTGCGCCAGGATCGTCAGCACCACCGGGTTCCGTTCGTCGTCCGCCCGCAGCACCATGATCTGCACGAACTCCGGCTGCTCGCTGCGACGGGTCTCCCAGCCGTCCGGGACGAGGACGGACAGGCCGTCGGACTCGAAGAGCTCCGCGCCGTCGACCGTCGTCACCGGCTCGATCGTCATGGGGCTGCCGGTCGGACGTGCCCAGACCGACGGGCTCGGTTCCGCGGCCGACGACGAGCTGTCACCACCGCCGCAACCGGCGATACCTGCACTGACGATCATCGCGAGGACGACACCCCAGGCTCTCCTCTGCACCAAGAACGTTCTCCTACCACTCGACCCAGGTATTGTTGCGGCCAAGGTACCAGGCACCGGTGCTGGTCTTCGACGTCCTGGACGCGTCCAGCTCCATGCCTACCCCGCCGAGTGCAGGTGCCTTCAGTCCCAGGGCCGCGTTGACGATATTGTCCGCCGCGACGTCGTACGTCTGGGCCGAGACGTCACCGTTGGTCCTGGCCTGGTCCATGATCCAAGGTACCGCCGCAGCCTGGCTCACGGCCGTACCGCCGACGGTATTGGCTACGCCCAGTCTGGCCAGCGCAGCAATGGTATCTGCCCGATTAGCATCGGTCACCGGGAACGTGGCGTTGATACCGATACCCTTACCCCCGGAGCCCACCGACGGCGTCCCTGTCAGCATGAAGAGGTTGTACGAGCCTTCTGCCGTAGCGGCGCCGCTCAGTCCCACCTCGGTGATGTCATGGTTCTTGTCGACGGTGACCGAGATAACTACCTCCGTGCCGACGGAACCATTGGTGAACTTTACCAGACCTAAGTCGCTCGCGACCTTCGCGTCTAACGTCGTCTTCGTGTAGACGGTGATGTTCCCGTTGGGTTCCAGGCGAGCACCCAGCCCCTTGCTGCCGGAGACCTCGACGTTCCCGCCAGCGAGGATTCCACCGGCCATCGCCTTTCCACCGATGACCACACTCCCCTCAGCGAATATCGCACTGGGCTCGGGCGGCTTGTAGTCGTATCCATCGATCTTGTCTACCAGCCACGAAATAAGTTCGACGTTGAGACCGTTGAGGGGCCCACCGACTGTCTTGACGACATCCTTGCCGTACTCTCGCGCCGCCCACTCCTTAAGATCTGCGACCTCCTGGGCCGAGTTGAGCGTGTACTCCACGGCGTACGCTCCCTCGAAAGCCTTGCTGAACGAAGCGGAGGCTCCCAGCGAGCCGCCGTAGTCGCCGACCTTCAGCTTGGCTTTCATCTCGCCAGCACTGAGAGACACGCCGACCCTTGCTTTGTCGACGAACGTCACTTTATAGGTACCGTTTGACAGGCCCTCAGTAGCCGCTACTATTCCGCCACCTATGTCGACAAAGGAGATCGATAGGCCAGCGTCAATCTTGGTCTCGTCACTGTGAGTGGTATAGGGCCCCTTGGGGGGTGCTTTCTCAGGAAGGTCGGAGCCCGCCGTGTCTTCACCCGCACCCGCACCCGCACCCGCACAAGAACTGTCACCCACGACCTTGCCGACAGCCCCGCACAGAGCACGGTTGAGGTCGTTTCCCATGGGGGTGAACAACCCGATCACCGAGACCAGCAGGACGGCGACCGCAATGATCATGCCCACGTACTCGATGGTCGCCGCACCCTCGTCAGAACGGGCTTCCGCGCGGCGCGCCCGCCGACAGCCTACCTGCTCAGACATCCACTGTCCTCGTCTCTCATTGTCAACCAGGTTTCTGACCGGATGGGCCTGACTCGTGTCCCGAGACGACGGCCCCACGCGAACTGCCCAAAGTCCAGTATCGAGTTGATGGTAGGCGGTCTCGACGCCCCGGTCAAGGGCCTACAGCTCCATTCCCTACAGGTCCGTAGACCCAGAAGAATATTGCGGACCGACAGCTAGTGTCGCGAGAAGAGAGGCTCTTCTGCTTCGCCTGGTATGACGAACAGCAGACCGAGCAGCGGGAAGACCAGGCCCTCGACGACGCCGATCGCAGACTCGACGACCGAAGGCCCGGCGACCCCCATCATCGAACGGCTAGCTATTCCTAGGACGATTCCCAGCGTCAGCGTGATTGCGGCCCCCACGCCAACAGACAGCAACGGACCGACCCGGGTCTCCATCCCGAGGCGTCGACGGAAGGAGCGGGTGGCGAACAGGCCGACCGCGGTCAGGCGAACCGCCGCCACCACGTGCAGGACACCCTGCGCCACCATCGGTTCGAGCGATTCCAGCGTGGGCTCGAACGCCCGAAACATCAACCAGTAGACCAGAACGTAGGTCACCGCATCGAGCGCGATCACCGTGACCACGGTCCGGGGATCGACTCTGACCCAAGACTCGTCCATTCAACTCCTCACCAGAAAGGATCTCTCCGCAGGGAGGGCTTCACCCCCACCCAAAACTGTTGCTGTCTCCCACCAGCTTGATCTCCACCTTGTACGGTGTGCCGACGGGACCGCCCTTGTACTGAGTATCGCACCCGCCGTTCTGGTTGTGGCCGAGTATACCGCCCTCGGTCATGCAGGCCCCAGAGTCCTGCGGGAACGAGAACTGAGCGGTTGCCGTGCGCTCCGCCTGCTGACCGGTGTCCGACACTGTGTCCATGTTGCGCACCGTCACCGTCACCTTGCCCTTGGTGGTGTCGAGGCTCATGTTCGTCACGTAGCAGTTGTTCGCACTGGCATAGGACGCCGCCGCCGCCGATGTGCCCATGGTGTACATGGAAATAGGAGTACCACGGAAGAACGAGAACGGGTACGTGTACTGAGTCTCGGGAATCAGCTCTGTGCTGCCCGCCGACGCGTAGAAGGTCATCTCCATGGAGTCCGACCAGGCTTTCACCGCCCCCAGCGCCGCCGCGTCCGCGCCAGCCTGAGCCTGTCGACTGTCGGTCGTGGCCGACCCGACGTTCCGGATGATGAGCAGCCCGGCGAGCATCAACACCATGACCGCCGGGATGATCATCATGGTGGCAGTACCCTGGCTGTCAAGCCGTCTACGGGCTCTCATCTCTCCTCCACGGTGGATAATCGGTGATGCAGAATCGCTTGCGCACGTCAATGCTGACCTGGTCCTGGCCGGTGTCAGGCCAGGACCACAGCATAGGTGAACGACTCGCCCGGTTCGACGGCCAGTCAGCGGTATCGACCCGGACGAACTGTCACGGCCAACCACAAGACTGATGCCCACCAGCGCTGCCACGGCAAAACCGCGTATACCGGTCCTTTCCCATGCTGCGCTGCCGTAATAACGGCGAACGCCCGGCCGATATCTTCTGATATCGGCCGGGCGCAAGTCAAATGATCACTTCGGCCCGCCCTCGCCGAACTTGGTGACCTTCTCGATGGCACCTTTGATGGCTTTGTCGACCTCGGGGGAGATCTCCTTGAGAACGGCCATCACTCCGACGAGGACTATGACGACAGCGATGATGATGCCAACGTACTCCACCGCACCCTGTCCACGGTCGTCCCGACGCATCCGGTCGAAGGCACCAGTGACGTGGTCGGTGACGGCGTACTTGGTCATCAGGGCCCTACGGGCGATGGCTTCCATTGTCTTGCCTCCAGTGGTCGTTGGGAAGGAGTCCCAGCCGTTCTTGATGGTTCCACGCTATGCCGCCCGGCGCGGCGGACACAGTGCTCAGGGGCCCAACCTGGTCCCTACCTGGGCTGGGCCCACGGGCCCACCGGTCCCGAGCCAGGCAGCCATCGCCTGGGCCCGGTTGGTGACACCGAGCTTGGCGAAGATCCGGTTGATGTGGTTCTTGACGGTCTTCTCGCTGAGGAACAGGCGACCGGCCAGCTCGGCGTTGGTCAGGCCCTGCGAGATGAGGTCCATGATCTCGGTCTCGCGCTGCGACAGCCCAGAGTCCGACCGTTCGGCGGTCCGTGACGTGGTCGAGACCGGCCAGGGGTCCAGCCCGGCCATCACAGTGCCGCCGGACAGGCAGGTCCTGATGGCCGCGGCGATCCCGGACGGGTCCAGCGCACCGTGGATGATGTAGCCCGACGCCCCGGAGCGCATCGCCTGGGCCGCGACCTCCACCGTATCGGTATTGGTCAGCATGATCACCGTCGTCACCGCCGACAGCTCGGGCAGCACGTCCAGACCGTCGCGCACCGGCATGCGCACGTCGAGCAGCACCACGTCCACACCGTCGATCTGTTCCAGCGCCTCGGCGCCGTCGGCCGCTTCCAGCACGGCGTCAACATCGGGCTGGGACTCCAGCGCGGCCCGCAGCCCCATCCGGATGAAGGCGTTGTCGTCCGCGACCAGGACCTTCACGCGGCCGCCTCCTCAGGGCGCAGCGGCAGCCGGACCAGCGTGTCCAGACCCCCACGGGCGGCCTTCCGGCGGGAGACCGTGCCACCCCGACTGGCGGAACGCTCGTCGATACCGGTCAGGCCGTAGTGCCCCTCAGCCGCCTTCTGGCGAATCGTCACCGCGGGTTCGACCAGGCCGACGCCGTCGTCGACCACCCGGAGCACCGCCGCACCGTCGACCACACCCACCTCGACCCGGGCAGTCTGGGCCCTCGAATGACGGCGCACGTTCTCCAGCAGCTCGGTGAGCATGGCCCGCAGGTCGGCGAACAGAGCTGGCTCCAGGTCGTCGACCCGCGATGCGATCTGGGTGGCGCAGCCGATACCGGACCGTTGCGACCAGGCCCGGCACAGCTCTTCCAGATCGTCAGCCGGGTGCAGCTCGGCCCGCCGCAGCTCGGTGATCGCCTCCCGGGTGTGACCGTGCGCCACGCCGACCAGCTCGACCAGCTGGGTCGCCGTGGCACGCACGCCATCCGGGACGTCCTCGTGCTCCAGCCGGTCCCGCAGCACCTGGGCAACGAGAATCGTCCCGGCCAGGTCACCGGCCACCGTGTCGTGCATATCGCGGGCGATACGCACCCGTTCTGCCGTGGCGGCGCGCCGAGCCCTCAGCAGGGCCGACTCCTCGGCTGCCAGCCACTGCCGACGCAACGCGTTGCCCAACGTCGTCCCCGTGAAGGCCATCGCGATCATGACGGCCACCACGGCCGCACCGAAGACCCATCCGTCCGGATCGGCGACGTGCCGCAACGGCAGCATGAGCGGGACGAACGGCAGCGCCATCACCAGGGTCAGCCGCCGACCCACGATAACGCCCAGCAACGTCACGGTGGCAAGGAGGTAGACCGCGCCCAGCAGCTCTGGTACCAGTACCACCACCACCACCGTCGCCACCAGGTCGCACGACAGCAGGATGCCCGACCGGGCGATGACTCGTCCGTGGCGCTCCCAGGACCGAGCGGGAACATAGGACAACGGGGCCGTGAACACCACCAGCACCGCGACCAGGATGTTGTCCAGGGCGAAGACGACGGCCAGCGCCAGCACCGCCAACCGCACCTCGGCCAGCAACCGCACCACACCAGAGATCGCCTGGTGAGCCGCACCTTCCGCCCCGCCTCGCGGACCGGAAAGTGCGGCACAAAGCCTAGAAGAGGTCACCGAACACCTCGTTGCCGATGATAAACGACGAAGTGATCAGGATCAAGGCGCCGGGAACGATGGTCATCGTTATGACCAACGACGACTTGGGCCCGATCTTGGCCATCTTCTGGCGCGTCCGCTCTGCATGCTCCCGGCGGGCATCCCGGGCGATGTCTTCCAGCGCATCAGCCAGCGGGACGCCGAGCTCCTCGGCCTGCAGCAACGCCGCTACGAAGGCCGCGACCGTCTCTGACTTGGTACGGTCGCGCAGTCCGACAAAGGCTCGGCGGCGCGACGCGCCCAATGCCATCTCACGCAGCGCGTTGGTCATCTCTTCGGTCAGGGGACCGTCCGATACCTCGCAGACCCGTTCGACCGCCTGGCGGAAGCCGAGCCCGGCCTGGACCGTAACTCCGAGTACGTCGAGAAAATCGGGCAGGTCAGATTCGATCCGTGCGACCCGACGCCCGGTCTCGGTGCGCAACCACATCGGCATCCAACTGGCTAGCACCCCCGCGACCAGCAGCCCCAGTACCGCACCGAGAACCCCGCCCGCCATGACTAGCAGCGCAAAAAGGACCAGTCCGAGGAAGCAGCTGGCACCGTGCCGTTGCAGGTAGATAGTAAGTGTCAGGCCCTGGGGACGGCCAGCCCGCCGGATGCGCTCTTCGAGCTGTCGCAGCCGGACCGGACCGTAGAGCCGCATGGTGCTGCCCAGCAGCCGCTGGCCAAGCACATCGAGAAGAGCACCCGAACCTTTCCGGGACTCGCGAGCAGCCGGCTGGAAGTCCGAGACCTCTTCCAGGCCGGTGGTCCGCACCAGGTGGAAACCACTCACCCCGAGCGCGAAGACCGCGGTAGCACCCAACGACATCAAAAGTCCGTCCATCACACGTCCACCTTGCCCACCCGGCGCAGCAGCAGGAACCCGGCGACGAAGAAGCCCACGGCCAAGGCAAGGGCAATCTGCCCCAGCAGCATGCCGAGCATCTTGTCGATCACCCCGGGTGACATCAGGTTCATCACCACCACGGCGAATCCCCCCATCAGGATCACGGTGTACCCCGAGAAGCTCGAGCCGGTAGCAGCGGTCCGGACCTCGCGACGTAACTGCTTGCGCTCCTCCAGCGTGGCAGCGATCCGGGACAGGGCCATGACCAGCGCCCCGCCCGCCCGTTGCTGGATGACCAGGGTATGCATCAGCACCGACAGCTCCCGTGACGGCAAGCGCTCATGCATGTGCCCTAGAGACCGCTGGATCGACTCTCCGAGTGCCAACTCGCTGGAGACCTGATGAACCTCGGTACGAGCCGGTTCGGCCAGCTCCCGAGCGGCTAGCTCCAGCGAGCGGCGGAGCCCCAGCCCGGCCGACGCCCCGTTCGACAGCAGCCGGGCCAGGTCAGGCAGCTGCCCGATAAAGGCCTCGATCCGCTTGCTCTGCTGCCGCAGCAGCCACTGCCGCACCGAAGCCAGCACCACACCGAAGACTACGACCGCCACCGCCTGGCCAAGGAAGCCTTCCACTACCACAGCGACGAACAGTGCACCAGCCACCGACCCGAGCGAGAAGGTAAACGGCGAGACCGAGGCCAGGCCAGCCCCAGCCAGCAACAGGCCGATACGGCGGCCCAGGGAGGTGCCACGGAACTTACGGTCGAGGTACCCCAGACGGCCGACGGCGCCCGACGGTCCAGCCTCGGCGTTGTCGAGCAGGGTCCGCGTACGGGCTCGTTCCGACTGCCACATGGAGACCGTGACCAGGCCGAGGACGAGCGTTGCGCCGAGCAGCGCGGCGATGGTGCCCGGCGTCACTGGAGCTCCTCGGGCAGCTCACCGGCCAGGAGCAGCCGGTTCCGCAGCACGGGCGGCAGCGGATGGATCACGCTCCGCCCGGTGACCTTCCGGTCGGGACCGAGCGGGTCCTGCTCGAAGGTCATCGCCGGTTCCAACCGGTAGGGTTCCCGCCGGTTCGAGACCAGGGCTGCGACCTCCACCACCCGCCGGGAGCCGTCGGCCCCGCGGTTCAGCTGGATGATGACCTCGATGGCCGAGTTGATCTGGTCCCGGACGATCTCCACGGGCAGGTCGACGTCGCTCATCGCCGCCAGCGTCTCCAGACGCCCGAGGGCGTCGTAGGCCGAGTTGGCGTGCACCGTGGCCATCGAACCTTCGTGGCCGGTGCTCATGGCCTGGAGCATGTCCAGGGTCTCCCCACCCCGGACCTCCCCGACGATGATCCGGTCCGGGCGCATACGCAGCGAGTTACGAACCAGGTCACGGATGGTGATCGCGCCCTTGCCCTCGACGTTGGCCGGGCGGGACTCCAGCCGGACCACGTGGTCCTGCTGCAGCGACAGCTCGGCGGCGTCCTCGACGGTGACGATCCGCTCGCGATCGGGGATGAAGCCCGACATGGAGTTGAGGAAGGTCGTCTTGCCCGTACCGGTACCACCCGAGATGACCGTGGTGACCTTGGCCCGCACGCAGCACCCGAGCAGCTGGGCGGTCCGAGCGTCGAGCATCTGCCGCGCCACCAGCTCCTCCATGCGGAAGGGCTGCGGGAACCGTCGGATGGTCAGCGTCGGACCGTCCAGAGCCAGCGGCGGGATGATGACGTTGACCCGCTCGCCCGTCGGCAGCCGGGCGTCGACCATGGGGGACGACTCGTCCACCCGCCGGTTGACCGTCGAGACGATCCGGTCGATGGTCTGCATCAGCTGCTCGTTCGAGGCGAAGGTGGTCGAGATCCGCTGCAGCCGACCACCCCGCTCGATGAACACGTCGGCCGGGCCGTTGACCATGATCTCGGTGACCGTCTTGTCGGCCAGCAGGGGCTCCAGCACCGACAGGCCCAGGGAGTCGTCGACCACCCGCTGGACCAGCCCCGCCCGGTCGGCAGTGGTCAGCACCGGCCCTTCGGCCGTGAGCAGATTTGACAAGACCCGCTCCAGCCGGGCCCGACGCTGAGCCGGCTGCAACCGGGAGAGCTCCTCGAGCTCGACCTCCTGCAGCAACCGGTTCCGGTACTGCGAAATGAGGTCAGCCCCGTCCGCCTCAGCAGGCGGAGCGACCAGACGATCGATGAGACCCACGAGTCGTCACCCAGCCCCGGACCCAGTCGTGCTCAGATCGGGCATGACAGCCTCCCGGGTCACCGAAACTGTACTCAGAGTGCGCTCCCCGAGCATGATCGGAATCTGGACCGTCACAGAGGCCTGCCCCCCGGAGCAGGAGCTGGACTGCAGACGCGCCCAGCTCGGCAGCTGAGCCCTGATCGCACTGTCGCACGACCCGCCCTTGCTGCTGGCCCGGGCCCCGTCCCGCGCCGCCTGCTGGGCGGCCGACACCCCCTGGACGACATAGATCCCCTGGACGCAGGCCACCGCCACCAGAGCCACCGCCATCGTATAGGCGATGAGCTCGATGACGGCCTGGCCGCTATCCCGCCCATCGCACCGCAGCCGCTGCACGAGACGTCGGATCATCTCAATCTCCTGCCACCGGGACCGTCACGGCGGCCCGGGTATTCGAAGTGGTGATCATCATTGGAACCTCGACCTCTACCGTGACACTGGAACAGCTGGTCGTCACCCTGGCGCCGCGGTCCCAGGGGCTAGCCAGCCGGTCCTGGGCCTCCTGCCTGGCCTTGGACTGTCCTTGCGAACAACCCTCGACGGCGATGACACGGGCCGCGCTGTGCGCGGCCTCTCTCGCCAGCAGGAAGGACGTGGCATAGACCAAGCCCTGCGCGAACAGGAGGAACAGCAGCAGCGCCCCGAAGACGATCACAGGCGTCTCTAGCGCGGACTGACCCCGGTCACCTTTCTTGCGCCCCCGGCGGCCCTTACGCTTGGCGCTGATCTCCTCGACCGCCTCATCGACGCTCGCGGCCCGCGCCTCGGCCTCCTGGGCCTTGGCCTGGGCCGCGATCAGAGCCGCGACGGCCCGCCCGACCGGGGTCGGGGTCTGGGGTACGGATGCGGTGTTCATCAGTCGTTCGAACCCCTGTCCTCCATCAGGAATCGCACCGACGATCGTCGTCTCGACGATCCGGCTGGCCAGCTGCTGGGTGATCTCCGTGGTCTTGGTCTGGCGGTTGATCACCACCTGGACACCGCCCGGCGAGCGGACCACGAGCCGTTCCCACAGCGCCAGGGTGCGGCGGGCGGCCCGCAGCGACGGCAGGTCGGGTGTGGTCAGCAGCACCACCTGGTCGGCGTCCTCGATCAGGGCCGCCGAGGCCTCGGTGAGATGGTCGCCGACGTCGACCACCGACACGTCGAACTGGAACCGCAGAGCCGCGGCGATGGCCCGGGCCGCCCGGACCGTCATCTCCTCGGCCCGCTCGCCGTGGCCGGGCGCCGTCAGCAGGCGCAGCCCGTGCACCTCGTAGGTGATCTCGCGCAGCACCCGCCCGGACAGGTTGGTGGCCAGCTGGACCAGGTCGACGACCGACCGACGGGCCTGCACACCCAGGTACGGCGCGAGGTCCCCGGCCTGCAGGTCGAAGTCGACCAGACCCACCGAGCGCACACCGACCATGGACTGGGCGGCCAGCAGCGCGAAGGTCGTCGCCCCGACCCCGCCCTTGGCCCCGGCCACCACGATGATGCGACCGGACCGGCCGGTGGTGTCCTGGCTGGCGGAGGCCCGGGCCGCCGCCACCCACTGGGCGACACCCTCGAGCCGCCCGACCACGTCCGCCAGGCTGGCACTGCGGGCCAGCACCGCCCGGGCCCCGACCTCCATGGCCTCGACCGCCTGGGCCGGTCCGGCCTGGTCGGCCAGCAGGACGACGGCCATCAGCGGGTTAGCCCCGGACAGCAGCCGGGCGAACTCCAGGCCACGCTCTTCGAGCTGCTCGTCGATCACGAGCACCTCGGCCTCCTGGTTACCGAGCAGCAGCCCCTGGACCTCGTCCAGGCTGCGCCCCACACCGTCCAGCGCCAGCTGTTCGGCTTCCGCCACCACCTGGGTCCAGTGCTCGATCGTCGCAGCGTCGGCAGTGGCCAGCAAGACATGGATCGGCACGGGTCAGCCCTCGTCCCCGGTATCCGCCGGATCCGCCGGATCGGCCGGAGGCTCGACGCCGCCAGGCCCGCCGCCGGTCGGAGGCTCGGCTGGTGGCTGGATCGTCAAGCCCTGCCCTTCGCAGAACCGGTCGCCGACCGACAGCCCCGTGGTGTCACCCGCACCGCGCAGCGCCAGCCGCAGCTTCACCGAGAAGCTCTCGATATAGGCCAGGCGCAGGACGTCTTCGGTCCTGAGCGCGAAGGTCATCGGGACGCCGCTGCTCACTCCGAAACCTGCCGAGTCGGCCTCCTGCTTCTGCGTCACGACCCCCACGTCGAGCACCAGGGCGTTGGACACCCACACCTCGGAGCAGGCGGCGATCTCGACAGTCCCCGAGGTGCCTTTCGTCCCGGCGGTGGTCGCAAGGATGTCCACGTGGTCACCGCGCTGGACCTTGCCCGCGACCCCGGTCTCGGCGTCGACCACGATGGCGATCTCCCGGTACCCGGGCTGTACACCGGGCCGGGTGATGACCATCCCCTGCTGGAGCACCGAGCCTTTGCGCAGCGCGGTCGCCGCGACCAGGCCGACCACGTCTTTCTCCTCGCGCAGCGTGGTGCTCGTGACCCACCTCTCGGGACGCTCGACGAACTCGTACGACGATGTGGTGATCGGCTCGTACGCCTCCAGGTCCTTGGTCAGCTGCAGCACCATCACCCGGTTACCGACCTCAGCGTTGACGTCGGCGACGTACATGAGCACCGAGACGAACACGGCGATCGCGCCCATCGCCGTGAGGACCAGCATCACCACCCCTCGTTTCTGCCTGGGGTTCATCGACCAGCTCCGTTCATCCGATTTCTGACGAGTCGTAGTGCCGCACCTGGCAGAACAAGCAGATCTCCCCGCCGCAGACCCGGGCGCAGGAGCGGCACTGCACTGCGTCCGGCGGGATGAATTCGAACAGCGAACCGATGATCGCCTGGGGCGCCTGGCTGACGGCCGTCACCTCGGACCAGCGGGGCGTCCCCCAGAACGAACCGTCGTGCTGGGTCTCCAGCGGCTGGGCGGGCCAGCCCTGCTTGGTGAACACGGGCGGGCGCTGCGACGAGGCCACCACCGCCCAGGCGTGCTGCGGCACGTCGATCACCCGCGTCGAGGTGATCGACTGCGTCTGCCAGTCCACGACGCTGGTACCGCCCCCGAACCTGCTGCGCCTCATCATGCTCTTGCTGGGCTGGGGGTGCTTCAGGCCCCGGATCGAACCGAGGGCGGCGTAGGTCCGGGTGCAGTACCTGGTGCGTGAGAACACGTTCGGCAGGTACCCCAGGGCGAAGTCGGGAACCAGCGTCGCCACCGCGGCCAGGACGAACACCAGCGTAGGCGGCGCCGTCAGCCGGAGCACACCGATCTGGACGTCCTCCGAGGCGAACCGCGCCGTCCGCGCGACCGCCGCGGCCTTCTCGTCGGCACTGACCAGGACCACCGGCTTGCCGTAGGACGCGAGGTCGAGCAGCGTCGCAGTGTCCGGACGCGCCACGATCGTCCCCGGAGGGACAGCGGCAGGGTCGGTCAGGAACACTGCTGGCAAGACGACACCCCCTCACGATCCACGATTCGGGCTGGCTAGACCGAGGATAACCCCAGTTATGCGGCCTTTGTCGCGGTCTGTCCCATAGAGCGAGACGGGCAGCCCCGCCCGGTCGGCGGCAGACGGAACCGGCGGGCGGCCTCAGCACCCGCGCGTCGCACCGCCCCGTGGGTCTCACACCCAAACGTTGCCGCAGATCACCCCCGGTGCGCATGAGCCCCAGCACCCGATCTGACAGTGCCGTTGGGCCCGTGGGCCCAGTGCCCGCCCGCTCGGGGAGCGGTATAGGACCTGAGACACGTGTCGCTGGATTGAGACAGCGTCCTGGCCCGGCGGTCGCGTGGCGCCGCGCGTGCTCTGGAGCCGATCTTGCCAGGCTAGGGTGGGCGGATGGACAAGGTAGCGCGGTTGCTGGTCGACGGGGTCGACGTCGCCCAGGTCGTCGTCGCCGACACCTTCGGCCGACGGCTGCGCGGGATGCTCGGCCGCCACCCGCTGCCGGACGCACTGATCCTCGTCCCGGCGAACTCGGTGCACGGGATCGGCATGCGCGAGACGCTGGACGTCGCGGTGCTGGACCGCGAGGGCACCGTCCTGGACGTCACCGTCCTGCGCCCCATGGGCCTGACCCGCACCGTCAGGCACGGACGGCAGGTGCTCGAGGCCCCGGTCGGGTCGTTCGACCGCTGGGGCCTGGGGCCGGGATCGCGGGTCGAGGTGGCCGGACCCAGATGAGCCCCGGCTCCCGTCAGACCTTGACGGTGCTCAGCCAGGCGCGGGTCCAGGCCGGGATCGTCAGACGGCAGGCCGTAGCCGGGGTCGAGCAGATCGTCCCAGCCGAACGCGGGGGCGGTCCCGCCGCCGGGCTCTCGTGGCCTGCAAAGTCGGGTGGCACCACCACAGAGTCCCATGAAGTTTTCGGCAGCGGCACCACAAACTCCTATGAACTTATTGGCACGGCATGCTAGTCTCGGCGAGCGGACGGAGGGAGCAACAGTGGAGCGAGACGCCTACAGCCGACTGCTGACCTGGAAGTCCAGCCCGCGCCGCAAGCCGCTGATCATCTCGGGGGCGCGCCAGGTCGGCAAGACGTGGCTGATGCAGGAGTTCGGGCGACGAGAGTACGACGACGTCGTGAGCCTCTCGTTCTTCGACGACGACCGGCTCACCCGGGTGCTCTTCCCCGACCGCCAGGCGTCGAGCATCGTCGACCGGATCGAGGTGTACCTCGAGCGTCGTATCGACCCCGACCGGACTCTGCTGGTCTTCGACGAGATCCAGGAAGCTCCCGACGCCCTCGCCTCGCTGAAGTCGTTCGCCGAGTCTGCCCCTCAGTACCAGATCGTGGCGGCGGGCTCTCTTCTCGGTGTCGCCCTCCACTCGGGGCATTCCTTCCCGGTCGGCAAGGTCGACTTCCTCGACCTCTACCCGCTGTCGTTCAGCGAGTTCCTCCGAGCGGTCGGCAGGTCACGCCTCGATGAAGTCCTCACCCACGCGGAGCCGACCAGGGCTGACGTCTTCACCGACGAACTGATCGGTCTCCTGCGGGCGTACCACGTCGTGGGCGGAATGCCCGAGGCGGTGGCCAGCTACGCCGACCGTCGTGACCTCGTCGAGGTCCAGGACGTCCAGCGCCAGATCCTGCGCGCCTACGACCTCGACTTCTCCAAGCACGCACCGGTCGAGCTGGTTCCCCGCCTGCGCAAGACGTTGACCTCCATCCCGCAACAGCTGGGGCAAGAGAAGAAGAAGTTCGTCTACGGCCAGGTCGAGCCAGGCGCCCGAGCCAGGTCGTACCAGAGCGTGATCGAGTGGCTGGTGCACGCCGGTCTGGTGCTCCAGGTGCCACGTGTCACCGCTCCTCGAGTCCCGCTGACGACCTACGCCGAAGCCTCAGCCTTCAAGCTCTACCTGCTCGACGTCGGGCTTCTCAGTGCGCTGAGCGGCCTGGCTCCCGCTACCGTGCTCGACGGCAATCAGCTGTTCACCGAGTTCAAAGGCGCTCTGGCCGAGCAGTACGTGCTTCAAGAACTCGTCGCGTCCGTCGGCGTCGACCCGTGCTACTGGACGAACGACCGGGCCACCGCGGAGGTCGACTTCCTTGCCGACCTGGACAACGTCATCGTCCCGATAGAAGTCAAGTCTGGCGGCAGCCTCCAGGCGAAGAGCCTCAAGTCGTACGTCGACCGGTTCGACCCGCAGGTCGCCGTCCGGACGTCCCTGGCAGGCCAGCGCACCGACGGCCGCATCACCAACGTGCCGCTGTACGCTATCGGTCGCCTGCGCGAGATCGTCACTGCCCAGGTTCGCAACCAGAACCTCTTGGCTGAAAGATAACCCGCACCTGGCTGGGCTGATCCTGACCCCGGCCCCTGTCAGACCTCGGCCGAGGTCCCGGTCGCACTCAGATCCCACGCCTGCGCGAGGCGCGGGTCCAGGCCGGGATCGTCAGAAGGCAGGCCGTAGCCGGGGTCGAGCAGATCGTCCCAGCAGCCGAACGCAGGGCGGTCCAACCACCAGGCCGACTCGTCCGACGCGGTGATCCCCCGCTCGACGTCCGGCTCGCCGGTCCGGTAGACCTCGATGAAGATCGCGCCGTCAGGGTGGAAGTCCAGGGTGCGGCGCACCTGCGCCTCGTACATCAGCCAGCGCTGCGCGCTGTCGGGGTAGGTGCGGTCGGTGATCCGGGTGCGGAACAGCCGCCCGTCCGTCGTCTCGTAGTACGACTGGCGCAGCACCGACCCGTGCTCGTCCATCCAGCTGACCCGGACCAGGCCGTCCGCGGTGAACCGGATGCGCCAGGCGGCCCGCACGGCCTGCTTGCCGACCGGGGTGGAACCGTCCACGACGACCAGCGCCGGACCGGCCGGGCTCTCGTAGGCCGCCCTGGCGTCGTCGACGTCCAGCCAGGCCGGGT
The DNA here is from genome assembly GCA_009777345.1 of Micrococcales bacterium. Taxonomy (GTDB): domain Bacteria; phylum Actinomycetota; class Actinomycetes; order Actinomycetales; family Cellulomonadaceae; genus Cellulomonas. Next base: position 18,761 of record WRMB01000023.1, on the reverse strand, counting down.
CCGGCCTGCCGGTGATCTCGTTCCAGCTCAGCGCATAGCGCGGCACCACTCGCATCCGACCTCCCCGATCTGGGCTCTGGTCGAAGCGTAGCTGGCGAAACCGGACGATCCGCCCAGCGCCCCCGTCGGCGGGGCTGCCCACCGCCGCCGGACCAGAGACCAGCCGAGCCGCACCAGCCCGTCCACGACGGCGGACCGCCGAGCGGGCAGGCGGCGCCGCCAGCAAGAACAGGTCCCCGACCGAGAGCGAGACCCAGCGGGTCGAGCGCCACAGACGTCCGTACCGGACCGACGTCAGGCGACCAAGACGGGCCATACCAGCATCGTAGGAAGCCGGACCCGGGCGCCACGGAGGTTTCGTCGGGGTTCGCCCGGATGCCGACGGGGTCGGCCCCTCGGGCAGGTCAGTCGCGGCGGAGCTTGCGGTAGGTCACCCGGTGCGGCCGGGCGGCCTCGGCGCCCAGCCGGGCCACCTTGTTCTCCTCGTAGGCGGCGAAGTTGCCCTCGAACCAGTACCAGGCCGACGGGTCGTCGTCGGTGCCCTCGTAGGCCAGGATGTGCGTCGCCACCCGGTCGAGGAACCAGCGGTCGTGCGATACGACGACCGCGCAGCCCGGGAACTCCAGCAGGGCGTTCTCCAACGAGCCGAGGGTCTCCACGTCCAGGTCGTTCGTCGGCTCGTCGAGCAGCAGCAGGTTGCCGCCCTGCTTGAGGGTCAGGGCCAGGTTCAGCCGGTTGCGCTCGCCGCCGGACAGCACCCCGGCGGGTTTCTGCTGGTCGGGGCCCTTGAAGCCGAACGCCGCGACGTAGGCCCGGGACGACATCTCGACATTGCCGACCTTGATGTAGTCCAGCCCGTCCGAGACGACCTCCCACAGGGTCTTCTTCGGGTCGAGACCCGCGCGGGACTGGTCGACGTAGGCGACATCGACGGTCTCGCCGATCTTCAGCTCCCCGCCGTCCAGGGGCTCGAGACCGACGATGGTCTTGAACAGCGTCGTCTTGCCCACCCCGTTAGGGCCGATGACGCCGACGATACCGTTGCGCGGCAGGGTGAACGACAGGTTGCTGATCAGCAGCCGGTCGTCGAAGCCCTTGCGCAGGTCGGTGGCCTCCAGCACCAGCGAACCCATACGCGGGCCCGGCGGTATCTGTATCTCCTCGAAGTCGAGCTTGCGGGTGCGTTCGGCCTCGGCCGCCATCTCCTCGTAACGGGCCAGGCGGGACTTGGACTTGGCCTGACGGCCCTTGGCGTTCTGGCGCACCCAGGCCAGCTCTTCCTGCAGACGCTTGGCCAGCTTGGCGTCCTTCTTGCCCTGCACCTGCAGGCGCTCGGCCTTCTTCTCCAGGTACGTCGAGTAGTTGCCCTCGTACGGGTACAGCCGACCGCGGTCCACCTCGCAGATCCACTCGGCGACATGGTCGAGGAAGTAGCGGTCGTGGGTGACGGCGAGGATCGCCCCGGGATATGCCTGCAGGTGCTGCTCCAGCCACAGCACCGACTCGGCGTCCAGGTGGTTGGTCGGCTCGTCGAGCAGCAGCAGGTCCGGTTTCTCCAGCAGCAGCCTGCACAGCGCGACCCGGCGGCGCTCTCCCCCGGACAGCACCGAGACCGGGGTGTCCGGCGGCGGGCAGCGCAGCGCGTCCATGGCCTGCTCCAGCTGGGAGTCCAGGTCCCAGGCGTCCGCCGCGTCGATGACCTCCTGCAGACGGCCCATCTCGGCCAGCAGGGCGTCGTAGTCGGCGTCCGGGTCGGCCATCGCGGCGCTGATCTCGTTGTACCGGTCCAGCGCGCCCTTGATCTGCGCCACGCCGTCCTCGACGTTGCCCAGGACGGTCTTGTCCTCGTCCAGCGGGGGTTCCTGCTGCAGGATGCCCACGGTGTAGCCGGGCGCCAGCCGGGCCTCGCCGTTGGACGGGTGGTCCAGCCCCGCCATGATCCGCAGGATCGTCGACTTGCCCGCCCCGTTGGGCCCGACCACGCCGATCTTCGCCCCTGGCAGGAAGTTCAGCGAGACGTCGTCCAGGATCAGCTTGTCCCCGTGCGCTTTGCGCGCCTTGTACATGGTGTAGATGAATTCAGCCACACCCTCCACCCTACTGGGCCGGGCGCCGTGCCCTGACGTCGAGGCCACCGGTCCTCAGCCCGGATCCAGGCTGGGACGGTTCGACCGCGCAAGACCAGAAGAGCTTCAGCGGATCTGGGCGACCTGGTCCTGGAGGCGGCGCAGGCGGGCGTAGACGTCGGCGGTCGGGTCGACGAGGCGGACCGTCGCCGCCGCGCGCACGACCGCACGGCCCTCGACGACGAGCCGGGCGGCGCAGCGGTCGGCGTCGGTGCGGCGCCACCACCAGGCCGCCGCCAGCACCCCGCCCGCGGCCAGGGCGAGCAGCAGGCCGACGACGAGGGGCACCACCCAGGCGTCGGCGGAGACCGTGCCGAGCAGCGTCACCACGGCAACCAGGCCGAGCACACCGCTCACCCACCACCCGGCCTCGACCAGTCCCGAGCGGCGCGCGCCCAGGGTGATACCGGTCAGGGCGTCGGAGGTGGCCTGGCGCAGCTCGTCAGCGGTGGCGACCCGGTGCTCGACCGCCTTGGCCCAGGCGGGCAGCAGGGACGCGGTCGCGCGGTCCAACCACTGGTGGCGGGCCAGCTCGGCCCCCTCGGCGTGCACCGTGCCGAGCGCTTCGCCGAGCACGTCCAACTGGCCGCCGGAACGCAGCGCCGACGCGCAGGCGTCCGCCGCGGCGTCCAGACCGGCCGCCTGGGTCAGCGTCTCGACCACCGGTGGCAGGGCGTCGACGGTGGGTGGTTCCACCCGCGGGCCGAGCGCGTCGACGAGCAGACCGGCCACCGCGGACAGGTCGTGCCAGGCATGCTCCGCCGCGGCCGAGCGGCCGCTGACCGCCTCAGCCAGCCGGGCCCGCAGCGCGGGCACACCGTCCCCGGTGAGCGCCGACACGGCCTGCACCGAAGCCCGGGACAGCCCGTCGGTGACCACCAGCCGGGCCAGGTCGGCGACCAGGGTCCTGCGGTACTCGACCGGCACCGTGTCGATCTGGTTGAGCACCACCAGCGTCGCCGTGTCCCGGCCCTGCAGGTCGCGCAGGTACCCGGTGTGCAGGGCGGCGTCGGCGTACTTCTGCGGGTCGACCACCCAGACCACCAGGTCGGCCTGCGGCAGCACCTCGTCGACCACCTCGCGGTGCGCGGTGGCCACCGAGTCGTGGTCGGGCAGGTCGAGCAGCACCAGCCCGGCCAGGTAGTCCTGGTCCCCGGCGTCCAGCAGGCTCTCGCGCTGGATGCGGCGGCGCGGGTCCACACCCAGCCAGTCGAGCACCGGGCCGCCGTCGGCGCCCCAGACGCAGGCAGTCATGGCGGACGTAGTGGGCCGGGTGTCGCCGACATCGGCGAACTGCAGCCCGGTGACCGCGTTGAACAGGCTGGACTTGCCCGACCCGGTGCCGCCGACGATGGCCACGACGGTGCGGTCCACGCCCAGGTCGAGACGCATCCGGACCCGGTCCAGCGCGCTGCGCACCGCGGCGACGGTCGCGTCGTCCAGGACGTCGGCCGCCTCGTCCACGATCGCGGTCAGCCGGGCAGCCCGGTCGGCGACCCGCGCGGTCTGCTCGCCGTGCAGCGGCTGCGCGGGCAGCCCGCGCACGGGCGTCGCCTGGTCGTCCTGCACCGGCTCGGCCGACCCGTCGGGAACAGGCACGACCGGCGGCGCGGAAGCGTGGGGCGTCATATCAGCTCCTTGAGGACCGCCAGCCGCAACCGGAGCCGCGACGCGGCATCGGTCGCCAGGTCCGGATCGGCCAGCACGTCGCCGACCGCCTCCGCCTCGGCGTCGATCTCGGCACCGATCCGGGCGACCAGGTCGTCGCGCAGCGCGCGGACCAGCTCGGGGCCCGCCGGGCCGAGCACCGCGGCGGTCGTCTCGGCGGCATCGGCCACCCCAGCGGCCCCGGCCAGCGCCATCGCGGCGACGGTCTCGGCGCCGATCCCCCGCTGCACGATGGCCCGCCGGACCAGCACGATGCTGACCCGGTTCACCTCGCCGCCGCTGAGCAGGTCGCGGACCAGCGCCAGCCCGTTGTCCACCCAGGCGGTCGCGACCCGCCGGGCCGCGGCCTTGCGTCCTCTGGTCTTCGGCACCGTGACCTGGTCGACGAGCGCGGCACCGCCCCGCGGCCCGTCCGGGTCGCGCAGCGTGGTCTCCACCGCCCGGTGGGCCGCGTCCCGGGCGGCGAACAGCGTCAGCCGGGCCCCGGCCACCAGATCGTCCAGCAGCGGTCGCACCGCCTGGGTCCTGGCCCGGGCCTCCTTCGCACCGCCGCGGATCCGCCCGCCCCGGCCGACGAGCCCCGCCAACGGCGCCCCGCGAGCCGTCAGCTCCAACCACCGGCTGCGCACCGCCCCGTCGGCGACCGAACCGCCCCGCACCCCCGCGGCCTGGGCCTGGCGCACCGGGACCAGCGACTGCGTCACCGCCGCGCCGATCTCGCCCGCCGCGACGGCCTGGTCCTCGACCGCCGCAGCCAGCTCGTCCACCCAGCCGCGCAGCGCGTCGAGCGCGCCCTTGAGGGTACGGCGCACGACGGTCCGCGCCCGGTCCGGTCCGGCGAGCATCGTCATCCACCGGGACACCGAGGCGACGGCGTCGGCGTCCAGCGGTCCGGTGTGCGGGCCGACGTCGGGCACCGTGAACAGCGGCGAGCTGCCCAGCCCGTGCTCGCGCATCCGGGCCAGGAGGTCCTGGCGCACCTGGGGCAGCGCCTTGCGGGCGGTCCGGTTGAGCACCATCGCGACGGTGGTGCCGCGGGTGGCCGCGTCCTGCAGCACCCGCCAGGGCAGCGCGTCGCCGTACCGGGTGGCGGTGGTGACGAACAGCCACAGGTCGGCGGACTCCAGCAGCCGGTAGGCCCTGACCCGGTTCTCCTCGACCACCGAGTCCAGGTCGGGGGCGTCGAGCAGGGCGATCCCGCGCGGCAGCGCCTCGGTCTGGGCGACCTCCACGTCGTGGTGCACCGGGTGCCCGGCGAGCAGCCCGGCATCGGCCGGGTGGTGCACGAGCACCGCCCGGCGGGTCGTGGGACGCAGCACCCCGGCCTGGCTGACCTCCGCCCCGACCAGCGAGTTCACCAGCGTAGACTTACCCGCCCCGGTGGACCCGGCGACGACCACCACCGCCGGTGCCGCCAGCTGGGTCAGCCGCGGCAGCAGGTGCTCGACGAGCTGGCTGACGAGCCGACCGCGGGACTCCTCGGCCCGGTCCGCACCGGGCAGACGCAGCGGGAAGCGGGTATGTTCGGCGGCGTACCGCAGGTCCTCGACAGCCTCGACCAGCTCGGCCGCCGCAGGCGGACGGGCCAGCACGCGACGGGGATCGTCTAGCACAGCCACCGGCCGACCGCTCCTTCGTCCGCACGACGCACCGGGTGGCACGTGGGGTCATTCTCCCATGCCACCGTCGCCGGATGTGCATACTTCGCGGGCGTTCTTCCCACTACGCTGGGACGGCACACGGCGCACGGCCCCTGTAGCTCAATGGACAGAGCGACGGACTTCTAATCCGCAGGTTCCGGGTTCGAGTCCCGGCGGGGGCGCCAGACGTGGCCTCTGAACTGCACAGACACACGACTGTCGAGAGTGGCAGGACGTCTGTCGAGAGGGGCGGTGCGCTTTGGGGCCTGCGGTAGCACCCCGTCGCGGTGCCGCACACTGTCGACCATGACAGGTGCGTGCGCACGACCGAGCAGCCCCGGCTGCCGCCTCGTCGGCCACGGGATGTCTTGACAACGAGTATCTTGATATCGAGGAGGCTAGAGTTCGGCTCGCGCGCGTACCTCGTCACCCGACGACGACGCTGGGAGAACCCGGACGTCTGACCCGTAGGCTTAGATGAGCACAGACAGGATGCCTGCGACGAGGGAGGTGAGGGCGATAGCCGGGATGGCTGAGCATGTGACGGCGATGATCCGCAGTTTCAGCGCTGGCGATGACGAGGGCTTCTACGCGGTCGCCCTCCAGGTCGCGGCACGCGAAGCGCGCCTGGGGCACAACCGGTTGGCGGACGAGATAAGGCAAGCGGTGGACGCTTCTCGCAGCGCTTTGCCGTCGGGGTCCGTGACGCACCTGGCACAGCCGAAGGGTGAGGTCGCTGACCTTGTGGTCGCGTCGAACCCGGAAGTCACCCTGTGTGACCTCGTCCTGCCTGAGGACTTGATGGTGTCCATCAAGCGCGTCTTGGCGGAGCAGCGCCAGCGGACCCAGCTGCTGGACCACGGGTTCACCCCAGTCCACCGGCTGCTGCTGGACGGCCCGCCGGGGACGGGCAAGACGATGACCGCGTCCGTGCTGGCCCACGAGCTGTCCCTGCCGTTGTTCACGGTGCGCCTGGACAGTCTGCTGAGCAAGTACATGGGCGAGACGGCGGGCAAGCTGCGTCTGCTGTTCGACGCTGCCGCACAACGGCGTGGGGTGTACCTGTTCGATGAGTTCGACGCGCTCGGTGGTGACCGTGCGGGGAACGACGTGGGCGAGGCTCGTCGCATCTTGAACTCGTTCCTGGTCTTCTTGGAACAAGCCAGCCCGGAGAGCCTGGTGATCGCGGCCACGAACCACCGGGCCATCCTCGACCGTGCACTGTTCCGCCGCTTCGATCTGGTGCTGACCTACCGTCTGCCTGAAGAGTCTGATGTCAGGCTTGTGATCCGAGGCCGCCTCGGGTCACTCGCGACCGTGCCGCGCTGGGACAAGGTCAAGAAAGCAGCAGCCGGGCTGAGCCATGCCGACCTGGTGAAAGCCGCCGAGACCGCTGCGAAGAACGCCCTGCTGCGCGGCGACGACCACGTCACCGCCGACGACCTGGTCCAGGCGCTCGACGAACGGCAGGCAGGCGGTGCCTGACCCACGACGCTTCCTCCCGCACCTGCCCGTGCTCGATCGCGTCTACCCAGAAGACCTGAACCGTCCAGGGATGGGTAACCCTAAGATCTGTCCGGTCGAGAAGCGCGCCGCAGGCAAGGCGCTGCTGGCGGAAGCCACCGCAGCATTCTCGAACTCCGACTACGACCGTACCGAGTCGAGTATCGACGAGGACGAGCTGATGGCCCAGGGCCCAGGGAACCTTCGTCACCATCGAGGGGACAGACGCGGCCTACCCGCTGAAAGTCGAGTCACTGGAACGATGGACGGCTCACCGCAAAACATCCCCGCTACCTCAATGGCTGCTCATGTCCGTCCAACCCGCCACCGACACCCAACCCGAGACAGCGGTCGTGTGGGTCTCCGACGAGCACCGCAGCAAGTTCCTGAAACTGTTCCAGGACTACCTCGACAAGACCACCCAGAAAGGCAACTCCGCCAACGAAGCCCTCGTAGCCAACATCGCACGGATACGATCAACCATTCTTCACGACCTGTGGCAGTCCGACGGCGACCCGCCTGAGCGAGGCATCTTCTGGTGGGAACTGTGGCTGGCAGCACACGTCGACACCACAGCGTTGGCCGTGCTCGACCGTCTCCAAATCCTGACGGCAGACCGAAGGACCGTGTTCCAGAACCGGACGGTCGTGTGGGTCAAAGCATCCTGGGACCAGCTCCAGGCGCTGCCGTTCACGAGCCTTCCACTGGCGGAGATCCGCCGACCGAGTTTTGTCGACACTATCGAGGACTTGACTCGCGCCGAGCAGAACGAGTGGGTCGACGAGCTGCGCAGACGCGTCACCGCTGCCGGTGCTCTCGCACCAGCGGTGTGCCATCTCGACACGGGCGTTGCTCGCACCCACACCCTTCTCGCCGACTCGCTCGGCGCCAGCCCTGCAACTTCCCGCCCAGCAGCCCTGCAACTTCCCGCCCAGCAGCCCTGCAACTTCCCGCCCAGGGCCTATGATCTTGCCCATGGACACATTCCCGGTGCTGGGGAAGGCGTATCGCCCACGAGTGATCGACAGTGTCGTGGTCGAGGCCCTCGACACCGCTGGTGCCGTGCTCATCGAGGGCGCGCGGGCCTGCGGCAAGACCATGACCGGGCTTCACGCAGCATCGTCGTACGTGTTCCTCGACGAGCCTGAGGCGGAGCAGATGCTCTCCGTGGCTCCACGGTCGCTGCTTGAGGGTGACCCACCACGCCTCCTGGACGAGTGGCAGCTCGCGCCCACGCTGTGGAACCTGGTGCGGCGCCAGGTCGACGCTTCAGACACCACCGGGCTCTTCCTGCTGACCGGGTCCGCGGTGCCTGACGACGACGTCGCCCGTCACACCGGAGCCGGGCGAGTGCTGCGGCTGCGGATGCGGACGATGAGCTGGTGGGAGAAGAACGGCTGTCCCGCGGGCGGAGTGAGCCTGGCCGACCTGTTCGACGGGCATCAGCCCACACCGGACAAGGACACCGACGAGCTGGACTCCGTCATCTCGATGCTGCTCCGACCTGGCTTCCCGGCCATGGCCGGGCTGTCAGAACAGCGGGCGCAAACCCTGCTGCGTGCCTATGCCGACGAGGTCTCCCGCACCGATGTGCGCAGGATCGCCGACGTGCGCCACGACCCAGCCGTCGTCGCCAGGCTGATCACCGCTGTGGCTCGCGCGTCGTCCACCGACGCTTCGACCTCGACGCTGGCCTCCGACGTTCGAGTGCTCGCACCGTCTATCACCGACGACACCATCAGCTCCTATCTCAAGCTGCTGCAACGCCTGTTCGTCGTGGAGGCCCAGGAAGCCTGGGCACCTCGCCTGCGCTCTCGAGCCCGGTTGCGCACGTCAGCCAAGCTGCACCTGGCCGATCCCGCCCTCGCAGCCGCTGTCCTGCGCGCCGGACCACAACGTCTGTCGCAGGACCTGAACACCCTCGGGCTGCTGTTCGAGAGCGCCATCACCCACGACCTGTCGGTGCTGGCTGGACCGCTCGGCGGTGAGGTGCTGCACCACCGCGACTCCAACGGGTACGAGATCGACGCTGTCATCACCCTTCCCGATGGACGGTGGGGTGCCGTCGAGGTCAAGCTCGGCGGAATCCAGATCGAGGCCGGTGCCCGATCACTGACTCGGGCCGTCGCCCAGATCGACACCTCGACCGTAGGCGATCCGGTCTTCCGGCTGGTCATCACCGGCACCGGCCCCACGCTCACCCTCGACGACGGCACCATCACCTGCCCGCTCGCTCGCCTCGCCCCGTGAGCCAGGCTCCGCCGAGTGCTGGCTGAGCCACGGCGCCGACCTCCCCGAAGGCAGGTCTTGGGGCCCAACGCCGAGGGTCCGGAGGCTCTCGTCCGGACGGCCCGCCGACGGCTAGCCTGCGGCAGTTCGCAGTCTGTGCTGCCAGAAGGTGAGAGACCCGTGGATCGGCATACGTCCCATGCTGTCGTCGGCAAGCGCCAGGAGCGGGAGCGGGGTGCGTCGACGGTCGAGTACGTCGGGATCATCATCGCGGTCGCGGTGCTCATCGGCGCCCTGCTCGTCGTGTTCCCGTCGGTCGGCGACTCCCTGGCCGACGGGGCGAAGACAGCGGTCTGCAAGATCACCGGCGGGGACTGCAGCTCGGGGAGCGGGTCGAACCAGGCCGAGAGCAGCGAGAACAACGGCACCCAACCCGGGCAGTATGCCAACGCGTCGAACGGCGGCCAGCAGACCACGGACCCGGCCTTCGTCTCCCAGGCCGTCAAAGATCTGCGCGACGCGCTCGCCGGAGGTCTCTTCGGTGTGCGCTCCGGCGATCTGGAGGATGCGCGCCAGGTGATCGAGGCGCTCGGCGGCGCGGAGATCGATGCGCTGATCGCGCAGATGTCCGACGACGAGCTGCGCCAGTGGGTCGACCAGCTCAACGACAGCTGGTTGTTCGGCGGATGGAACGCCAGCGAACGCCGCCAGCTGTGGGAGCTGTTCGCCTCGAGAGCCTCCAAAGACACGATCGACCGGCTGGCGCGGTTCACCGACGAGCTGCAGCCCTCTTTCAACCAGGTAGGCGGCGACAGCGCCCGGGACGACCCGACGAGCCCCGCCAACACTGGTCAGTACGGCGAGCTGCCTCACAGCCTGTTCACCAATGGCGCCAGTCCGGACGACGTAAGCCAAGGAGCCATCGGCGACTGTTGGTGGATCGCGTCGATGATGGCGGTGGCCCAGGCGAACCCCCAGGTGATCCAGGACGCCATCACGATCAACCCCAACGGCACCTACACCGTCCGGCTGTACGACCAGAACGGCAACCCGGTGCAGGTCACGGTGACCCCGGACATGGTCCTGAACCCCGACGGAACACCAGCCTTCGTGGACAACAACGGTCAGCAGGTATCAGGCAACTATGAGCTGTGGCCGATGGTTCTCGAGAAGGCGCTCGCCCTGCACTACGGGGAGTTCGCCGATATCGAGGGCGGCAACGCGAGCGTGGGGCTGAGCGCGCTGACCGGGCTCCCGTCGTCGAACACCGATCCCGGCGTGCTGTCGGCCCAGGACCTCCGGAGCGTGCTCGACGGGGGCGGCGCGATCGGTCTCTCCTCCCTGGCCGACGGGACACACAACCCGCTGTACGCCGATACCGTCCCCTCCGCGCAGCGCCTGCGCACCGGGCACGCCTACTACGTCAGCGACGTCGATGTCGCGGCTGGAACAGTGACGGTGGTCAACCCTTGGGGAACCGCGCAGTACCCGCCGCTGACGCTGACGTACGATGAGTTCGTGTCCGCTTTCCGTCAGGTCAGGACGAACGAGGTGACGAAGTGAAGTTGCGGTACGCATGGCTGACAGCAGTGATGGTAGGCATCACCGTCGCTGCCACCACCGGATGCGGCGGCAGCGAGCCAGAGTCGCCCGCGATGCCGACCCTGCCCGACGGCGCGATCATGCTCACCCAGAACCAGCCGAACCGCTTCGAGGGGTTGGTCGTCGTGGCCAGCGCCATAGACGCGAGCGGAGCGGACATCAGCGGTTCCGACGGAACCAGCGTCGCGGAGGGACACTGGGTAGATGTCGACGGCACCGTCGAGATCCAGGACCGCACGTTGCGCCTGGTCGCCACCTGGGTCGACCCTGACCCGGGCGAGGGCGACGGGGCTGATATGTCGAAAGCCTGGGTCGTCGTCGAGGAGTGACAGGACCGATCCCCGAACGGTTTTCGTAGTCCACGGTCCACGGACGCCCCCCGGGTGGGCGGGGGCGGTCCCCCGCCCACCCGGTCAGACGGTCTTGCCGATGTTCTCCTCGACCTGGCCGGGCGGGGTCGGGGTGGTCTTCTGGACCTGGAGCAGGAACTCGACGTTGGACTTGGTGTCCCGCAGCTTGCCGATGAGCAGCTCGATGGCCTGCTGGGCGTCCAGGGCGCCGAGCACCCGGCGCAGCTTGTAGACGATCTTCAGCTCGTCGTGCGACATGAGGATCTCCTCACGGCGCGTGCCCGACGCGTTGACGTCCACCGCGGGGAAGATCCGCTTGTCGGCCAGGGAGCGCGACAGCCGCAGCTCCATGTTCCCGGTGCCTTTGAACTCCTCGAAGATGTAGTCGTCCATCTTCGAACCGGTCTCCACCAGGGCGGTGGCCAGGACGGTCAGCGAACCGCCGTGCTCGATATTGCGCGCCGCGCCGAAGAACTTCTTCGGTGGGTACAGCGCGGCGGCGTCCACACCACCGGTCAGGATGCGTCCCGAGGCGGGCGCGGCCAGGTTGTAGGCCCGCGACAGCCGGGTCATCGAGTCCAGCAGCACCACGACGTCCTGACCCAGCTCGACCAGGCGCTTGGCCCGTTCGATCGCCAGCTCGGAGACGATGGTGTGGTCGGACGCGGGCCGGTCGAACGTCGAGGCGATGACCTCACCATCCACCGTGCGCTGCATGTCCGTGACCTCCTCGGGGCGCTCGTCGATGAGCACGACCATGAGGTGGACCTCGGGGTTGTTCGTCGTGATCGCGTTGGCGATCTGCTGCAGGATGATCGTCTTGCCCGCCTTGGGCGGCGAGACGATGAGCCCGCGCTGACCCTTGCCGATCGGCGCGACGATATCGATCACCCGGGGCGTCAGACGGGTCGGGTCACCCTTGGACTCCAGAGCCAGCCGGTCCTGCGGGTACAGCGGGGTGAGCTTGGCGAACTCCGGCCGGGTGCGCGCCTCCTCGGGGGTCATCCCGTTGACGGTGTCCAGGCGGACCAGCGCGTTGAACTTGTTCGGCCGGTTGCCCTGCGGTGCCGGGTCACCCTCGCGCGGGGCACGCACCGCACCGGTGATCGCGTCACCGCGACGCAGCCCGGACTTCTTGACCTGGCCCAGCGAGACGTAGACGTCGTGCGGGCCGGGCAGGTAGCCGCTGGTGCGCACGAAGGCGTAGGAGTCCAGCACGTCGAGGATCCCGGCGACCGACAGCAGCTCGTCGTTCTCGCCGATCTCGACGTCGTCCAGGCTGGCCAGGTCCTGCTGACGGCCCCGGCCCCGCTTCCGGTCGCGGTACCGGTCGCGGGAGCGACGACGCCGCCCACCGCGCTCCTCACCGTCGTCGTAGGAACGCTGCTGGTTCTGCTGGCCGCCCTGCTGACCGCCCTGGTTCTGGCGGTCGTGACCCTGGTTGGACCGGTTCTGCTGCTGGGCCTGCTGCTGCTGGGCCTGGCGGTCGCCGGAGTCCGGCGCACCCGCGCCGCGACCCGACCGCCGGTGGCGGCGGCTCGGCTCCGGCCGGTCGGTCCGGTCGCCCCGGTCACCTGGTGCCAGCGCGTCGAGCGCCGCCTCCAGGTCCGCCAGGCTCTCCTGCTTCGGCTGGTCGGCCGCTGGCTCGGCAGCGTCGGCCGGACGGTCGGTCCGGTCTGCGTCGCCCGGCTCCGGCTCGGCCTGTTGCGGTCGGGCGGCGGAGACAGCGCTGCCGCCGTTCCCCTGGGGACCCCCCGCGGCACCGATCGCCGCGACCAGGTCGCCCTTGCGCATCTTCGACGTGCCCCGCACGCCGAGCTCGGAGGCCAGGGCCTGGAGCTCGGGCAGGCGCAGACCGTTCAGCGCTGCGTCGGTGCTGGTGACGCCGGGTTCAGTGGCGTCGACTGTATCTGTCACGAAGGACCCTCTCCCTCGTCGGGCGTCATCCCACGGCCGCCCGCCGTCGGATGACACGGATTGGCGAAACATCACACGGGCGCGCACGACAACGGCTTGCACGCATGACGGGTTTCATCCCCCGTCGAGGTCTGCGACCTCGACCCTGCGAGTCGGCCGTACCACCTCTAGCGCGAGGTGGTGCACTGACTTGAGCACCACACCGGAACGGAGTCTCGCACCGAACCGGTAGTACAACACCCGAGTACAGCGCCCGTATACAGAACCACGGCGACGGGTCAGGTTGGGGAGTTCAACCATCGTAGCACCACGGCCGCCCTGAGACACCAATCTCACCCCATGGGCACAATCTCACCCGCTCGCAGCGACGAGCCGTCCGGCTCGCCTCCCGCCAGGACACGGTCAACCGGCTGGCCTCAGGACGCGGGCAGTCGGCAAGGTACCGCGGGGACGGTCCCGGAAGAACCGGGCCTCGGCTTCACTGATCGGTGCACCTGCGCCATCTTCCAGGTACCGCCTGCCCCGAACCGGGCCCTCATCCTGGACTGCGACGGCTACCAGCACGGTCAGCACGGCAGCACTTCCGACGACTTCCCGCATGATCCAGACATAGTCACCCTGCCCGGCCCCGGCGTCGCGCAGCAACGATTCCGGAAGATCCACGTGCCGTCTGGGTTCGCTCTCGGCGACGACCCTGGCCGAGTCGCCGTCGAAACCCTCGACCCGGCCTGTCATCAGGACAAAACCGACCTTGTTCCGCTCCAGCGCCACCCGCGTCCGGTTCAGCAGCTCGGCATAGAACGGAGCCTCGCTGAGCTCTTCGACCGAACGGCTGGAGAGAAACTCGCACAGCGCCGGGGCAACCCATGCCTCCACCTCGGCGGCGGCTCTGGCCAGCCCGGACGCAACCTGGACGTCACCCGCCCCTTGCGCTTTCGCAGACAGGGCCGACAGTGCGCTGTAGTACACGCTGCTGCCCGAAGCACGGCCCCCTCGACGCACCGTCACCTGGACGCCCGGCGACAGGCTCGCCCGGGTCCGCAACGTCCGCAGACGCTGCCGCGACGGCGCGTGCAACGGGTCGCTCAACGAGACGACCTTCTCCCACGAGACGATCGGCGCAGGGATCGTGTCGGTCATAGCGCCAACAGTACAGTCTCTGAACGGTTGAATCAACCATTCAGCAGTCTGCCGCAGTCCTGTTCACTGGCGCTCGACGGTGCCGCCGTCGGTATCGGCGGGCAGGGTGGTGATCGTCCAGCCGCCGAGCACCCCGCCGAAGACCTCGTGCATCTCGGCCTCGGCGTCGAGCGTGCGGCGGACGCCGAAGGCCAGCACCGTCGGACCGGCCCCCGACACCACCGCCGGGACGCCGCGGCGGCGCAGGGCGTCCACCAGGGCCAGGGAGTCGGGCATCACCGACCGGCGCTGCTCCTGGTGCAGCCGGTCGACCGTAGCCTCGAACAGCAGGTCCGGACGGCGGCCGAGGGCCTCGACCAGCAGCGCCGCCCGGGCTGCCTGGGCCGACGCCGTGGCGTGCGGCACCTCGAGCGGCAGCACCCGACGGGCCGTCTCGGTGGCCAGGCGCGTGGGCGGTATCGCGACCACCGGCTGGATATCGCGGTGCAGGGCCAGCCGCACCGCGCGCGGCCTGGCAGTCTGGTCGAGCGTCCAGGCCAGGGTCAGCCCGCCGAAGACGGTCGGCGCGACGTTGTCCGGGTGGCCCTCGTACCGGGTGGCCAGGTCCAGCACCGCGGCGTCGTCGAGCAGGTCCGGCTCGGCCAGCAGACCGCGCACCGCGAGGATCCCGGCCACCACCGCCGAGGCCGACGAGCCCAGCCCCCGGCCGTGCGGGATGGCATTGGTACAGCGCAGCCGCAGCCCGGTGCGCGACGCCCCCACCTTGTCCAGCGTCTCCAGGATGGTCCGGGCCACCAGGTGGTCCGCACCGCTGGGCACCACCCCGGCACCTTCGCCCACCACCTCGACCCGCACGTCCGGGTCGGCGGTCGCCGCCACCTCGACCTCGTCGTACAGCGTCAGGGCCAGACCGAACGAGTCGTACCCCGGCCCCAGGTTGGCGCTGGACGCGGGTACCCGGACCCACACCCGGTCGTGCCCTAGCCGCATAAGAGGCCACCCATCAGAAGACCCTGTCTCAGTCGAGGCCCAGCGCCGTGGCGATGGACATGACGTCCGGTGTCACCCGGACCAGCTCGACCTGCTCGCCGTCAGCGCCGCGCAGCGCCCACTGCGGGTCTTTCAGGCCGTGCCCGGTGACGGTGACGACGATACGCGCCCCGGCCGGTACCCGGCCCTGCTCGGCCAGCATGAGCAGCCCGGCGACGCCCGCCGCCGAGGCGGGTTCCACGAACACCCCGACCTGGGCCGACAGCAGCCGGTGGGCGGCCAGGATCTGGGCGTCGGTCACCGCCTCGATCAGCCCGCCGGAGACGTCCCGGGCCTGGACGGCCTGCTCCCACGAGGCCGGGTTGCCGATGCGGATCGCGGTGGCGACGGTCTCCGGCTCGGTCACCGGGTGGCCGAGCACGATCGGCGCCGACCCGGCCGCCTGGAAGCCCCACATCGCCGGGGTCCGGGTGGCCACCGCGCCGTGCGGTTCGCCACCGTCCAGCCCGGCGTACTCCCGGTAGCCCTTCCAGTAGGCGGTGATGTTGCCCGCGTTGCCGACCGGCAGCACGTGGACGTCCGGGGCGTCGCCCAGGGCGTCGACGATCTCGAAGGCCGCGGTCTTCTGCCCTTCGATCCGGTCCGGGTTCACCGAGTTGACCAGCTCGACCGGGTAGGCCTCGGCCAGCTTGCGCGCGGCTACCAGACAGTCGTCGAAGTTGCCGTCCACCTGCAGCAGCCGCGCCCCGTGCGCCACCGCCTGGGAGAGCTTGCCCAGGGCGATCTTGCCCTCCGGCACCAGCACGGCGCAGACCATGCCCGCCCGGGTCGCGTACGCCGCGGCCGATGCCGAGGTGTTACCCGTCGAGGCGCACACCACGGCCTGGGCCTCGTGGTGGGCCGCCGCGGAGATGGCCGTGGTCATCCCCCGGTCCTTGAACGAACCGGTCGGGTTCACACCCTCGTACTTCAGGTAGACGTCGGCCCCGGTGGCCGCCGACAGCGGGGGCGCGTCGACCAGCGGGGTACCGCCCTCCAGCAGGGTGACCACACGGGTCTGGACGTGCGCCGGCAGCCGGTCGGCGTACTCGCCGATCACACCGCGCCACTGGTGGGCCATCAGGGCATGTCTCCTTCGACTCGGATCACCGATACCACCTCGTACACCACGTCCAGACGGTCCAGCGCGGCCAGCGTCGCCACCCGGGCCGCCTCGGTCGCCTCGTGCGTCGTGATCACCAGGTGCGCCACGTCGACCGGCGCCTGGCGGCCCACGGCGCCCCCGGGGCTCTGGCGCACCGACTCGATCGACACGCCCGCGTCGGCCAGGACCGTCGAGACCGTGGCCAGCACACCGGTACGGTCCGCGACGTCCAGACGGACCTGGAACCGGCTCACCGCGGCCGCGGGCGGCAGCACCGGCAGGGCGGCGTACACCGACTCGACCGGGCCACGGCCGCCGGTCACCCGGTTCCGGGCCGCCGAGACGATATCGGAGACCACCGCCGAGGCTGTGGGCACCCCGCCGGCACCCTGCCCGTAGAGCATGATCGGCCCGGCCGCCTCGGCCTCGATGAACACCGCGTTGAACGCCCCGCGCACCCCCGCCAACGGGTGGGTCTGCGGCACCAGCGCCGGGTGGACCCGTACCGAGATGCCGCCGCTGAGACGTTCGGCCACCGCCAGCAGCTTCACGACGTGCCCGGTGCGCTGGGCCCAGGCCACGTCGTCGTCGGTGATACCGGTGATGCCCTCGCACGACACGTCGTCGATGCTGACCCGGGTGTGGAACGCCATGGAGGCCAGCAGCGCGGCCTTCGCCGCGGCGTCGTGCCCCTCGACGTCGGCGGTCGGGTCGGCCTCGGCGTAACCCAGGCGCTGGGCGTCCTTCACGGCCCGGTCCAGGTCCAGCCCGTCGGTGGTCATGGTGTCGAGCACATAGTTGGTGGTGCCGTTGACGATGCCCAGCACCCGGCGGACCTGGTCGCCGAGCATCCCCTCGCGGATCACCCGCACCACCGGGATCGCCCCGGCGACCGCGGCCTCGTAGTACAGGTCGACGCCCGCCGCGGCGGCCGCGTCGTACAAGGTCGGCCCGTCCGCGGCCAGCAGCGCCTTGTTCGCCGTCACCACCGACGCACCGGAGCCCAGCGCGGCCAGCATCAGACCGCGGGCCGGCTCGGTGCCGCCGATGAGCTCCACGACGATATCCGCCCGGGTGACCAGCCCCTCGGAGTCCTCGGTGACCAGCGCCGGGTCCACCCCCTGCGCGACCACCGCCTCGGGTCGGCGGTCCGCCACCCCGACCAACTCCAGACGGTCCCCGACCCGGGCGGACAGGTCGTCGACACTGGTGGTGAGCAACCGCACCACCTGAGACCCGACCGTGCCACAGCCCACCACAGCCACACGCAACGACACCGGACCGACCTCTTTTCCTCGCGCTGGACCGTCGCGCTGGACCGTCATGGTGACGACAGCTCTCCTGGCGACGGCACCAAGGATAGGTGCCCCCGCCCCTGTGGCGCTCCCAGAGCACGGTGCACGCCGTCTGCGGCACGGGGTGGCGCTGTCGTCGCCCGGCGTCGTCGCCCGGTGGGACGGAGCGGAGGAGCGGACAAGACACGCTCGTCTGTCCTGTTCTGTCCGGTCGCGTATGAGAGCATGGGCTTCCTTCCGTCGACAGGGAGTTTCGTCGTGCCGGTGACCATCGTCCGTGCCCAGCCGGGGGATGTCGCGCCCGTGTGGCACGGCGACGAGGCAGCGCGCGGGACGTACCTCGACGCGCTGCGGACCGCGCAGGCGGACGGCCTGGCCACGGTGACGCTGCGGCTGCCGTCAGGCTGGCACAGCACCCAGGCTCTGCAGGTGGCTACCGCGACGGTCCGCGAGGCCGACCCCGACCTCGACGTCCAGCTGGTCGTCGCCGACCTGGGGGCGTTCGGTGCCCGACGAGCCATGCGGCGCCTCGCCCGGCACCTCTCGCAGGCCCTGCCCGAGGCTCCCCCGGGGGCGGCCCCGGTGCCGAGCGTCCCGCGACCGCGGATACCACCGTCCGCGGCACCCGAGCGGGCCCGCGCACTGCCCGCACCGTCCGCGGCCGAAGAACCCAAGGGTCCTGCCGCGCCGACGCAGAGCCTGGCCGCCGCCCTGGAGAACCTGGACGAACCGTTCGCGGCGACGCTGCTGCGGCTGGTCGACACCAAGCACCTGACCGATGTCGAGGTCTACCGCCGGGCCAACCTGGACCGTCGGCTGTTCTCCAAGATCCGGTCCAACCCCCGGTACGTGCCGTCCAAGCGCACCGCGCTGGCGCTGGCCGTCGGGCTGGAGCTGGACCTGGACGAGACCCGGGCGCTGCTGGCCCGCGCGGGCTACACCCTGTCGTCGGCGCTGACGGCGGACGTCATCGTGGAGTACTTCATCACCCGTGGCACGCACGACGTCCTGGTGATCAACGAGGCCCTGTTCTACTTCGACCAGCCGCTGCTGGGCGCCTGAGCAACGTCCCTGCGCCGATCCCGGTTCGTGGGTTTGTGCGCGCCTCCCCCGCTTTTAAACGGGGGAAGGGGGCGCAACCAAAGAACACCCCCCTC
>WRMB01000022.1 GCA_009777345.1 Micrococcales bacterium | reverse complement strand
CGCGCGGTCGCTCCTCCCCCCTGGCGGGCGCTCGTCGCCTATTCGAGACTCCTGTCCGGGATTCGAGAGTATTCCTCTCGAATCCGCGACAGAAGTCTCGAATACCTGGACCGACGGTGGAAAGGCAGGGCGGTCAGCGGGTGCGGATCCGGTCGTGGAGGAAGGCGGAGACCAGGGCGCCGACCTGGTCGTGCTCGACCAGGAAGCCGTCGTGGCCGAACGGTGAGCGGACCACCCGGACCGGGCCGCAGCGGGGGATGCCGGCGGCGATCTGCTCGGCCTGCTCGCGGGTGAACAGGCGGTCGGAGTCGACGGCGACGACCATGGCGCGGGCGGTGATGGTGGACAGGGCCTGGTCGACGCCGCCGCGGTCGCGTCCCAGGTCGTGGGTCAGCATGGTGCGGGTCAGCACGACGTAGGAGTTGGCGTCGAAGCGGCGGGCCAGCTTGTCGCCGTGGTGGTCCAGGTAGGACTGGACCGCGAAACGGCCGCCTTCCAGCGGTTCCTCGCCGCCCTGGGGGATACGGCCGAAACGCACGTCGAGCTCTTCGCCGGACCGGTAGGTCTGGTGGGCGATCTGACGGGCCAGGCCCAGGCCGGTGTGGGGGCCGTCGCCGTCGGGGGCGTCGTAGTAGTCGCCGTCGCGGTAGCGCGGGTCGCCGGTGATCGCGACCAGCTGGGTGTGGAACGAGGCCACCTGGTCACCGGACGTGGCCGCGCAGGCCGCGATGATCGCGACGCGCACGGTGCGGCGGGGTTGGCACACCGCCCACTCCAGGGCCCGCTGCCCGCCCATGGAGGCGCCGATGACCAGGGCGAACCGGTCGATGCCGAGGTGGTCGGCCAGCCGGGCCTCGGCGGCCACCTGGTCGCGCACCGTCAGCAGCGGGAACCGGCTGCCCCAGGGCCGCCCGTCCGGGCCGTCGGACGCCGGGCCGGTCGAACCTTGGCAGCCGCCCAGCACGTTGGGGGCCAGGACGAACCACCGGTCGGTGTCGATCGGAGCGCCGGGGCCGACGATGTCCGACCACCAGCCGTCCGTCGGGTGCCCCTCGACCGCCGGGCCGGTGACGTGCGAGTCGCCGG
This sequence comes from Micrococcales bacterium, assembly GCA_009777345.1. Classification (GTDB taxonomy): domain Bacteria; phylum Actinomycetota; class Actinomycetes; order Actinomycetales; family Cellulomonadaceae; genus Cellulomonas. The sequence continues at coordinate 54,368 of WRMB01000022.1, read as the reverse complement.
TCAGCGCGTGCAGGACGAGCACGGCGTTGGAACCGTCGGGGGCCAGCTCGCCCCAGGTCTCGTAGGCCAGCCGCACGGCGGGCAGGCGCTCGCCGGACTCCAGGTCCATCGGGCCCAGGTCGGCGAAGCGACGGCGGCCCACCGGGTCACCGTCGCGCCACGCGGCGCTGGCCGGGACGGGAGGACGTTCGCGCAGCGGCATGCGGCTGGGCCGCACGGCCGCCGGCTGGGCGTGAGCGCCCAGCGTCGCACGGCGTGACCGGGCGACGGGGACGTCGATCTCAGGCGTCACCTCGTCAGGCACACCGTCCAGGGTACGCGACCGGTCTGGACGCGCCACGGCCGGGTCCGCCGAACGGCCCTGCCGACCCCGGCCCATCTCAGGCCGCCTTCACGGCGCGGAAACCTGCGTCGAGGTCCGCCAGGATATCGTCGATGTGCTCCAGGCCCACGGCCAGGCGCACCAGCCCCGGGGTGACCCCGGACAGGGCCTGCTCGGCCGGTGTCAGCTGGGAGTGCGTCGTGGAGGCCGGGTGGATGACCAGCGAACGGACGTCGCCGATATTCGCCACGTGGGAGTGCAGCTCCAGGGCCGAGACGAAGGCCTGGCCGGCCGCCAACCCGCTGGTCTCATCACCGCGCAGTTCGAAGGCCAGGACCGCACCAGCCCCGCGCGGCGCGTACTTGCGCTGGTTGGCGTGCCAGGGGCTGGACTCCAGCCCGGCGTAGTGGACCAGGGCCACGTCGTCGCGGGCCTCCAGCCACTCGGCCACCTTCTGGGCGTTGTCCACGTGCCGTTCGACCCGCAGCGACAGGGTCTCGATCCCCAGGGCGACCAACCAGGCGTTGAAGGGGCTGACCGCCAAGCCCAGGTCGCGCAGCAGCTGGGCCCGGGCCTTGAGGATGTACGACAGGTTGGCGCCGAACGGCCCGTCCGCCGCCCCCAGGTCCGGGCCCCAGCGCAGACCGTGATAGCTGGGGTCGGGCTGGTTCAGGCCAGGGAAGCGCGCCGGGTCGGCGGTGTAGTCGAAACGCCCGGCGTCGACGATCACCCCGGCCACGGCCGCGCCGTGCCCGCCTAGGTACTTGGTCGCGGAGTGCACCACGACGTCGGCACCCCAGGCGATCGGGTTGACCAGGTACGGGGTGCCCACGGTGTTGTCCACCACCAGCGGCACGCCGACCGCGTGGGCCACGCCCGCCACCGTCTCGATGTCGAGCACGTCGGACTTCGGGTTGGGGATGGCCTCGCCGAAGAACGCTTTGGTGTTCGGCCGGGCGGCGGCGCGCCAGGCGTCAGCGTCGTGCGGGTCGGCGACGAACGTCACCTCGATGCCGAACTTCTTCAGCGTGTGGGCGAACAGGTTGTAGGTGCCGCCGTACAGCGACGGGCTGGACACCACATGGTCGCCGGCCTCGGCGACGTTGAGGATGGCCAGGGTCGCCGCGCTCTGCCCCGACGAGACCAGCAGCGCGCCGACCCCGCCCTCCAGGGAGGCGATGCGGTTCTCCACCACCTCCTGGGTCGGGTTGCCCAGCCGGGTGTAGATCGGCCCGAGGTCTTTGAGCGCGAACCGGTCGGCGGCCTGCTCGGCGTCGGCGAAGACGTACGACGTGGTCTGGTAGATCGGCAGCGCCCGGGCGCCGGTCGCCGAATCGGGGGTCTGACCGGCGTGGATCTGCCGGGTCTCGAAGTTCCAGCTCTCGTTGCTCATGAGGTTTCTCCTGCGAAGGGGGTGCACGGCAACCAACCGTGCGCGGACGGGGGGATGCCTCACAGGCGAGTCTCATGCGGCTGACGGCCACTCGCCATCGAGGCGGGGAAGACGCACGGCCGAGCCGGGGCCCGACCAGACCTCACCGGTCCGCGGGCACGCCGAACGTGCGCTGGTCAGCGGCACATTCGACAGAACATGCCTCGGAGCATAGCCGACGGGACGGCCAACAGTCCACAGCGGCCCCTCGTCCGGACGAGAGCCTGCGTACAGCGCCACACCTGTCCTCTTGCTGCAGACAGGTGTCCTCCAGTGGATGCAAGGTGACAGCACCGGCGATCGAACCGCCGTACTCACGCAGCAAGGCGAACAGTGGGGTCAGTCGTCGTCGGCCGCGGCCTGGTCGGCGTCGCGGGTCAGCTCGTCGACGACGAGCCGTTCGGCGGACATCCGGCCGGTGCGGTGACCGGCCCGGCCGACGAGGTGCGCCGCGACCGGGGCGGTGAGCATCGCGAACACCCCGACCAGCAGCAGCGCCCACACCGCGCCGCCGGTGCGCAGCCGCAGGGCCAGACCGACCAGGACGAGCACCAGGCCCAGGGTCTGCGGCTTGGTCGCAGCGTGCATCCGGGCCGACAGGTCGCGGAACCGCAGCGCGCCGACTCCCGCCGCGAAGGCCAGGAACGACCCGCCGAGAAAGCACACCGCGGCGGCCCCGTCGGCCACGGCGGTCCACAGGGCGGTGCTCATGAGGTCTTCCCCCGGTCGGTTGCGGAGTCGTCGGAGCCGGACTGGTCGTCGTCGTCCAGGTCGTCGGCGGCGGACTCCTGGGCCCGCTGGAGGGCCCGGGCGACGGCCGCCTCCCAGCGGGTCATCACCCGGCCCTCGCCAGGCGGTTCGACGGCGGCGAACCGGGCCACGGTGACCGATCCGACGAACCCCACGATCGACAGCGACACCAGCACGGGCACCACGTCGGCCCGACGTTCCAGGGCCGCGTACAGCGCGACCGCGGCGACCAGCGTCGTCACGAGGATGTCCAGGGCGACGGTCCGGTCGAGGATCGACGGCCCCGCCTCGGCCCGCACGATCGTCATCAGGCCCCCGGCCAGCAGCAGAGCCCCGCTGATCCACACCACCACCGTCACCGGCGCACCTCCAGTCCGGCCTCGACCAGCTCGGCGTCGGAGGCCAGGGCCCGCAGCACCCGTTCCTCCTGGGCCAGCACCTGGGACCGGGCGACCTCGAGCCCGTCCGAGACGCCCCTGCCGTGAGTGACGTCCAGCACGTGCAGGTACAGCGTGCCGGTGAGCCGGTGGGCGTCGACCACGACCGTCCCGGGCACCAGCGAGCACAGCTCGGCGGTGAGGGTCAGGTACAGGTCGGAGTGCGAGCGCAGCCGCACCCCGATGACCGCGCCGGTCGGCACGTACCCGATCCGCAGCGCGATCACCGCCACCTCCAGCGACCCGCGCACCAGGTCTACGGCGAAACGGCTGATCAGCCGCACCAGCCCCCAGGGGCGCAGCCGACCGTGGAAGTCTATCGGCGTCATCCGCAGCAGCATCGTGACCAGGATGCCGACCACCATTCCGACCAGCACGTTGCCCACCGATACCTGGCCCCACAGCGCCACCCAGACCACGGCCAGCCAGACCACGGACCACCACTGCACTCTGCTCACCGAGACTCTGCCCACCGGACGTCGTGAGCCTGCCCCATATCGTGACCGGACCATCACGGCCCCCCTTCCGGCGTATCGGTTTCCGGCGTATCGGTCTGGTCCGGCAGGTCGGTCGGCGTCGGCGTCGGGGTGGGTGACGGCGTGGGTGACGGGACGGGTGACGGGACGACCTCGGTGGGTCGCTGCGACGCCGGGGCGACCGGGGCGGGGCTGGGTGGCGCGGTCGGAGCGGGGTCCGGCGCCGACGCGCCCCGGCCGTGCACCCCGTCGGGCAGCACGGCGGCGATGTACGGTTCGCGTTCGACCAGCTCGTCGGCGGTCTTGGTGGTGTACGAGTAGAGCGGCCCGGCGGCGACGGTGAGGCCCAGCGAGGCCACGACCAGCGCCACCGTGGGCCAGAGCATGCCGCGGCGCACCCGGCGGGCCGGCAGCGGGCGGGGCGCGGGCTGCCAGAACGCCTTGTTCCAGGCCTTGACCATCGCGTACAGGGTGAGCAGGGACGTCACGACCGACCCGCCGACCAGCACGTACGCGATGGGCGTGCCCACCTGGGCCCCGGCCTCCAGCAGCCCGACCTTGCCGACGAACCCGGACAGCGGCGGGATACCCGCCAGGTTGATCGCCGGGACGAAGAACAGCACAGCGATCACCGGGGAGGCCTTGGCCAGCCCCCCCAGGCGCGACAGCGACGTCGTCCCGCCGTACCGTTCGATCAGCCCCGAGACCAGGAACAGCGCGGTCTGCACGGTGATGTGGTGCGCCACGTAGTAGATCGCCGCCGACCAGGCTGCGGTCGTGGCCAGCGCCACCCCGAACACCATGAACCCGATATGGCTGATCAGGGTGAACGACAGCAGCCGCTTGATATCGTCCTGCGCCACGGCGCCGAGGATCCCGACGAGCATCGTCGCCAGGGCCATCCACATCAGCACGTCGTCCAGGCCGCCCTCGGGGAACAGCAGGGTGCGGGTGCGGATCATCGCGTACACCCCGACCTTGGTGAGCAGCCCGGCGAACACCGCAGTGACCGGCGCAGGCGCGGTCGGGTAGGAGTCCGGCAGCCAGAAGGCCAGCGGGAACACCGCCGCCTTGATACCGAAGGCGACGAGCAGCAGCATCGCCACCAGCAGCCGCACCCCCGGGTCGACGTCGACCATCCGCTGGCCCATCTGGGCCAGGTTGAGCGTGCCGGTGGCCCCGTAGGCGACGGCGATCCCGATCAGGAACAACAACGACGAGGTGATCGAGACGACGACGTACACCGACCCGGCCCGGATCCGCTCGGCGGTGCCGCCCAGGGTGAGCAGCACGTACGACGCGGCCAGCAGCACCTCGAACCCGACGTAGATGTTGAACAGGTCGCCGGAGACGAAGGCGTTCGACACCCCGGCGGTGAGGATCAGGTACGTCGGGTGGTAGATCGACACCGGGCCGGTGCGCTGCCTGGTGGTCTCCTCGTCGTCGCCCTGGGACTGGGAGTACACCAGGACGCACAGGGTCACCGCGGCGGACACGGTCAGCATCAGCGCCGACAACCGGTCGGCCACCACGGCGATGCCTACCGGCGCCGCCCAGTTGCCGACCTCCAGGACCAGCGGCCCGTCGCGCACCACCACCAGCAGCGTCGAGGCCACCGCCAGGACCGCGACCAGCGTGGTCACCGAGACGAACTTCTGCAGCCGCGGACGGCCGAACAAGGCGAGCGTCAGCCCCGCCCCCAGCAGGGGCAGGATCACGGGCAGAGGTACCAGCCAGCTCATGGCACCTCGCCCGGGGCCGGGGGTTCGGGCCCGGCCGGGGCGCCAGGTCGGGCGGCGGCTGCCGCGGGGGTGTCGGCCCCCTCGTCGGTCTCGTCGCGGGCCTCGTCGGCCTCGGAGTCCAGGTCCAGGCCGTCGTCGGTATCGGCACCGCGCACCGTCGGGCGGTCGCGGGCCGCCAGCCGGGCGATGCGGCGGTCCTCGACATCGTCGGCCACCTCGTCGTGCCGGTGCAGCTGCCACGACCGGTAGCTCATGGACAGCAGGAACGCGGTCAGGCCCAGGGTGATGACGATCGCGGTCAGCACCATCGCCTGGGCCAGCGGATCGGCCATCGTCTCCGGCGGCGGGTCGCCGGGCTCCTGGACGAGCGGCGGTCGGCCCGCCGCCCCGCCCGCGACCAGCAGCAGCAGGTTGACCGCGTTACCGAGCAGGACCAGGCCCAGCACGATGCGGGTCAGGCTGCGCTCCAGCAGCAGGTACACCCCGCCCGCGCTGAGCACCACGATGACGACGACGAGAGTGAGGTTCGGGGTGGCTTCGCTCATCGGTCCGCTCCCCGGCTCGGTCCGTCTGGGCTCGGTCCGGCCGGACCCCGGTCCGATCCCGCCGGGCCTGATCCAGCCGAGCCCACTCCCACCTGGGCGAACGCCGGGTCGTCACCGGACTCGGCCCGCTGGTCCAGCTCGGCGCCGAGGGACCGCAGGATGTCCAGCACCAGCCCGACCACCACCAGGTACACCCCGATGTCGAAGAACAGGCTGGTCACCAGCTTCACGGTACCGATCAGCGGCAGGTCCACCGAGACCAGCGCGGAGGTCAGCACCGGCGCACCGAGCACCATAGCGGCCACCCCGGTCCCGGCCGCCACGAACAGCCCCGCCCCGAGCAGCGCCCCGGGCTGCACCGGCGCGGCCTCGCCCAGCTCGTACCGCCCGCCCGCCAGGTAGCGCACGGTCAGGGCGATGCCGGTGACCAGGCCGGCGGCGAACCCGCCACCGGGGGCGTTGTGCCCGGAGAACAGCAGGTAGACCGAGTACACGATCATCGTGTGGAACAGCACCCGGGCGACGACCTCGAAGATCACCGAACGGCGGCGCGGCGCCAGGGTGCTCACCGCGCGCAGCCACTGTGCGTTGCGCTGACCGCCCGCCGTGATCCCGGGGGGTTCGCGCAGCGGCCCCTCCGGGTCGGCGTCCCCGCCCCACACCTCCGGGTCGGCCGCCGCCTCGTCGCTGCGGAAGATCCGGCCGGTGCGCCGGGACACGAAGACCATCGACGCCACCCCGGTCGCCGCGACGAGCAGCACCGAGATCTCCCCGACGGTGTCCCAGGCCCGGATGTCCACCAGGGTGACGTTGACCACGTTGTGCCCGTGACCCCATTCCAGGGCCTGCCGCGGGAAGCGCATCGCCACCGGGTCGTCGACCGGGGCCGACCCGGCGACCAGGGCCAGGCCGCCGACGACCAGCCCCACCGCCACCCCCAGCGCCAGCCGCACCCACCGGGACGTCGCCAGCGGCCGGGTCGAGAAGTACGGCGGCAGGCGGCGCAGCACCAGGACGAACACCACCAGGATCACCGTCTCGACCAGCACCTGGGTCAGCGCCAGGTCGGGGGCGCCGTGCAGCAGGAACAGCCCGGCCAGCGCATACCCGCCGATACCGAGCATGATCGCGCCCTTCAGCCGCCGCCGGGACCGGGCGACGAGCACCGTGGACACCACGACGATGGCACCCAGCGCCACCTGGCCGACGTTGTCGAACGGCCGCACCTGGGTCGGCAGGGACGTCGTGGCCAGCAGCAGGGAGCCCACGCCGACGACGAACACCGTCAGGATCATCCCCAGGTACACCGGCAGCGAACCGCGCTGCACCGCCGCGGTGACGTCCGCCGCCAGGTCGTCGAGCTGGCGCATGCCCCGCCGGTACACCCGCTCGGCCGATACCGGGTGCCAGATCCGGGCCTGCGCCCGTTCCACCGGGCCCCGGAGGGCGAACAGACCGGCACCGGTACCCAGCACCAGCCCGGTCAGCCCGGTACCGAGCAGCCCGCCCCACAGCGACAGGTGCCCGGCCGTCCCCGGGTAGGTGTCGGCGTGCGGGCCGAGCAGCCGCTGCCCCAGCGCCGGGACCAGGCCCGCGGCCACGCCGAGCAGCGCCAGCAGCCCCGACGGTACGTCCAGCAGCCGGGAGGGGTGCCGCAACGTCGTCGGCACCTCCAGCGAGGGACGCACGACCTGCGTCCCGTCCGGTGCCAGGGTCAGCACTGTCGGCTTGGTCGCGAACGCCCCCCACCAGAAGCGCAGCCCGTAGGCGACGGTCAGGGCCGAACCCGTCGCGACCAGCACCAGCACCACCAGGCCGGTGGTGCCGTCGTGGGCCAGCGCGGCCAGGGCCGCCTCCTTGGCGACGTACCCGGCGGTCGGCGGCAGCCCCACCATCGACGCCACCGCCACCGCACCGACCGCCGCGGTCCACGGCAGGTCCCGGCCCACCCCGGACAGGCAGCGCAGGTCCCGGGTGCCGGCCGCGGAGTCGACCACCCCGACGACGAGGAACAGCGCCGCCTTGAACATGGCGTGGGCGCCGAGCAGCGCCAGGGCGGCCAGGGCGGTCGCGTTGGTGCCGTACCCGGCGAGCAGCACGATCAGGCCCAGCTGGGAGACGGTGCCGAAGGCCAGCACCAGCTTCAGGTCGTGCTGCCGCAGCGCCCGGTACCCGCCCAGCAGCAGCGTGGTCGCCCCGGCTACCAGCACCACCCACCGCCAGGCAGGCAGCGTCGCGAAGGCCGGGGCGAACCGGGCCACCAGGTACACCCCGGCCTTGACCATGGCCGCGGCGTGCAGGTACGCCGAGACGGGGGTCGGCGCGGCCATGGCCGCGGGCAGCCAGAAGTGGAACGGGACGAGCGCCGACTTGGTCAGGGCCCCGACCAGCACCAGCACCACCGCGGTGACTACCGTGGCGCTGGCCTGCGGCGGGTGCGCCACCAGCTCGGACAGCCGCCAGGTGCCCGCCGCGGTACCGAGCAGCACCAGGCCGACCAGCATGGCCAGCCCCCCGGCGGTGGTGACGACGATCGCCTCCGTGGCCGCCCGCCGGGACGTCTTGCGGTCGGAATAGTGCCCGATCAGCAGGTAGGAGGTGACCGTCGTCAACTCCCAGAAGACGAACAGGGCGATGAGGTCATCCGCGGTGACCAGCCCGACCATCGCCCCGGAGAAGGCGACGAACACCGCGGCGAACCGGCCCATCCCGCTGGCACCCTTGGAGAAGTACGACGCGCAGTACACCAGCACCAGCGCCCCGACCCCGCCGACGACCAGCGTCATGAACCACGACAGGGTGTCCAGCCGGAACGCCAGGTCCAGCCCCAGGTCGGCTATCCAGGTGACCGACTGGGTCGGCACCGTCCCGTCGGCGACCGGAGAAGTCCAGGTCAGCGCCCAGACCGCCACCGCGGTCGGCACCAGCGCCAGCCCGTAGAACGCCTTGCGGCCCAGCCGTCCGACGAGCACAGGCGCGGCCAGGGCAGCGACGACGTGGGCGACCAGCAGCACGAGCAAAGGTCCGGCTCCGTTCTCGGGGGGCGGGCACGGGTCGGGTACCAGGTCAGCCCGGACGGGCCATATGGAGACGGGACGAGCCTATCAAGGACTGCACCACGGCTCGGTCACAGCTCACCTGGCGGAACTGGCAGAACCTGTCGGTAGTGTGCGTCCGACACCCCTCCACCGCCACCTGGACGAACGGGCTCGTCCTTCTCCAGCGGTCGGTGCCAGCGTCGCCGGGCCGTGGCGACGAGGTCACGACGTTTCAGACCGGCACACATATTTTTGTCTGGCACGGATATGTCAGGATCAGTGCACGAAACCGTCTCCGAGCGGATCGGTCCTTGCCTAGAGTGTGTCCCATGAATCCTATCGCGTACATCATCCGAACAGTAGCCTCCCTGGCGGTCGCCGCCGCTATCGGCGCCTTCTTGTACCTGGGCCCGGGCACGGAGTGGATCAGCTCGTTCCTCAACCGTGCCGAGGACAAGGTGTCAGAGGCCGCCGACAACGCCGCCGGGATGGCCAAGCGGGACGACGACGGCAACATCGTCAAAGCCGGCAAGCTCAAGGGGTCCGACGTGCAGGTAGGGGACTGCCTCCTGGTAGCCGAGCTGGACGAAGAAGGGGGGAATGTCTATGCCAAGGCGACGCCGTGCACGGAGGCCCACGACTCCCAGGTGATCGGCAGCCACTACTCCATGATGACCTCGGACGACAAGATCATCGAACTGTGCTACGAAGATGCGGTGTCTTTCGTCGGTGCTGACGTCGAGTCCTTGGCCGACTCCATGGGTCTGTCCCTCAGCGTCGTCACCGTCAAGGGCCAGGTCCGGGACAACTACTTGTGCACCGTGGAGACCGACGACCTGCAGCCCACCCTGACCCAGTCCCTCGCGGGCCAGGCCGACTGACCACCCCGCACCCGGTCCGGTTCCGTTCTCGGCGGGCACGAGCACGGAACCGGCCGGGTCGTCTCGTGCAGCACGACGGTACGGTGCTCGTCACTCCCAGCGGAACAGCCGGAAGGCCAGCAGGTACACCACCGCACCCCAGCCCAGGACCATGCCGAGCTGGGGGGCCACGTCCACCAGGCTGGCGTTCTCGGTGGTGATGAACCGGATACCGTCGGCCACGGGTGTCAGCGGCAGCCAGGCGGTCGTGCTCTGCAACCAGTCGGGCATCAGGAAGCGGGGGAAGAAGGTACCGGACAGGAACATCATCGGGAAGGCGACGATATTGCTCAGCGGTGCGGACTGGTTCTCGTTCTTCGCCCAGCCGCCGATCAGCAGGCCGAAACCGATCATCATCGCCAGCGCGGCGGCGACGAAGACCGCGAAGACGAACCAGCTCCCCCGCATGTCGAAGCCGAACACGGTCAGCCCGACGACGATCATCACGGTCAGCGAGATCACGCCGAGGACCAGGTACTGCAGTGCCGTCCCGGTCAGCAGCCGCGCCGCCTGGAACGGGGTGGCCCGGATGCGGCGGAGCGCCCCGGCTTTCTTCTGGGACGGCAGGTTGTTCGCCAGGCCGAACAGGCCCAGGGACAAGATGGTGAAGCCGAGCATCCCGGAGAAGGTGTAGTCGAACTGGGTCAGGCCCGCCTCGGTGGTGGGCTGCTGGACGACCGTGAGCGGGTCGACGAAACCGGTGGTCTGGCGGTTCGTCCCGTCCAGGACCGCCCGCATGACCGCCGCGACGGCCTGGCCCGCCTGGGGGCTGGCCTCGGAGTAGAACACGGTCATCTGACCGGCCGGTGCCTGGACCTCGCCGACCTGGGCGATATCGCCGAACCCCGGGGGCAGCTCGATGATCGAGTCGAGCTGGCCGCGGCTCATCTGCTCCTTGGCGGCGTCGAGCGAGGCGACGTCGACCACGGTGAGCAGGTCGTCGGCCTGCGCGGTGTCCAGGAGCTGCTGGGCGAAGGCCGTACCGGAACGGTCGATCACCGCCACCCGGAAGTTCGTCGCGGTGTCCCGGAAGATCGACCCGAACACCACGAGGAAGATCAGCGGCAGGGCGATGACGAAGAACAGCGCCACCGGGTCCCTGAAGAACGCCCGGGTCTGGGTCTTGGCGTAGGTGAGGATCGCCGTCATCAGTCGCGCAGCTCCTTCCCGGTGAGGTCGATGTAGACGTCCTCCAGGTCAGCCTGGTCGACGGTGACCTCCTTGCGGAAGCCGCGGTCCAGCAGGTCGGCGATCATCTGGCCGGGTGAGTCCAGGGCGATGATCTTCCCGGTGTCCATGATGGCCAGCCGGTCGCAGAGGGTCTGGGCCTCCTCCATGTAGTGCGAGGTCAGCACCACGGTGATCCCCCGGGCCTGGATATCGCGCACCAGGTCCCACAGGTGGCGGCGGGCCTGCGGGTCCAGGCCCGTGGTCGGTTCGTCCAGGAACAGCACCCGCGGGGTGTTGATCAGCGCGGTGGCGATGGAGAACCGCTGCCGCTGCCCGCCGGACAGCTTCTCCGGGTACGCCTTGGCCTTCTCGACCAGGTCGACCGCCGCCAGCAGCTCCATCGGGTCGACCTTCGCGGAGTAGAACGAGGCGAACATGCGGATCTGCTCGACCAGGGTGATCTTCTCGAAGAAGGTCGAGGACTGCAGCTGGATACCGATGACCGCCCGGACCTTCTGCGGGTACCGCGCCACGTCGATACCGGCGACGGTCACCGTACCCTCGTCGATCGGGCGCAGCGCCTCGATCATCTCCAGCGTGGTGGTCTTGCCCGCCCCGTTGGGACCGAGGATGCCGAAGATCTCCCCCTCGCGCACCGTGAGGTCGATATGGTCGACCACGACCGCACCGTCGTAGGACTTGGTCAGGCCCCGGACGACGATGACGTCCGGCACGGGCTCGGTCGGCATCGGCACTCCTCAGGTCGGTCTTGCGGCAGCCTACTCGAGCCGCAGGCCGTGCGCCCTACAGCTCTTCCAGAGCAGCGCGCGACACGGGAATCTCCGGAGTCCTGAGCTCGACCGGCTCTGCCCGGAACTCGATCTGGTCGTCCGTCTCTTTTTCACGGAGCCCGTGCGCGCGACCTCTACACGGCCGGGTTGTCGTATGCCTCCAGATCTCTGAACGAGTGCAGCAGGACGTAGTCCGTCGGCACCGCTTCGGCCGCTACCAACGCCTCGATAAGCCGCATCGTAGCCTCTGTCCCACCCAACACGGCGCCCAGTCCTGTGGCGATCTTGCTGGGATTCGGAACGAGCACGTCTCCAGCAATCGAGAACATGCTCTTCAGCAGGTCCGATTGCTTCACGACCGCGTCCAGGATGAACCAGAGCCGAATACCTCGTTCGTCAAAAGCCTTCAGATTCTCCTTGATGTCGGCCAAGTTCTTCATGAAATGTATGCACGCCGCTTCGGCCTCCTGCCCCTTCCACCCGTTGAAGACAAAAGTGAGCGCGGAATCGAGGCTGTTGAAGTAGTTTTGGCAGTATGCGGTGAGCCCGCCGGAAGAGGGCCCCGAGCCGAGGCAGGCGATGGTATCGGCCAGTTGGGACCAGTCGCCGCCGAGTAGTTCGATGAGCTCTTCGAGCAGATCTATCCCGAAAAGCTCAGAGAGCGCAGCGTTCGCCTGGGTGGTCGGACTCAGGGTCCCCATCCAGTCCGGAACGGACGAGTTGTCTGCCACCTGCGCACTGATGGGTCCGATGACCTGACCCGGGTCTACGGCAGTCCAACCATCCGGCTTGGTTCCCCAGCTGTGCCTGTTTCCGTCTCCATCGACATACAGGTGGATCCCCTGCGTGGACGGGCTGTAGGTGTGCGGATACCGCAGGTCTTTCCCCTCCCTGTCCCCGATGTACTGCATGAGCGCCCTGTTGCTGATCATGACCGATGTACCCCAGGTATCGTCATCGGTATCGTACTCAGAGGGGTATCCGTAGTGGTGCGAGTCTTTAAAGACGCTGTGGAAGGAAGGAGAAAGACCACTCCCCACCCAGATTCTGGGGCTGCCCATCCGGTACGTGCTGAAGTACCCCTCGTCCTGCTGGGATCTCTGCAGGGATGTAACGCCCCGTTCATTTTCGTCGCGCACTCGGTCGATGATCTTCTGGACCTCCGTCGCCGATTCGGCGAAGGCGGTCTTGAAACTCGTCATGACAGACTTGGCCCGTTCCCGCATCTCGTCGACTAGCGGAACGAGCTTGGCCATGGCCGTCAAGGGTCTGGCCTCGAGACGTAAATATTTGTCGATGTAGTCGATCACCGAGCGTCTGCTCGCCGACCTCCCTGTGCCGTCCACGGCGTCCGACAACTCCTGCAACCAGTCCCTGAACAGCTCAAGGTGGTCGAGCTCCATCACAAAGCCTGATCCTTTGTCCCACCTGACGGACTCCATGAAAGCAGTCTGGGTGGACGAATCACCGCCCAGGCTGTACGCACGGCCGTCGAGCATGAAGCTCCAGTTCTGCCAACTGTGGCCGACAGCAGGTTCGTAGGCAGTCCCGTGGTAGGTGATCCCGTTCACGGTCCTTTCCTCCTCGGACGTCACCTCGGCGTCCTCGACGTCACGACCCGCTACCAAGGCGTCGATCGAACCGTAGGTGGTCTGCCAGATGATCACCCCGTCGTCGGCCTGGCCGGCCGGCGGGGCGAGAAGGACCGAACCATCGATCTTCCACCCGGCTGACAGGTCCAGGCCGACACGCAGACCGGTCGGCAGGTGCACCACCGTCCCACGGGTGGCGGTCCAGTCGGCCGACTCGATGATGTGGTACTCGGACAGCTCGCCGTTGGTCATCGCGTCATACATGAACTTGAAGACATGCCCGCCCTGTTCGAAATACCATTCGACCAGGAAGTCGTTGGCGACCCCGTGGTATGTGACACCACCCATGGTCATCTCTGAGCGATGCCAGTCGTTGGGCGGGGACGAAGCGCGCTCCCGGGCGCAAAAGTCGGACGTCGGACAGTCCGAGTAGTCAGCATTGCTGTTGCCGTCACCAAGATCCTCGCTCCCGGAAAAGAACGTGCCGGGACCGAGAGTGACCAGACTGCTGGTATCGACTCCGGATAAAGTGCGGCTTGACGCAAATAGGCTGATGTGCCAATAGGCGACGGACCACCCCTCAGGGAGTGTCATCCGCTCCCCCATGGGCATCCAGACTGTTTGCTCCATGTCTTGGTCTCCTATCTCTTCGGTCCGCGTCCGGCCTTTCCGGGCAACAGTGTAGCTGTCCGACAGGTCGTCGTAACTGTTCACCGTGCTGATCGCCGTGCCTCATGGTCGGGATTGAGGGTCGTCCGGCGTGTCGCCGGTGCTTGGCCTGGGGATGGTGCAAGCTTCGGGTGTGGGTGAAGCTGCTGGTGGTGAGGTAGATCGGCTGCTCGGCGTGGTCGAGCGGCTGGCTGGCGAGCTGGCGGCGGCCGAGGAGCGTAACGGTGTGCTGCTGCGCCTGATCACCAGCGCCCTGGCCGCCACCACCAGCGACCCGGACCCCCCAGGAAAGTTCGGGAAGAAGCACGCCGCCCTGCGACGCAGGCTCAAAGACCGGCTCGACGACTACCTGCGGTTCACCACCAACCCCACAGTCCCACCGACGAACAGGCGCAGCAGCACACCGGTGCTGAGGCGGTCGCGGTCCCCGACACGGCGCAGCCGCTGCCAGCGCGCGAGGTCGGACGGGTCGAGCAGCTCCGGTCGGCTCGGCTGCACGATCGTCGCGATCTCGACCCGCACCGGCCTGTCGTCCACCTCAGCACTCATCGGCACACGGACCGACGCCTCGCCCAGCTCTTCAGGTCGGCCGTGGCGTCGGTCCGGGGTGTGTCAGTGCTCGTGCGGATCGTTCTCGGCATCGTGCCGGGTCGGGTGCAGCGTGCCGTGGACGTGGTCCGGCGGACCGTACAGGGTGTACAGGCGCAGGTCGTCCGTGCCGGTGTTGGTGATGTTGTGCCAGGTCCCGGCCGGGACGAAGACCGCCCAGTCGGCCTGGACCTCGGCCGTGAAGGTCAGGTCCTGCTCGGTCGGGCCCATCTGGACCTGTCCCGCGCCCTGCTCGACGCGCAGGAACTGGTCGTGGTCGGTGTGGACCTCCAGGCCGATGTCCCCACCCGGTGGGATCGACATCACGGTGAGCTGCAGGTGCGAACCGGTCCACAGCGTCGCCCGGAAATTGGTGTTCTCGACGGTCGCGGCCTCGATATCGACGACATACGGGTTCGGGCCGTGATCGGTCAGGTCGGGCACGGTGTCTCCTTCTCGTCCGGGCACGTCGGCAAGGGGTCGTGCCGGTCATCACTGTAGCCCCGAGCCTTCATCAGTCGCTCGACACGACCCACCGTCGTCGCCAGACGAGGTACCATAGGTCTTACCGTAAGACGGAGGTGATCATGAGTACCGTGCTCGTGAACGGCCGGGTCGACGAACGGGTCAAACGTCAGGCCGAGAACGTCCTGGCTGCCCATCACACGACACCGTCGGAGGCCATCCGAGGCCTCTACCAGCACATCGCCGAGACCAGACAGCTCCCGGACTTCCTCACGGCGGCCGATGCCGACCAGGCCCGCGCCGAACGCGAGCACAGGCTCGCCGCGCTGATGTCGGTGGCGGGCATCTCCCGCTCGCCCGCCATCGCCACCGACGCCGGAACCGCCCAGGTACTCGCGGACGAGATGCGCCGACGTCATGGCTAAGGCCGTCCTGGACACCAACGTCGTCCTGGACTTCCTCGACAGCGGACGGCCCGAGCACACCACGGCCGTCGCCCTGGTCAGCGCGCTGGTCACGGCCGACACCAGCCTGTGCCTGCCGGCCACGTCGCTGAAAGACGTCTACTACATCCTGACCCGCACGTCCGGCGAGCCTGTCGCCCGGCGGGCCGTCACCACCCTGGCCCAGACCATGACCATCCTGCCCGTCGACTCGACGACCTGCGACGACGCCCTGGCCAACCACGAACCAGACTTCGAGGACGGCCTGGTGCGGGCCTGCGCCGAGACGGCGGCGGCCGACTGGATAGTGACCCGCGACCAGGCCGGGTTCACCGGTTCCTCGGTCCCCAAGACCGACCCCGCCACCCTCCTGGCCCACCTCCAGAGCATCTCGTCCGACCGTCGGGACCTACCTGGCACGTAGTCGGCCTGGTGCTGGCTCAGCGTGCCTGTCTGGTGCGGCTCGGTGCTACGAGATCGTCGAGCGGAACGATGCGCTGGGTGTCGCCGATCTTGAGGACGATAGTCGCCTCGGCGCCGACGGCCTTGAAATATGCCCGTAGCGAGGACAGCAGCAGGTCACCTCGTTTCTCCAGGCGTGAGACGCTGCCCTGGGCGACACCCATCTTCTTCGCCACGTCGTCCTGCGTCATCGCGGCGACCTCGCGAACCATCGCCAGACCGGCGATGTGCTCGCGCTCCATCTGCTCACGGGCCTCTATGCGCTCGTCGAGGTCGTCGTTGATGCCGGGGATCGACTCCAGCGCGGCCAGCGTGTCGTCGATAGGACCGAAGCCGCTCTGCTCAGGGTCCATGAAGTTCTCGATCATTGTCCCTCTCTCATCCTCTCGGCTTTCCATAGGTCGACGACTTGATCACCTCGTGTACCGACCGAGGCGTAGAACGCATCTCCTATTCGTGCCTTGTCGCCAGCGAACAGAGCGATGACAGCGGTGTTGTGCTCGTCGTCGAACCAGACGATGAGCCGAGCTGCCACGAGGCCGTCATAAGGGTGAGACAAGCGCCACAGCTGATACCTGCGCGACTGGCGCACCCACTTCAACGTGGCAGTCTCGTCTTCGAGGTTCGGCGGTCTTGTGAGGCCGCGAAGGTAGGTGATCTGGTCGGAGACGTACTTCGCAGTCGCGAACGCAACCACGTCCCCGTCGCGCGCCTTCTCCACAAGGTTGCGCACCCACATGTCGAACTGACGCGATCGGAGGACGTCCACGCTCCGCAGCATACCCTCCGGGCGATAGTGCCGCAAGTGCATGTTACGTGTTCGTCACCGAGCGGCGCAGCAGGGGCAGCTTGCCGGTGGTTCGACGCCGCCTGCTGGGTGAGCATGGCTCATGATTGAGCGGCGCACACCTGCCGTCTCCACGGCCACGCCTGCCCAGGGGGCTCAGCAGGCGAGGATGCAGGCATCGTCAGGAGGTATCTCATGTCTCATGTCCGACCTGTGATGGTGGGCTTCACCCGGGACCGTACGGTCGCCAACCACCGGCTGGGCCGCGACGTCCTGCGCCGCATCCTGGGGTTCGCCCGGCCCTACCGGACCGGCCTCGGGGTGTTCCTGTTGATCATCGCCGTCGAGGCCGGGCTGGGTGCGCTCACCCCGCTGCTGTTCCGGGTCCTCATCGACGACGGGATCGCCGCGGGCAGCTCGCGCACCGTGGTGCTGGCCGCGGGCGGTGCGGCGGCGCTGGCCCTGGTCGGGGCGGGGCTGTCGGTGGTGGACCGGTGGTTGTCGGCCCGGATCGGCGAGGGGCTGATCCGGGACCTGCGGGTGCAGGTGTTCGACCATGTCCAGCGCATGCCGCTGGCGTTCTTCTCCCGGGCCAAGACCGGGGCGCTGGTGCAACGGCTCAACGGTGACGTGCTCGGCGCCCAGCAGGCCTTCACCTCGACCCTGCAGAACGTGGTGTCCAACACCCTGACCGTGGTGTTCGTGCTGGCCGCGATGGCGTCGATGTCGTGGCGGCTCACCCTGCTGTCGCTGGTCATGGTGCCGGTGTTCGTCCTCCCGGCGCGCTGGTTCGGGCGGAAGATGGCCGAGGTGACCCGCGAGTCGTACGACCTCAACGCCGTCGCCGCGCAGACCATGACCGAACGTTTCAACGTGGCCGGAGCGCATCTGGTCAAGGTGTTCGGCACCCCGGCCCGGGAGGTCGCGACCTACGCCGCCCAGGCCGACCAGGTGGCGCGCATCGGGGTGCGCCGCGCCCTGTACGCCACCTGGTTCCGGATCGGGCTGACCACCCTGGCCGCGCTGGCCGTGGCCGCCGTGTACGGCGTCGGCGGGCTGCAGGCGGTGCGCGGGGAGCTGACCGTCGGGGTGGTCGTGGCCCTCACCGCCTACCTGCAGCGGCTGTACGGGCCGTTGACCGCGCTGTCCAACGTGCAGGTCGACGTGATGACGGCGCTGGTCAGCTTCGAACGGGTGCTGGAGGTGCTGGACCTGGAACCGTCCGTGGCCGACGCGCCCGACGCCCACGACCTGCGCGACGACGTGGCCGCGACCGGCGCCTCGCTCGAGCTGGCCGGGGTCGGGTTCCGCTACCCCGACGCCGACGAGGTGTCCCTGGCCTCCCTGGAGCAGGTGGCCGCTCTGCCTGGTGCCCCGGTCCGCGACGCCGCCGCCGAGACCATCGTCGACGTGTCGTTCGCGGTGCCCGCCGGGTCGATGGTGGCCCTGGTCGGCCCGTCCGGGGCGGGCAAGACCACCCTCTCCCAGCTGGTCACCAGGATGTATGACCCGACCCGCGGAGCCGTCCGCATCGCCGGTACCGACCTGCGCGAGGTGACGCAGGAGTCGCTGCACGCGGTGGTCGGTGTGGTCTCCCAGGAGGCCCACCTGTTCCACGACAGCGTGGCCGGGAACCTGCGCTACGCCCGCCCGGACGCCACCGACGACGAGCTGTGGGACGTGCTGCGCGCCGCCCGGATCGCCGACCTGGTCAGCGCCATGCCGCAGGGCCTGGACACCGTGGTCGGCGACCGCGGCTACCGGCTGTCCGGCGGGGAGCGTCAGCGCCTGGCCATCGCCCGGGTGCTGCTGAAGTCGCCCGCCCTGGTGGTGCTGGACGAGGCCACCGCCCACCTGGACTCCGAGTCCGAGGCCGCGGTGCAGGCCGCCCTGGACGCCGCCCTGACCGACCGCACCGCCCTGGTCATCGCCCACCGGCTGTCCACGGTGCGGCACGCCGACCTCATCGTCGTGGTGGAGGCGGGGCGCGTCGTCGAGCACGGCACCCACACCGACCTGCTGGCCGCCGACGGCCTCTACGCCGACCTGTACCGCACCCAGTTCGCCCCGGCCGTGTGATCCCGGCCCAGCGCGCCCTATCGCCCACAGAGATACGACAAAGACATGCCCGACCTTTCTGACAATGGCGATATCGTCTCTGCCCCGCATTCGTCGTATCACCCGGACGGCCGCAGGGAGACGGCTCGTGTCGCTCGGCCCGCAGGTGGCTGCTACCGTCGAGGTACCGCATGACCCGGTGATTTCCGCCGGGTATTGCGAAATATCTGCGGAAACCGTGGCGAGGAGTTGCCATGCCTGAGACGACCGCCCGTCTGGTCCACGCACCTCGGGTGCTGGCCGCGGTCGGTAGCGCGACCATCATAGGACTCTGCCTGGTCGGGGCGTCGATCGGTCTGACGATCCGCCTGACGTCGTGCGAGTCCGGACCGCAGGCGGCCACCTGATAGGCCCCCGGTCGGGTACGGGCCTCGGCAGCAGGCACAGCGCCGTGCGTGCGCCGGGGCCCGTACCTTGTCACCTGCGCCGGACCGGACCGCCAGGCCCAGGCCCCGCGGCGCCCTACTGCTCCTCGGCCGCCGGTCGCCGGACGGCCTGCGCGGCGCGGACGATACGGCCCGAACCGCAGTTCGGGCACGACGCGGGGATCGGCTGGCCGACGGTCAGGTCCCAGACGTCGCCCCGGTCGCAGGCGAAGCGCCACGGCGGGGACTCCGCGGCCTGGCCGCGCACGGCGTGGACCACCGCCCGCACGGCCACGCCGGCGTTCTCGGTCTGGGTGACGGCGGCGACGCGAGCCCAGGTGCGTTCGGGCAGCGCGCCGGTCTTGGAGAAGACGAGGGTCTGGTAGCCGGGGGTGGACCAGCGCTGGCCGGACGCGTCGTCCGGGACCAGCCGTTCCCACAGGGTGACGAGCAGGTCGCCGGAGTCGCCCCGGTCGACGATGACGGCCGACCGGTCGTCGAGCACCAGGACGCTGGTGTCCCGGGCCTCGGTGGTCTGGACGCGCAGGCGCGAACGCAGGATGTCGCCGAGCTGGTGGACCGCTCCAGCGACGACGGTGGAGGTATGCATCACGGCTATCGTCCTCCTTCATGCCTTCCGAGGTCCAGGCCCGGACCGGGTGGTGCGCAGGTGCAGTCCGCCCCGGTGTCGACGGCGGCACGTCAGTCCTATCGACCGCCGTCCCGCTATTCCTACGATCGTCCCGAAGCCGTGCCTGAGCACGTCGTGCGCGGATCGCCTGCGCCCACCTCGTCGAGGCGCGGACGGGCCGGTCTCAGCGGTCGAGCAGCGACGAGCGTTCCGGGGCGCCACCGCCCGCGGTGTGGGTGGCGTGGGCGCGCAGGTGCATGGCCGCGTCCTTGCCGCCGGGCAGGTCGACGACGGTGTCCGCGAGGCGGCGCGTCACGTCCGGCGACTGGGTGCGGGCGTCGAACATGGTGACCTGGACCAGCGGCACCGCGATCGTCGTGCCGCGGCGCGCACCGCTCGGCCGGCCCTGCAGCACCAGCGCGGCGCCGGTGGCGCCCCGGGCCTGGATCGCGACCTGCGTCACGTCGGCCAGCGCCAGGGTGGCCGGGCGCGGCGACCAGCGGCGCCGGGACACCGCGTCGGGGTCGAACCAGGTGCGTTCGGTGAGCACCACCACCAGCAGGTAGGTGAGCACCAGCACCACCAGCACGGACAGCCACCAGGCCCGGGGCTCGAAGACGGCGACGAGCACGATCAGCACCAGCCCGACCACCAGTATCGCGACCTCGCTGACCAGCTGGGGTCGGGCCGTCAGCCGGGGGACCTGCCACCGCGTCGTGTCCACACCGCGACTCTAGGGCATGGGACCGCCACCGGACCCATGTCCCCCGACCCACGTCGGCGGCGTATCGTCACCCGGTGAGCAGTCCCGCCCTGGCCGACGTCGAGCCGCACGACGTGCCGGACCGACGACGCCTGGCCCTGGAGATCTGGATCGTGCTGGGCCTGTCCCTGGCCCGGTCCGGGGTGTACGCGGTCATCGTCCTGCTCGACCGGGTCACTGCGTCGACCGCGCTGGGCGACCAGACCGCGACGCTCAACCCCAGCCGGTCGGACCGGCCCTGGCTGGACGTGCTCTACCAGGTCTACCACCTGACGTTCCCGCTGGTCCCGGTGGCCCTGGCGCTGTACCTGCTGGCCCCGACCATGCGCCGCGCCGCCCGCCGGATGGGCCTGGACTGGTCACGGCCGTGGCGGGACCTGGGCGTCGGCGTCGGGCTGGCCGCCGCCATCGGCATCCCCGGGCTGGGGCTGTACGCGCTGGGCCGGGCGCTGGGTGTGACGGTGCAGGTGCAGCCCGCCGGTCTGGACGCGACCTGGTGGACAATACCGGTGCTGCTGGCCGCGGCGGTGCAGGCCGGACTGCTCGAAGAGGTCGTCGCCGTCGGCTACCTGTCCGAACGGCTGCGCGACCTGCGCTGGAAGGTCCCGGCGGTGATCGCCGCGTCGGCCTTGCTGCGGGGTTCGTACCACCTGTACCAGGGGTTCGGGCCGTTCCTCGGCAACGTCGTCATGGGTGTGGTGCTCGCGCTGTGGTACCAGCGCACCCGGCGCGTCATGCCGCTGGTCATGGCGCACGCGGTGATGGACGCCGTGGTGTTCGTCGGCTACCCCCTGATGCCCGACGGCTGGCTGCAGGCCCTGCACCTCGTATAGGTCTGCCTCCCGGCTCCCTGCTCTAGCCAACCGCACCGCCCGCGCCCTATGGTGCTCCCAGAACAAGACGCACGCCGTCTGCGGCACCGGACGGGCCACCCAGACAGGGGATAGCGCCATGACCCGTCCGAACCGCACCCGTACTGCCGCCGAACCGCCGCCCCCGCCAGCCCCGGCCGCACCGTCGGGCGACCCGGCGTCCGGCGGTCCCGTCCGGCGTCGGCCTCCTGGCCGTCGGGTGCTCGGCCGCTGGGGGCTCTTCCTGGCCGCGGTCTCGGTCAGCTGTCTCGCCCTGGCGGTGTGGTCGTTCGGCCGCGCGACCGAACGCGTCGATACCAGGCTTCCCCTGCCGGAGGTGGTCGACGGGACGGTCCCGGTGGTCTGGCAGGGCACGCCCCAGAACTTCACCGTGCGCGGCAAGGTCGCCGGGCAGGACCAGGAGTACCTGGTCGGCGACCCGACACCGGGCGACGGCAGCCTGCGCATCGAGATCGCCCTGGACCACACCGTCAACAGCTGGGGCGGCTGGATGTTCACCCGCGGGTACTACGCCGGGCCTGGGGCCAGGGGCCAGCTCGACTGGGGCAAGCACCCGCGCTGCGGGTACGACCTGTCCGGTGCCACCGCCCTGACGGTCGTGTCGCGCGGCGGGCAGGGCGGCGAGCGCGTCGAGGTGTTCACCCTCGGCCAGGGCTACGACCCCGAGTCTGGCCTGACCACCGCCGACTGGCCGGACTCTGCCAACAAGGTCCGCCAGACGGTCACGCTCACCGACCAGTTCGAGACCTACACCATCGACCTGCGCGGTATCGACCTGCACTATGTCGGCAACGGGTTCGGTCTCACCGCCACCGCGGCCGACAACGCCGACGCGCAGAGCGTCGTCGTCGAGCTGGCCGACGTCCGCTTCGAGCTGCCCGACGCCGCCCAGACCATCGCCGACCGGGCCGACGCCGCCGATCGGGCGCGCCGCACCGACCTCGGGATCGGCTGGGCCACCCTCCTGGCCGCGGTCGTCGGCGCGGTGGGCGTCGTCGTCAAGACCTGGATAGGAACCCGCCGCGAGACGCCCTGAGCTCCCACCAGCACCAGACCCAGGACGGGGGCAGGACGGCAGGGCGATTCCTGCTGTCCTGCTGGTGACCAGGGGGACAAGACAGTAGGAACCATCCCCACCACCCTGTGCCCCCACTGTCCTGCCCACTGTCCCGCTGTTCGACGCACATCTTCGTTCTGGGTGCGCCATAGACTCGGGGGATGCCCACGTCCAGCGACGACGGACCGGACGCACCGGTCGACGCACCGTCGCGCCCGGACTCCGAACCGCAGGCGTCCGTCGTCGACGACCCGGCGGACCGTACCCACCATCCCGGTGACCTGCTGTCGGCGGCTGTCGCGGTGCTGGGTGTCGGCCTGACGCTGCTCATGGCGATGTACGCGCCGGGCACCACCACCGGGGTGGCCGAGGACGTGCACAGCATCGCGCCGTGGCTGTGGCGGGTGCTGTTCGTGCCGGTCAGCGTGCTGGTCGCTGGGGTGACCCTGCTGGCCCCGGTGGCGGTGGCCGTCGACCTCGCGGTGCGCCGCCAGGCCCGGCTGCTGCTCACGGCCGTGGTCGCGGCGGCCGCGGCGACGCTGGTGAACTGGGTCCTGGGCTGGGTCATCCTGGGCGCGGAGGCGCCTGACCTGCAGCGCAGCCTGTCGGTGGTGCTGGAGGGCCAGCGCACCCTGGTGCTGCCGACCTACCTGGCGCTGCTCGCGGCAGGGCTCACCGTGGCTGGTCCCCGCGGGCGGCGACGGTCGGTGCGCTGGTCGTGGAACCTGCTGTGGGTGATGTCCGGCGTGGTGCTGGTCACCGCGCAGGTGCCGCTGCCCGGCGCGCTGGTGTCGCTGCTGGTAGGACGGGCGATCGGGCTGGTCGTCCGGTACGTCGGCGGGACCGCCACCGAGCAGGCGTACGGGTCGCAGCTGGTCGCCGGGGTGCGTCACGCCGGGTTCGACCCGCGGACGCTGGTGCGGGTGTCCACCACGCCGGACGACTGGCTGCCGTCGGTCGACCCGGCCCGGGCGGCGCTGGCCCGCGCGTCCGGCGCCCGGGCGTACGCCCTGACCACCGACGACGGCCGGGACCTGGACCTGGTGGTGCTGGACGGCGACCGGCAGGTGGTCGGCATGCTGCGGCGCTTCTGGCGGTCGGTGCGGCGGCACGGTCTGGAAGCCCGACGTGTGGTGTCCTTGCGCCAGGCCGCCGAGCGTAGCGCCCTCCTGGCGCACGCCGCGCACGCCGCCGGGGTCCGCACGCCGCGGCTGCTGGCCATGTCCGAGGTGGACGACTCGATGCTGCTGGTCTTCGAGCATCCCGACGCCGTCCCGCTGACCGACGTCCCGCAGGTCAGCGACGATATGCTCGACCGGGTCTGGGCCCAGCTGGGCACCGCGCACGCCGCGGCCGTGGCGCACCGGGCGCTGGGCGAGGACACCGTCCTGGTCGACGACGACGGCGCGGTGTGGCTGACCGGCTGGGACAACGGTGACGTCGCCAGCTCTGAGCTGACCCGGAGGATCGACTCCGTCCAGCTGTTGACGCTGCTCGCGACCCAGGTCGGCAGTGTCCGCGCGCTGGACTCCGCGGTCAGGGCGCTGGGCGACGACGAGGTCGCGACGCTGGGGCCGCTGCTGCAGACGATCGCGGTGCCCCAGCTGCGGCCCCGGCTGCGCACCCGCAAGCAGGCGGGCGACGACGTGCTGCGCGATCTGCGCCAGGCGATCGCCGCCCGGCTGCCCGAGGCCGACCTGGCACCCGAACAGCTGGTCCGCTTCGGGGTGCGCAGCCTGGTGACGGTGCTCGCCCTCGCGGTCGGCACGGTCGGGGTGCTCGCCACCATCAACGTCCACGAGATCCAGGTAGCGCTGGCCGCGTCGGACTGGCGGTGGCTGCTGCTGGCCTTCGCCCTGGGCCTGCTCACCCTGGTCGGCGCCGCGCTGGCGCTGGTGGCGTACGCCCCGGTGCAGGTGGGGCTGTTCCGGGCCACGGCGGTGCAGACGGCGGCGACGTTCGTCGCTCTGGCCGCCCCGGCCGGGATCGGCCCGGCGGCGCTCAACCTGCGGCTGCTGACCCGGCGCGGCGCGACCCGGGCCGTCGCCACCACGACCGTCGCCCTGGCCCAGGTCAGCCAGGCCACCGTGACGCTGCTGCTGCTGGCGGTGCTGTCGGTACTGCCTGGTGGCACCGACCAGCCGGTCGACGTGTCGCCCACGGCGCTGCTCGTGCTGGCCGCCGTGGTCGCGACCGTCGGGGTGGCGCTGCTGATACCGCAGGTCCGCACCTGGACGTCCGCCAAGATCCTGCCGACGCTGCGCACGGTCTGGCCGCCCCTGCTGGAGATGCTCAGCCAGCCCCGGCGGCTGGCCCTGGCCGTCACCGGCAACCTCACGATGACGCTGGGCTACGTGTTCGCCTTCGACGCCGTCCTGCGGGCGCTGGGCCAGGACGTCCCCCTGGTGCAGGTGGCGGTGATCTACCTGGTGGGCAACGCCGCGGGGGGCGTGGTCCCGATGCCGAGCGGTATCGGCCCCGTCGAGCTGGCCCTGACCGGCGGTCTGGCGACGGTGGCGGGAGTGAACTCGGGCATCGCGGCGTCGGTGGTGGTGCTGTTCCGGGTACTCACCCTCTGGCTGCGCCTCCCGCTGGGCTGGATCACCTGGCGGGTGCTGCAACGCCGCGGTGAGCTATAGCGCTCCCAGAACAAGGTGTGCGTCGGCCTAGGCGGCGATGCGCTGCGCGGGCACCTGGGTACCTGCGTCGAGCCGGGCGGCGATGCGCAACCATGACTGCACGCGCGCAGCCGGGACAGAGTCAGTGGTGGGACGCGGGTCCATCGAGGTCCTTGTCTGTTCGGTAGCCCGGCTGACCGCGTGGGTCCCGTGGCTTTGCGTCCCCTCCTCGCGGAGGGTTTGCCTTTGTCGTGACACGGTGAGCCTACCGACCCCAGGCACTCCATCGACAGGGCCCGGAGCCAGAACCTCGACTTCACCCCGTCCGGCACAGCCCGTCGTGACGTTCTCTTCCGAAGATATCCGCCCAGGCGCTCGGAGCCGTCACCCTAGCTGGACCCTGCCTCGATATCGCCAGAACACCAGCGCGAACTGCGGCGACACAACCTGGGCGAGCCCACCGGACAACACCGGCCGTCCCCGTGCGCCCACCGCCGGGCATGACGCCGACGGCAGCACAGCTACGTCCGGCTGCCCGTACCGTCGTTGCTCCAGACAGGGGACAGTGCCTTCTTGTGCGAGGTTCTGTGCCCTTCGCAGCACGCAGCGCCACGCCTGCACCACGGAAAGACCGAACATCGGACGCGTCGGTCCGATCCGGTCCTTTCTGCACAGACCGGGCATTTCGCGCCAGGGGTCAGTCGGCGTCCCGGAGGAAGGCGGCCATGATCGGCCCGGCCGTCTCCGTACCGCTCGCACCAGCCTCGACGAACACGGCGACCGCCAGGTCACCCTGGGCGGCGACCATCCAGACCCGGTTGGCCGTCGAGGTGTCGACCTCGGCGGTGCCGGTCTTGGCCAGCAGGTCGTCGGACATCACCGACGCCAGGGCGGAGGCCGCCGTACCGCCGGTGACGACGGCGTGCATGAGGGTACGCAGGGCGGCCACCTCGGCCTCGGTCAGCGGTTCGAACGGCGGGCTGGTCGCCGTGGGCGTCGTCGACGGCGCCTTGGGGACGTCCACGACGATCCGCGGCTCCACGGCCCGGCCCGCCTGGACCGACGCGACGACGGTCGCCATGCCGAGCGGGGAGGCCAGGACCTTGCCCTGGCCGATCATCGCCGCGGCGTGACCGGTGGTGTCGGCGCTGTCGGGCACCGAGCCGAGGAAGGCCCCGAAGCCCGCCCCGGAACCGGGGTCCAGGCCCAACGACCGGGCGGCGACGGCCAGGTCCTTGTCGCTCACCTGGTCGGCCCCGCCGACGAACACGGTGTTGCATGAGCTGGCGAACGCCGTGGTGAACGAGACCGACCCGGTGGCGGACGCCGGATAGTTCGGCACGTTGCGGAACTGCTTGCCGTCGACGTCCACCGTGTCCGGGCACGACACGGTCTGGTCGGGGGTGTAGCCAGCGCGCAGCAGGGCCAGCCCGGAGACGATCTTGAACGTCGACCCCGGCGCGTACTGCCCGACGGTGGCGGTGGACAGCCCGCCCCCGCCCGGTCCGGACGCCACCGCCACGATGTCCCCGGTGGAGGGGCGGACCGCGACGATCGCCGCCGCCGGTTCGACGTCCTCCAGCAGGGCCTCCGCGACCTTCTGCAGGTCCAGGTCGATGGTGGTGCGCAGGTCCTGGCCCGGGACCGGGTCGGAGCTGAACAGCTGGCGGCGCACCGTCCCGTCGGCCGACACGGCCCGCACCTCCCACCCGGGGGTGCCGCGCAGCGGCTCGTCGTACTGGCGCTGCAGCCCGGTCATCCCGGTGATGTCACCGGCCACGACCGCACCGCCCGAGGCGTTGACCAGCTCGGCCGTGGCGTCGCCAGCCCGGCCCAGGACCGGCCGGGCAAAGTCCGCGTAGGGCGCCAGGGGCAGCGTGTCGGGCACGACGTTCACCCCGTCCAGCGCGCCGAGGGCAACCAGGTCGTAGCCCGGGTCGTCCAGGCGCACCGGGATGGCCTCCACGAACTGCTTCGGCCCGCCGGCCTTGACCCGGTCGGCGTAGGCCTGCGGGTCTATGTCGAGCGCCTCTGCCAGCGCCCGCGCGGCGGCGTCCTGCTGGTCCTCGTCGACCAGGGTCTTGTCGATACCGACCCGTGCTACCGCACGGGGCTCGACGAGCACCTGGTCACCGGCGCCCAGCACCCGGCCGCGCTCGGCCTGGGTGCGCTCCACGACGAGCCGTTCCCCGGCGACCAGGCTGGGGGCCAGCAGGTTCGGGCTCCACCTGGCCTGCCACTCGCCGCCGACCAGGGTGAGCGTCGCCGATGTGGTGTACGACCAGGTCGTCGCGGGGACGCCCAGGTCCCAGGCCCAGGCCAGGGTGACGGCTGTCGTGCTCTCGGTCCGCACCGCCTTGGCGACCTGTACCGTCGGCTTCGTCTCGCCCAGCGGCTCGAAGACCTGCGTCCAGACCTGGTCCCGGTCGGCGGGCGCCGGGGCGTCATCCGTCCAGGGAACGTCGGACGTCGCGCCCGACGACAGCGCCTGGGCCAGCTTCTCGGCGACCGGACCAGGGTCCGGGGTGCTGGTACAGCCCGCCAAGGCGGTGGCGACCAGGACCGCGGCCAGCGCGAAAGCCGCCTTCGTCACGCTTCGTGCTCGTTGCACTCGTCATGCCCCTCGTGGAGAACACCCGAGACGATACCCCTCCCGGCGCCGGTGGTGTGCCAGTTTGCGCAGTATCCACACCAGATGATCACCAGTCAGGGGCGCGACGCCGCTGCTACCGACCCGCCATCCCGCACCCCCCTCCACCCCAACGCCCACCCCCATCCCACCCTCACCCCCCCCTCACCAACACAGGGCCGATAAGAAGGTGGCGGTTCGTGGTCTCCACGCCGTTCCACCGTTTCTAAACGGTGGAACGGCGTGCAACCCCCGAACCAGCGCCGTCTTATCGGCCGCTACTGGAGAGGGGGCGCCTGACCACACCTGACGACGTGGAGACCACGAGCCGGGTGGATCAGCCCGTCGCCGGTTGCCAGACGCAGGCCGGGTCCTCGGCCAGCGGGTCGCCGGTGGCGGCGAAGGCCCGGGCCCGGGAACCGCCGCACAGGTCGGCCCACTCGCAGCGACCGCAACGGCCGGTGAAGTCAGCGGCCCGGATGCGGCGCAGGGTCTCGTCGTCGCGGTACAGCTCGGCCAGGGGCTTGTCGCGCACCGAGCCCAGGTCCAGCGGCAGGAACCCGGCCGGGTTGACCTGCCCGTCGTAGGAGACGAAGACGATGCCCTTGCCGTCGCGGGTGGCGGCGGTGTGGGCGCTGGGCTGCTGGCGCGGCGGGCCCATGAGCTCGATCAGACGGTCGTGCAGCTTCCGGTAGGTTGCGGTGTCCGGGGCGGGGCCGCCCGCCCGGCGCTGGTTGACCACCCGGCGGAAGAACGGGGCCTCCACGGTGCGCACGATCATCCCGTACTGGGAGGCGTCCCACAGCAGGTGGCACACGTCCTCGTGCTCCTCGGGCGAGACCGCGCCCAGGATGGAACCGCGCCCGACGTGGACCAGGAAGAACACCTCCCAGATATTGGCGCCCGCATCGGTGATGACCTTCACCACGTCCGCCAGCTCGTCCAGGTTCTGCTGCATCACCGTGGTGTTGACCTGCACGTCCACCCCGACGTCGCGGAACTTTCCGATCGCGGCGACGGTGTCGGCGAAGTGGTGGGGGATGTTGCGCACGTCCTCGTGGACCGCCGGGCTGGCCCCGTCCAGGGAGATCGACACCGCCCGCACCCCGCTGGCGCCGATCCGCTCGATGACCGCGTCGGTCAGCAACGGGGTGACGGCGGGTGACAGGGCGGTAGGTAGGCCCAGCGAGGTGGAGTGCTCGATCAGCTCCCACAGGTCGTGGCGCATCATGCAGTCCCCGCCGGTCAGCACGAGGATCGGGTACGGCCGTCCGAACCCGGCGACCTGCTCGATGAGGTCGTGCCCCTCGGCGCTGGTCAGCTCGCCGGGCAGCGGTTCGGTCAGGGCCGACGCCCGGCAGTGCCGACAGGCCACCGGGCAGGCCCGGGTCGTCTCCCAGAACACCAGCATCGGCCGCTGGCCGAAGTCGATCTTGGCCTGGCTGCCACCGTGCTGCGCGGGACGGTGCTGCATGGGTCTCCTTCGTCGTTCCGGACCAACCGCTGCGATGCTACCCGGCCCCAGCGCCCGCCCCCGCCGGTTCGGCACCGCCTCCCCCGTCCGCCCGTCGTCGCACGCCTGTGTCCGGGGTGGGGCAGGATCGGTCGCCGCTGCTCAGGCTTCGTCGGCGGCGGCGGTGATGCCGCTGCGCCAGCCGGGTGCGGAGCCGCCGTCTGGTGGCACGAGGGTGGTCGCGGCGATCCCGGCGGCGTGCAGGAGCCAGGAGACGAGAGAGTTGGACGTCCACGGGTCCTTGATCCCGAAGGCGTCACGCCCCCAGGTCAGGCGGGGCACGGCGGCGACGCGCTCGAGAAGTGTGGTGGTCTCGCCGCGGGAGAGGGGGAGACGGAGCGGCGGTTCGACCGCCCAGTCGAGGTCAGGGATGGTCCCGCCCTTCCAGCAGCGCACCTCGTAGCGGAAGAGCCGGGAAACACCGAGGACGCGCAGGCCGACAGGGCCGCTCGCGACGACACCGCGCGGCCCGGCCGGCTGCCCCCAGGTAGGTGTCATCTCGATCGCATAGGAGACGTCGCCGTCGACGAGCTCAAGGGCGGCGTGGAACAGGGGTCGGGGGCGGCGGTGCTCGCGACGAGCCCGGAGCGACTCCCACCATCGGAGGGTGTGCTCGACGAAGAAGCCGTCGGCTCCCACCGGCAGCCACCACAGGTCGGCATGAGAGCCGGTCATCGGTACTGTCTCACTGTTCGAGGCGCTCCGGTGACACGTCCTGGGTCTGGGCATCCGCGCCCAGACCCAGGGTACCGAGTCACAAGGTGGCGCGGACGGCCTTGGTGGCTTCGACCAGGTGCTCCAAGGAGGGGTTGACCTCCTCGTAGCGGCGGGTCTTGAGGCCGCAGTCGGGGTTGACCCACAGCAGGCCGGGGTCGATCTCACCGGCGGCGCCAGCCAGCAGGGTGGTCATCTCGGCGGCCGACGGGACGCGGGGGGAGTGGATGTCCCAGACGCCGGGGCCGATACCGCGGGGGTAGCCGTGGGCGGCGATATCGGCCACGATCTCCATCTTGGAGCGGGCGGCCTCGATCGACGTCACATCGGCGTCGAGGCCGTCGATGGCGTCGATGACCTCGCCGAACTCCGAGTAGCACAGGTGGGTGTGGATCTGGGTGTCGGGGCGGACGCCTGATGTGGCCAGGCGGAAGGAACGCACCGCCCAGTCCAGGTACGACGCCTGGTCGGCGGTCTTGAGCGGCAGCAGCTCGCGCAGGGCGGGCTCGTCGACCTGGACCACGGGGATGCCGGCGGCCTCCAGGTCGGTGATCTCATCGCGGAGGGCCAGGGCGACCTGCAGCGCGGTGTCGGACATCGGCTGGTCGTCACGGACGAAGGACCAGGCCAGGATGGTCACCGGGCCGGTGAGCATGCCCTTGACTGGTTTGTCGGTGAGGGACGCGGTGTAGGTGGACCACTCGACGGTCATCGGGGCGGGCCGGGTCACGTCGCCCCACAGGATCGACGGGCGGGTGCAGCGCGAGCCGTACGACTGCACCCAGCCGTTGGTGGTCACCGCGAAGCCGTCCAGGTGCTCGGCGAAGTACTGCACCATGTCGTTGCGCTCCGGTTCGCCGTGGACCAGCACGTCCAGGCCGAGGCGTTCCTGCAGCTGGACCACCCGGCGGATCTCGGCGCGCATCTCCGCGTCGTACTGCTCGGCGGTCAGCTCGCCCCGGACGGCCGCGGCGCGGGCCTTGCGGATCTCAGGGGTCTGCGGGAAGGAGCCGATGGTGGTGGTGGGCAGCGGCGGCAGGTGCAACCGGGCCTCCTGGGCGGTACGACGCTCGGCGAACGGGCCCCGGGAGAACGCCGCGGCGTCCAGACCCGTCACCCGGGCCCTGACCGGCGGGTTCACCACGCCGGGGGCGGCGGCCCGGTCGGCCAGGGCGTCGGAGGCGGCCATGATCTGCTGGTGGATCGCCTCCCGGCCCTCGGTCAGACCCTCGGCCAGGGTGACCACCTCGGTGACTTTCTGGTCGGCGAAGGCCAGCCACGACGCCAGGCGGGGATCCAGGTCGGGTTCGTCGGCGACGTCGTGCGGCACGTGGAACAGGCTGGTCGAGGTGGCCACGGTCACCCGGGCCGCGCCCACGGTCTCCAGCTTCTCCAGCCTGGCCAGAGCAGCGTCCAGGTCGGCCCGCCAGATGTTGTGCCCGTCGACCACCCCGGCCACCAGGGTCACCTTCTCCAGACCGGGGACCGTCGCGGCCGGTGCGGCGCCGCGCACCAGGTCCAGACCGATGGCCTCGACCCCGGCTGCGGCCAGCGTCGCCAGGCGGTCGTCCAGACCGGCGTAGGGGGCGGCGACGAACAGCGCCGGCCGGTCGGCAGCAGCGGCGAGCGCCGTGTAGGCCCGGGTGACGGCCTCGGCGGGCAACGTCAGGGCGTCCGAGACCAGGGCGGGCTCGTCCAGCTGCACCCAGGTGGCCCCGGCGACGGCCAGGTCACGCAGGATCTGGACGTACACGGCGACCAGGTCGTCCAGCCGGTCCAGCGGACCGAACTCGTCGGGGGCGCCTGGCGCCGCCTTGGCCAGGGCCAGGAAGGTGACCGGGCCGACCAGCACCGGCCGGGTCAGCACCCCGGCGTCCAGCGCCTCGCGGAACTCGGCGACCAGACGGCTGTGACCACCGGCGCACTGCGGCAGCTGGCGCTCGCAGTAGCACTGGGCGTCTCCGGTGACACCGGTGTAGTGCAGAGGCGTGTCCGGGCCGATCTCGGGGACCAGGTAGTGGTAGTTGGTGTCGAACCACTTGGTCATCTCCAGGGGCAGGTCGTCGCCGCGACCCCGGGCGATGGTCGAGTACCCGGCCAGGTCGACCTGGCCGTGCTGGACCAGGTCGGCGAAACGCTCCGGGATCGCCCCGACCAGCAGCGCCGTGTCGAGCATGTGGTCGTAGAAGGAGAAGGCTGACGGTATCGAGGCGTCGTCGGTCTTCAGGCCCAGCTCCAGCAGACGGGTGCGGGTGCGGGCCCGCAGGTCAGCGGCAACCTTCTCCAGGTCGTCGGCGGTGGTCTGGCCGGCCCAGAACGACTCCAGGGCCTTCTTCAGCTCGCGGCGCGGGCCGATACGGGGGTAGCCGAGGATCGTGGCAGTGGGGAAAGCGGTCGAGACGGAGTAGGTGGAGAAAGGCGCGGCCGAGCTGGTGGGGAACTGGGCCGCCTGGTTCGACGTGGGGAAGGTCGGCGCGGTGGGGTAGCCGACGACGGGGGAACCGGAGATGGGGAAGATCATGGGTGTCTCCTCGGAGGGTGGTTGCGGGTCTGGGGCAGAGGTTACGGGACGGACGGGTGGTCCGGCGAAGCGGTGAGGTTAGACGGCAGCCGGCCGAGCCGGGTGGCGGCCAGCAGGTCCAGCGCCGGGCGGTGCTGGTTGAAGGTGTAGACGTGGATGCCCGGGGCACCCCCGGCCAGGACGGCCTCGACCAGGTCGGCGGTGGCGCCGATCCCGGCGCGGTGCTGGGCCTCCGGGTCGCTGATACCGCCCAGGCGTTCCATCAGGGCGCGCGGCGGGTCGACCCCGGTCAGCCGTCCGACGCGGGCCAGGCGGTCCGGGTCGGTGGCGGGCAGGATGCCGGGGATGATCGGGATGGTCACCCCGGCGTCCCGGGCCTCGGCCACCAGCGCCAGGTAGCTGGGCGCGTCGAAGAAGACCTGGGTGATGGCGAAGTCCGCCCCGGCGCGCTGCTTGGACAGCAGGGCCCGCACGTCGTCGGCCCGGGTCCCGCCCGTGGCGTGGTTACCGCGCGGGAAGGCCGCGACCGCCACCGACAGGGGCTTGACCAGGCCGCGTACCACCTGGGCCGCCGAACGGGCGCAGCGTTCGGCCTCCACGGTGCGCAGCACCTCGACCAGCTGGGCCGCGGTGTGCAGGCCCTCGGGGTGGGGGTGCCAGTCGACCTGACCGGCCGGGGGGTCGCCGCGCAGGGCCAGGAACGACCGGACCCCCGCGTCGAGGAACTCCTCGATGATCGCGACGGTCGCGGCGCGGGACGTGTCCACGCAGGTCAGATGGGCGATCGGGGTGAGGCTGGTGGTGTGCAGTATCTGCGTGACCAGCCGCCGGGTGGTCACCCGGGTGCGGCCCGAGGCGCCGTAGGTCACCGAGACGAAGTCCGGCCGGGCCTGCTCCAGGGCGTGCAGGGTCCCGACGAGACGGCGCTCACCGTCGGTCGTCCCGGGCGGGAACAGCTCGAAGGAGACGGTGGGCCGGTCGGCCGGGGCCAGCACCGGGACAGGCGGAGCGCGGTGCTCGTCGGACGTCCCGGTGTTGCGGTGCGCGTCGTGGCGAGGCGCGTCGGTCATAGCAGCTCCATCGTTCCTGGCGGAAGCACCCACACCTCGTGGCGGGTTGCTGCGGCGTCGTCGAGCCAGGTCTCTGCAATGCTCAAAAGTGAGTGCCGCTCTGGATGGTCCTGACCATCGTAGCCGGGACGGCACTCCAGGTCCCTGGTGTCCGGCCGCCGGACGGGCGGTCTGCCAAGACGCTGGTCAAGGGCGCCGACGGACCTGGATCGGGGAGCCCGGGCAGTGCACGGTCCGGGGGTGGGGCACCATGAGCAGCGGCGCCAGCACGGTCCGCAGACCGTCGGCGACGGCCTCGACGACGTCCGGCCCTGGAGGCTCTATCGTCGCGAGCGCCACTCGGGCAGCCGCGACGGCCTCCAGGTTGTGCCCATACGAGCTCATGGAACCACCATAGGCGCTCCTTGACCAGGTTGGGTGGAAGGGTCCGATAGATCACTCGTCGAGCGCAGCACCGTCCCGGGCGGGGCGCCGTCGTTTCACCCCACTGGACCGTGTCGTAGTCACCCCCCGGGCAGATCGACCTCCACCGGGGCGGTCGCCCGCCAGCAGCCGACCAGGTGGTCGTCGACCAGGCCGCAGGCCTGCATCGAGGCGTACGTGGTGGTGGGGCCGACGAACCGGAAGCCGCGGGTCTTCAGCGCCCGGGACAGGGCGTGCGACTGCGGGACCGTCGTGGGCAGGTCGGCCCAGGAGCGCGGACGCTGGTGGTCCGGCGGGACGTGCGACCAGACCAGCTGGTCCAGGCTCTCCCCGGCGGCCTGCATCGCCAGCAGGGCACGGGCGTTGCCGATGGCCGCGACGATCTTCGCCCGGTTGCGGACGATACCGGCGTCGGCCATCAGCCGGGCCACGTCGTCGTCGTCGAAGGCGGCCATCGCCCGCGCGTCGAACCCGGCGAACGCCGTACGGAACGACTCTCGCTTGCGCAGCACCGTGATCCACGACAGCCCGGCCTGGAACCCCTCCAGCACCAGCCGCTCGAACAGCGGCCCGTCCCCGTGCACCGGCAGGCCCCACTCCTCGTCGTGGTAGCGCTCGTACAGCGCGTCACCGGTGCCGAAGCACCGGGTCCGGCCGGTCGTCATATCGGTCGTCTCGCTCATGGGGTCCAGCCTGCCGCACACCGCCCACACCCGTCGTCGGCCGTCCACAGGCGTCCACAGGCAGGCGCCCTGACGTGCGACCTCTCACCTGGGAGGACGGGACTGTGATCGTCAGCCGCGCCGCAGGCTCGCTGGTCAGGCGGTCTCGGACGGGAGGGCGGGTCCGTCGCGCCGCAGCAGGGTCCACCACAGGCCACCGCTGACGACCAGCGCCAGGCCGACCGGGAGCCCGAACACCAGACCGAGCAGCGCCGGGCCCGCGTCGTAGAAGTAGACGGTGGTACCGACCCGCTCGGTGCTCAGGCTCGCGGTGAGCAGCGCCCCGACCACGCCGGTCGCCGCCCCGACGAGGACCAGCCAGCGGGCGGTGCGGGTCGGGCTGTGCGGTGCCGCCGGTGCGGGCGGCGCAGTCGGCTCCGGGCTCTCGACCCGACCCACCACGGGTAGCGCACCGGTCGGCGGGAAGACCCCCGAGACCGGTGCTGCCCGGTCTGGTGCCAGCCCGTCCAACCAGGCCGGGGTGTCGGGACGTCCGGCTCGCCGTTCGGTGTCCCACCAGGACGCACCCACGGCCACGACGGTCAGCCCCGCCCAGAGCAGGCAGCTGGCGGCCACGGACCAGGTCGTCAGCGCCGTCCCCTCGGCGACGAAGGCGCAGCAGCGCAAGAGCCCGTCGGACGGGACCGTCTCCCGGGCCCCGGGGAAGCCCTGCACCCCGTCCGCGACGCTGGCGGCCACCGCTGCCACGCCCAGGACGACCAGGGCGGCGCCAGCCACGACGAGCCAGGTCGGACGCCTGGGGCCGGTCAGCGCCAGGTGCCGGACGGAAGTTCTGGCTCCGTCCGGCTCGGTGCTGGTCCGTCCGGCCGGCTCCGCGCCGTCGGGGTCGGGCCGCCCGGTGCCGGTCTGGTCGCCGGTGCGGACCTGGTGCCGACTGACCCACCAGAAGCCGCCGCCCAGGAGCGTGCCCGGCGCGGCCAGCAGCAGCACACCGCCGACCAGCTTGACCAGCGAGACCACCGGGGCCACGGCCTCGGGGGCGCCCCAGGGGGCCTCCCCCCAGTCTTCGCCGCCGGAGGCGAACACCAGCACGAAGCCCAGGGCGACGAACCCGAGCCCGCCGAGGGTCACCCAGCGCGGCGCCCAGGTCGAGGTGCACGGTCCGACATCGGCCAGCCAGGCCGTCGCGCCCCGAGCCCGTACGGCGTGGCGGCGTTCGTCCACCCACCAGACGATCCCGACGACGACCGCGGCCAGCGCCGAGGCTGCGACCACCGACGCCGCGGCACGCCTGGTGGTGAGCAGCACCAGCCACAGCCAGTGACCGTCCTGACCGGTCACGACCCCGACCAGGGGCCACAGGCACACCACCAGGACCAGGCTCCCGACGGTGACGAGCACCTTGGGGCGTCTCGTGAGGCTCAGCATGAGAAGCACGCTCCGTCCTGGGCGGGTATGGCACCAACGATGATCGCTCCTGAACCCCACCGTCAAGGCCACTTCGGTCCCTTGGCCAGGATGCGCTGGGCCGAGACCGGGGTGCCCAGCTGCTGGGCGAACAGCTGGCCTTCACACCGAGCACGACGAAGCCCGGAGCAGACGACAAGCCCGCTCCGGGCGACCACCCCGCATAAGTCGCTCGTCCGACTGGTTGTCGATAAAATGCCCCCGGACCGCTACATCAGGGGTGACAGTGGACGATCTTGCTGTCTGTGAGCGCCTCCGACGTTATGGCCGCACCCTCTGCACCGAAGCAGCCCTACGGGATAGCCCGTCCCGTGGTCTCACGGCTGAAGCTGCGGACACGGCTGGTCCTGCTGGTCGTGGTCTGGGGGGTACCTGTCCTGGTCGTCAGCGGGCTGATGATCACCTCGATGAACAGCGCGATCGCCACCTCCCGGGCCGAACACGACGGGATGCAGGTCGTGGCCCCGGCGCTGCAGGCCATGGCCGAGGTGGCAGCCGGCAACCAGGCTGACCTGGCCGCGGTCGGCGACGCCGTCGAGAAGCACCCGTCGCTGGGGCTGGACGACGCCTGGGCCGCCGTCCAGGCTGCCGCGGCCGACAGCCAGGACCTGGCCGGACGGGCCGCCCTGGTCAGTGCACTGGACGACCTGGTCTCCGAGACGGCCGCCACCTCGCACCTTCAGACCGACCCCGACCTGGACGCCTTCTTCGTCATGGACCTGATCACCAGCTCCATCCCCAGTGCGCTGAGCCTGTCCAGCGAGATCTCCGCGGTGACGTCCTCGGACGACAGCACCGAGTCCATCCTGACCGCCCAGGTGCTGGCGACCGGCAACCTCGACGACACGGCCGGCGATATACCCGACACGGTGGCCGATGCGCTGGCCGCCACCTCGTCC
This sequence comes from Micrococcales bacterium, assembly GCA_009777345.1. GTDB lineage: Bacteria > Actinomycetota > Actinomycetes > Actinomycetales > Cellulomonadaceae > Cellulomonas. The sequence continues at coordinate 17,396 of WRMB01000022.1, read as the reverse complement.
GGCCGGCTGGCCGACCAGCTGGCCGGTGTCGAACCGGCCGCGGACGAGCTGGCTGCCTTCGTCACCGTCCTCGTCGAGGCGGCATCTCAGGGCGAGGTCGCGGCCCTGGACGGTGTCCCGTTCGCCCAGGCCGTCGCTGACGCCGCGCCGTCGGTCACCCAGGCCCTGGACGATCTGGTGACCACCCGCCTGGCCGCCGACACGACCCAGCGGAATCTGCTCCTGGCCCTGGTCGTGGTCGTCTTCCTGCTCTCCTTGACCTGGACCATCGTCGTCGTGGGGATCACCCGGACCGACGCCGAGCTGGTCCTGGCCGGTGCGGACTCGCTTGCCACCGGCAACCTCAGAGCCATCCCGCTCCCGACCGGTCAGGACGAGATCGGGGCCATCGCCCGAGCCCTGGACAAGACCCGGGTCCAGCTGGCGTCCGTCATATCCGACACACGTCAGATGACGCACGCCTCGGCCGAGGCGGCGGTCGAGCTGGAGAAGACTTCGCTGGCGGTCGCGACCGCCTCGGAGGACACCTCGACGCAGGCTGGTGTGATGGCCGCCGCCTCCGAACAGGTGTCCCGCAACGTCGCGACCGTGGCCGCGGGGGCGGAGCAGATGGGGTCGTCGATCGCGGAGATCGCCGGCAACGCCTCCGGTGCGGCGCGGATCGCGGTGGAGGCGACCCAGGTCGCGGCGCAGACCAACGAGCAGGTCGCCCGGCTGGGCGTGTCCAGCCAGGAGATCGGCGCGGTGGTCAAGACCATCACCTCGATCGCCGAGCAGACCAACCTGCTGGCCCTGAACGCCACCATCGAAGCGGCCCGGGCCGGTGACGCCGGCAAGGGGTTCGCTGTGGTGGCCAGCGAGGTCAAAGACCTGGCTCAGGAGACAGCCAAGGCGACCGAGGACATCGCCCGCCGGATCGAGGCGATCCAGGACGACACCTCGGGCGCGGTGGAGGCGATCGGTCGGATCGCGTCGATCGTCGAGCAGATCAACGACTACTCCGCCACCATCGCCACCGCGGTGGAAGAGCAGACCGTCACCACCTCGGAGATGTCGCGCAACGTGGCCGAGGCGGCCGCCGGGACCTCCGAAGCGGCAGCGCACATCACCAGTGTGGCCACCATGGCGGTCGACTCCGCCCAGGCCGCTCAGGGCGTCGCCACTGGCGTCAGGCGCATCGCCGAGAGCGTCACAGCTTCGGCCGACTCTCTCGACCGGTTCACCATCTGAAGCAGCCACCGCGACCACCCAGGGTCACACCTTGGCCAGGACCTTGCGGATGCGCTGGGCCGAGACCGGGGCGGGAGTGCCCAGCCGCTGGGCAAACAGCGAGACCCGGAGCTCTTCGACCTGCCAGCGCAGGTCGTCCAGAGTCGCGGTGCGGGCCGGGTCGGTGCCGACGGCGGCCCGGACCGCGGCGATCTCGTCGGTGATCTCGCGCACCTGGGCGGCCAAGGCCTGGTCGCGGTGCGGGTCGTGCCCGGCCCGGTCCAGGCGGTAGGTGGCGGCACGGAGGTAACGGACCAGGTGCGGCAGGCGGGCTGGTGGGGTGCGAGCGACGAAACCGTCGTAGACCAGGTGCTGTTGCTGGTCGCGGACGTCTGACACGGTGGCGACGAGGGCGGGCGACGTGGTCGCGCGACAGGCGGCATCCAGGTCGCGCCAGGCGGTGAGCACGTCCACCAGGGTGCCGACCAGGGTGTGCGTCTCGTCCTCCAGGCGTTGGCGGACGCCCGCGCGGACCGCCGCGTAGGCGTCGGCGTCGCGGACACCGGCGACATCGTCGGGCAGGAGGGTGTCCACGGCGGCCAGCTGGACGTCGGTGACGAGGGCCTGGGTACTGGGGTACGGCGCGGCGGCGAGCGTCAGCGCCTGGGTGCCGGTCCACCGGGTGGTGATCCGCGCCGTGGGCAGACCGACATCGGCGACCAGCAGCCGGCGCAGCCCCGCCCGGTGCGACACTGCCGCGCTCGGCTCGTCGGCCAGCACCCGCAGCGCCACGGTGCCCGGCTCGTCCGCCAACGCCGGGTATCCCCGCACCGGACCTGCCCCGCTGGTCACGGTGACCTCCAGCGGCAGCGGCCGGTCCAGCCGGGGCCATGACGTCAGCCCGGTCTGCTCGAGATCCTTCCCGGGGCGGGGGGACGACGTTCCGGGCCGGGGACTTCCCCCGGCCTCCACCGGACGGTGGTTCCCGCTGTCCCGTCCCTCGGGTGGTGCCGGACGGGGGCCTGAGGCGGCTCGGGCCTCGTCCATGGCGGTGCGCAGGGCGGTGCGGACCACCTGGGACACAGCATCCTGGGCCTGCGTCGCCAGCTGATGCTGCAGGACGGTCAGGTCCTTGCCCTCGGCCAGCACCACCCCGGCGTCGGAGACCACCCGGAACGTGACCCGCAGGTGCCCGGGCAGCTTTTCGTCGTCGAAGGCGTCGGCCGGGACCGTGACGTCTCGCACCGCCTGCACCGCCTGGGCGAAGGCCTGGTGGAACCCGCCAGCCGGTTCGAGAGCCGTACCGCCCGCCGGGGGTCGCGCACCGGGGTTCTGGTCCAGCCACGCCGCCACCGCCGCGGCGGTGTCCGGGGCGGGTACCAGGGCGACACGCAGCGGTTTGGGCAGGGCGCGGACGGTCGCGGTGATCAGCTCGTGGCGCAGGCCGGGCACCAGCCAGGTGAACGGGGCCGGGTCCAGCCGAGGCAGGAGCGCGATCGGGACCAGCACGGCGACCCCGTCGGCCGCGCCGCCCGGGTCGAAGTGGTAGGTGACGGTCAGCCGGACGTCGCCGACCGGCCACACCGTGGGGAAGGCTCCGGCGTCGACCTGGTCGGCCTCCGGGCCGAGCAGCAGCTCTGGGGTAAAGGTGAGCCGGTCAGGCTGGTCCCGCCGGGTCTGGTTCCACCAGCGGTCGAAATGGCGGGTGGAGACGATATCGTCTGGGAGGCGTGCGTCGTAGAAGTCGAACAGCACCGCGTCGTCGGCCAGCAGACCCCGCCGGGTGCGGGCCTCCAACCCCCGGACCTCTTCGGTCAGCCGCCGGTTCTCGACCCAGAACCGGTGGTGGGTGCGCCACTCGCCCTCGACCAGGGCGTGCCGGACGAACATCTCCCGGGCCGTGGTCGGATCGGTCTTGGCCAGCAGGACCCGGCGGTCGGCCACCAGCGGCACCCCGTACAGGAACACCTTCTCGGTGACGGTCGCCGCTCCCTGTCGGGCCGACCACCCTGGGTCGACGTAGACCCGCTTGACCAGGTGGGCGCCGATCTCCTCGGCCCACTCCGGGCGGATCCGGGCGACATCGCGGGCCCACAGGCGGGACGTCTCCACCAGCTCGGCGGCCATCACCCAGGTCGCGGGCTTCTTGGCCAGGGCGGAGGCCGGCCACAGCGCGAACCGCGCCCCCCGGGCACCCAGGTACTCCGCGCGCTGCCGGGGACGGGGCGGACGGCCCGGCCCGGACCGGCTCGACGGTCGAGGCTCGGCGACCTGGAGCATCCCGACCTGCGACAGCAGCCCGGCCAGCACCGACTGGTGGACGGCGTCGGCGTCCCAGGACCATGCGGTCCGTTCCGCGGGTTCCGCTGGCCTCTCGTCCGTCTCGGCGGGTCGGTTCTTGGCCCGGCCAGACTGGGCCCGTCTGGGAACCGGTTCGCCCGGGTCGGCTAGGGGACGGGGAGCGCCCTTGGCCTCGATGCCGAGCTCGGCGGTCAGCTGGCGCAGCTGGGTGACGACGTCCTGCCACTCGCGGATCCGCAGGTAGTTCAGGTACTCGCCCCGCACCCGACGCCGTAGCGCCGAGCTGGACAGCTCGCGTCGTCGCTCCCGCAGCCAGGTCCACAGGTTGAGGTAGCCCAGCAGGTCAGACGTGGGGTCGACGAACCGGCGGTGCAGCGCGTCGGCGGCCTCGCGTTCCTCGACCGGTCGTTCGCGTGGGTCCTGCACCGACAGCGCCGCGGCGATGACGACGACCTCCCGCGCCACCCCCCGCCGACCGGCCTCGACGATCATCCGGGCCAGCCGCGGATCGATCGGCAGCCGGGCCAGCGCCCGGCCGGTCTCGGTCAGCCTCGCCCGCCCGCCACGTCCCTGACCTGCAGCTTTGGTCGACACGGTGCGAACAGGCGTTTCACGTGAAACCGGCCCGGCCGGTGCCAGCGCCCCCAGCTCGGTGAGCAGCGCCACCCCGTCGCGCACCGCCCGCACGTCCGGCGGGTCGACGAACGGGAACCGCGCCACCTCGTCCGGGCCGGAGACCACGCCGACGGCGATCATCTGCAAGATCACCGAGGCCAACGACGTACGCAGGATCTCCGGCTCGGTGAACTGCGGCCGCCCGGCGTAGTCCTCACGCGAGTACAGCCGGATCGCCACCCCGTCGGCCACCCGCCCGCAGCGCCCGGCCCGCTGGTCGGCGCTGGCCTGGGAGACCGCCTCGATGGGCAGCCGCTGGACCTTGGTGGTCTTGGAGTAACGAGAGATGCGCGCGGTGCCCGGGTCGACGACGTACCGCACGCCCGGCACCGTCAACGACGTCTCGGCGACGTTGGTGGCCAGCACGACGCGCCGGGTGGTGTGGGGCTCGAACACCCGGTGCTGCTCGGCGGCGGACAGCCGCGAGTACAGCGGCAGCAGCTCGACGGCCCCCGGGTGGCGCGGATCGGTGACCCGCGGCCCGAGCGAAGCCCGCAGCGCGTCGGTGGCGTCCCGGATCTCCCGCTCGCCGCTGGTGAACACCAGGATGTCACCCGGGCCCTGGCCGACCAGCTCGTCCACCGCCTCGCAGATCCCGGTCATCAGGTCGCGGTCGGCCGCGCCGCGCGCCCCGCCAGACCTGCCGCCCCGCGGTACCGGACCGGGTGGCTCGTCCGGGTCGTCCGAGGGCGGCTCCGGCGTCAGCGGCCGGTACCGGATCTCGACCGGGTAGGTGCGCCCGGTGACCTCGATCACCGGAGCGGCACCGGTTGGTACGGGTTTTCCCGATCGGGCCGACCCGGCCCGATCGGGAAGACCCGTACCAGACGGGCCGAAGTGGGCCGCGAACTTGGCCGAGTCGATCGTGGCGGAGGTGATGACGACCTTCAGGTCAGGGCGACGGGGCAGCAGGTCGGTCAGGTAGCCCAGCAGGAAGTCGATGTTCAGCGACCGTTCGTGGGCCTCGTCCACGATGATCGTGTCGTAGGCCCGCAGCTCGGGGTCCCGCTGGATCTGGGCCAGCAGGATCCCGTCGGTCATCACCTTGACCAGGGTGGCGTCCGACGCGGTGTCGGTGAACCGCACCTGGTAGCCCACGGCCTGCCCCAGCGTGGTACCGAGCTCTTCGGCGATCCGCTCGGCCACGGCCCGGGCCGCGATCCGCCGCGGCTGGGTGTGCCCGATCTGCCCCGCCCGCCCCCGCCCCAGCTCCAGGCAGATCTTCGGCAGCTGCGTCGTCTTACCCGATCCGGTCTCCCCCGACACCACGACCACCTGGTGCGCCGCGATCGCCGCCGCGATCTCCTCCCGCCGCGCACTGACCGGCAGCTGCTCGGGGTAGACGATCGGCCCCAGGGTGACAGCGGCCCGCGCCGCGGCGAGCCGATCGAGACGCTCGTCACGACGCGACGGACGACGACCACGCGCAGACACGCCCCCATTGTCCGACGCCGGAGGGGGAGCAGGCATCCACATTCGCCCACCGGACCACCTGACGTCGGCCGCAGCCGTACGACCGAAGGTCACGGCCGGTACAATCGACGGCATGGTCGACAACGCGCTCCTGGAGCAGGTGCTCCGGCTCGATGCCGAATCACGGCGAGAGCTGATCCGGGCCGTCGAGGAGTCCATCGACCACGAGGAGGTCCCGGCAGGCGTTCGGGCCGAGGTCGAGCGTCGTCTCGCCGACATGGGCCCTGGTCCTTCGGCTGACTACATCACTCTCGACGAGTTCAGGGGACAGGTCCTGGAGCGTCGCGCCCGGCGCACCGCATGAGCCATAAGGTTCGTCTCGATACGAACGCCCTTCGAGACATCGACCAGCAGATGGCCTACTTCGCAGTCACGGAGGACCTGAGGCACCGTATCGGCGACTTTGAGGACGACCTGCTCCAGCGGCTCGACCGCATCGGGTCGAACCCGTATCTGCGGCGAGAGGTATACCCGGACGTCCGGCGTGAGGCACTACGGGTTTTCCGATACCACGTGTGGTACCGGACGTATGCTGGTGCTGACTTCGTCGATGTCTTTGCGATCCTCCACCAGGTAGCAGACCGCCAAGCAGTCGTGAGTCGGCTGCGCTGACCAGCCAGGCTGCGTGACGACACGCAGTGGCAACCCGGGAGGCGTCAGGTGTAGTGGAAGCGCGCCTGGACGATGACCAGGGCGTCGTCCACCACCAGGTACACCAGACGGTGCTCTTCGGTGATGCGACGGGACCAGGCGCCTTGGGCGTCGTACTTCACCGCCTCTGGCTTGCCGATTCCCTCGAGGGGATGCCGAGCAGGCGGGCGGGGATACCAGCCCCAGCCACGAGGCGGGCGGCCTGGCGGTCGAAGGTGACGAAGGTGTCGGCGCCCAGTGCCGTGCCGTGGTGGGCGATGGCGCCGTCGGCGAAGTCGCCGCCAGCGTCGAGGACGGCCAGCCCGGCATCGACCGCGGCGGAGTCGGTGACGACGTTGGCGGCCTGGGTCAGCGCCCGGACCGCGGCTGCCACCTGGGTGCGGGTGAGGTCGTAGCCTCGGGTGAGCACCCAGACCAGCTGGCACAGGACCGGGATGGGCACGGCGACCAGCTCGGCGTCCCGGAGCGTGCCGGCCGCGAGCGGCGACTGCACGTCGTCGTCCGAGGTGACGGCGCGGACCAGCACGTTGGTGTCAGCCGTGACCTTCATCGACCCGCCCAGCCGTCGGCGATGATCTCGTCCATCTGGTCGACGGTGAGGGTGTTCGGCACACCGGCGAGCATCCCGACGAAGTCGTCGATCGAACCGGTCTGCCGCTTGGGCAGCAGGGTGACGCCCCGGGCGGTGATGTCCACGTCGACCTGGTCGCCAGGACCGACCCCCAGGTGGGCCAGGATCTCCTTCTTCAGTGTGATCTGGCCTTTGGCTGTGACCTGCAGCGTCGTCACGACGCACCTCCTTCGTAAGGCATATCTGCCTTACCACGGCCGATGTTCGCCGCGTCTCACGGCGATGCCCAGTCCTCGACGCTCAGGACGCCCCCGGGGATGCGGGCGAAGACCGCGTCGTGGGTCACCAGGATCGCGTCGGTAGCGACAGCGTGGGCGGCGATCATCATGTCCAGGGCTGCGAGGGTGATCCCTTGAGCAGCGCACGAAGCGGTGAGGGCGGCGTAGGACGCTGCCGCGTCGTCGTCCCAGGGCAGCACCCGGACCCGGCGCAGGAAGTCGCCCACCAGGCGGGTGAGCCCGGCGGGGCTGCCCTTGCGGGCCACCCCAGAGAGCAGCTCGGCCTTGGTGACGACGGACACCACCACGGTGTCAGACGGTGTGGCGACAAGATGGTGGCGAACCGGCGGGGGGTGGCCTCTGATGATGTAGCTCGCCGTGTTCGTGTCGAGCATGCGGAGTGTCACAGGTCGCGCTCCGGCGCGGCAGAGCGGTCACGTTCGGCCATGAAGTCGGACGGGATGTCGGTCGCGTCTGCCAGGGCGAAGAACTCGTCCCACGAGTCGGGCCGGGCGCGCAGGACCACGTCACCGGTGTCCGGGTCACGTCGGATGTCGACCTCGGTGCCGGGGAAACGGAACGCCTTGGGAAGCCGGACCGCCTGACTCCTGCCCGTCATGAACAGCTTCGCCGTCGACATCGCCACCGCCTCTCTCGATAGATATCGCGAGTATATACCGACAGGACGGCCGGTGTCACCGCTACCAGCCGTTCCCAGGTACGAGGTAGCGCACGAGGTACGAGGCCATGACCTCGTACCTCGTGCGCTACCTCGTACTTCGTGCCGTAGCCATCGGTGGATCCGGGCTGAGGAGACCGGGACGACCGGCCTCAGGTACCGTGCCGAAAGCGGAGGCCCACTCAGTACGAGCGGACCGGCAGCGACCGACCGGAGGTCCGCGCGTGGCATCGGCAGAGGTCTGGCACCTGGTGCTGGGGGTGTCGGCGCTGGTCGGGATCGCGGTAGCGGTGCTGGGCACAGCGCGCGTCCCGGTCTGCTGGGCACCGGCCACGGCCGTGGCCCGCGGTGCGCTCCAGCTGGCCCTGGTGGCGCTGGTGCTGCACCAGGCGATCACCGACGCGCGACTGGTGGCGGCGGCGCTGACCGTGATGTTCGTCGTGGCGACGCTGACCGCGAGCCGACGCCTGGGCGGGGGCGTCCGGCGCACCGTGACGGTGGCCGGTGCGACCGGGGTCGGGGTGGTGGTGGCGCTCGGCGTGGTCTTCGCCACCGGGGCCCTGGCGGCGACGGCCCGCTACGTGCTGGCGCTGGGCGGCATCGTCATCGGCAACGCCATGACCTTCGCCACGCTCACCGGGCGACGGTTCACCGGTGCGGTCGTCGACCGGTGGGACGAGATCGAGGGGTGGTTGGCGCTCGGCGCGACACCCGCCCAGGCGACCAGGCAGATCGCGCGGGAGTCGGTGCGCTCGGCGTTGATCCCGAACCTCGACCAGACCCGCACCACCGGTCTGGTCACCCTGCCGGGGGCGTTCGTCGGTGCCATCTTCGGTGGTGTCTCGCCGCTGGAGGCCGGCCGGTTCCAGATCGTCGTGCTGGCCGCCGTCCTGGCCGCCGGGTCGGTGACCGGGGTGCTGCTGCTCCGCTGGTCTCCGCCGACGACCCAGCGGCCGTCGCCCCCACCGGGGTGAGTCAGGGGCGACGCCGACGGGCAGGCTCCCGAGCACGTCGTCTCCGGCTGGTCGGGGTCTGGCCGCGGTCATGGTGCCGGTGCTGGGGGCGTTCTGCGTGACGCCGTGCACCGGACGGGTCATGGCTCGGCGGCCGTTCGGAGCAGGCCGCGACGACCGTTCGGAGCACGCCACGACGACCGTCCTGACCGGGCCTCCGGCCGGGGCTGCCCTGGTTCGTCCACATCTCGGACCAGCGGTCTCTGCTCGACACGCCGCGCGACACGCCGGGTGGGACATTTCGTCGGAGCGTCGACCAGGCAACCTACGGGTGAACAGCGGTATTCACGGTCTTCACACACTTTGGGCCCTGCCCTTGACGGCCGATCGGTGGCAGAGTGGACACCGGCACCACGCGATGCGATACCCCGAACCAGCAGAGCGGCTCGAACGGAGCGGTGAGATGACGGACTTGAAGGACCGGACCATGTCCGGGGCGATCATGGTCACCCACCGTCAGGCCGACACCCGGGTGTGCCTGGTCGGAGCCATCGACTCGGCGCTCCGTCAGCAGGCCAGCGACTCGATGGGCCTGGCGCTCATGGGCGGGATGCCCGTGGTGCTGGACGCCTCGGAGGCGACCTTCGTCGACTCGTCCGGGGTGGCGTTCGTCATCCAGCTGGCCCGCGCGATGCAGGAGGCCGGCGTGGACCTGAGCCTGTACGACCCCGAGGGCGTCCTGCGCGGCACGCTGGGGCTCGTCGGGCTGGCCGGGCTGGTGAAGATCGCCGAGGCCTGAACCCTGATCCACCTGGGCGCTCGGCCCCACCACAGCCGCCGAGAACCCGCAACCGGACGTCAGAACCTGGTCAGGACTCACCCGTGGACGTGTCGCGGTGTGCAGCCTTCACCGAGGCCGGAGCTCCACGCGGCGCGGTGCCGAGCCTGACCTGGGATCTTGCGCGCAGACGACACCGCAGACCTGGCGCGCCCCGGGAGTGTCGCGGCGAGGTCGTGTGGGTGGTTGCCCCTACCGTCAGGGGCATGCGGCTGCTGCACACCTCTGACTGGCACCTGGGTCGCTGCCTGCACGGGGTGGACCTGCTGGAGCACCAGGCCGCCTTCGGCGACCACCTGGTCGAGCTGGCCCGGGCTGAACAGGTGGACGCGGTGGTCGTCGCCGGGGACGTGTACGACCGGGCGATCCCCCCGGTGGAGGCCGTCGACCTGCTCTCCGACCTGCTGGCCCGGCTGGCGCAGCGCACGACGGTCGTGGTCACCTCCGGCAACCACGACTCGGCGACCCGGCTGGGCTTCGGGGCGGCGCTGATGCGCGAACGGGTCCGGCTGCGGACCCGGGTGGCGGGGCTGGACGAACCCGTCGTGCTGGGCGACGGACCGGACGACCAGGTGCTGGTGTACGGGCTGCCGTACCTGGACCCGACCACGGCCCGGCACCAGCTGGCCGACCCGGGAGACCCGCCCCGGATGCCCGAGCGGACCCACGAGGCGGTGCTCGGTGCCGCCATGGACCGGGTGCGGGCCGATCTGGCGCGCCGCCGGGCGGCACGGTCGGTCGTCGCGGCGCACGCCTTCGTCGTGGGGGCCCAGCCCTCGCAGTCCGAGCGTGACATCCAGGTGGGCGGGACGGACGCCGTCCCGGCGCGGGTGTTCGCCGGGGTGGACTACGTGGCGTTGGGGCACCTGCACTCCCCGCAGGCGGTGCCCGGCCCGGACGGCAGCGGTACCTGCGGCCACGGGCCGGTGCTGCGCTACTGCGGGTCGCCGCTGGCGTACTCCTTCGCGGAGACCGAGCCGAAGTCCAGCGTCCTGGTCACGCTGGGCCGGGCGCCGGAGCAGGTGCGCACCACCCTGGTGCCCACCCCGGTGCCGCGCCGGATGTCGCAGGTCACCGGTCGGCTGGACGACCTGCTGGGGGCGGCCGGGGAGCCGTTCGTCGACGACTGGCTCAAAGTCCGGGTGACCGACCCGGCCCGACCGCCGGACCTGGTGCCCCGGCTGCGCCGCCGGTTCGCCCACCTGCTGGTCGTGCAGCACCAGCCCCAGGAAGCGGACGTATCGGCAGTACCGCCCGCCGACCGGCCCGGCGCCGACCCGGTGCGGGTGGTCGGCGACTTCGTCGCGCACGTCACCGGGACGGTGCCGACCGCCGCCGAGCTGGCGGTGCTGCGCCGCGCCTACGAGGACGTCCTGAGGGCTGGCTGATGCAGCTGCACTCGATGACCGTCCAGGCGCTCGGCCCGTTCGCGGGCCGGTACACCGTCGACGTGGCGGCGCTCGGCGCGGACGGGCTGTTCCTGCTGGAGGGGCCGACCGGGGCGGGCAAGTCCACGCTCGTCGACGCGGTCGTGTTCGGCCTGTACGGCAAGGTGGCGTCGGACGCGACGTCCGACGACCGGTTGCGGTCGGCGTTCGCCGCCGCGTCCGCCGAGACCTTCGTGGACCTGGTGTTCGAGGTCGGGGCCGGGGTGTTCCGGGTGCGTCGCACACCGACCTACACCCGGCCCAAGCAGCGCGGCACCGGCACGACGACCGCCCATGCCACCGCCCGGCTGTGGCGGCTGCCCGCCGACTGGGCCACGGCCCGCGCCGCGGCTGGCAGCCAGGACGAGGACCCGCTGGCCGTCCTGGACCGGGTCGGCGAACCGCTGGCCACCCGGATCGACGAGGTCGGGCACCGGATCGTCGGCCTGGTCGGCCTGGAGCGCAGCCAGTTCGTGCAGACCGTGGTGCTGCCGCAGGGCGAGTTCGCCCGTTTCCTGCGGGCCAAGCCGGAAGAGCGGCGGGTGCTGCTGCAGCGCATCTTCGGCACGCAGGTCTACGAACGCCTCGCCGACCGGCTGGCCGAGCTGCGCCGCGCCGGGGACCGGTCGGTCGCGACCGCCCGGGCCGCTCTCCTGGAGGCCACCGCCCACCTGGTCGGTGCCGCCCGGCTGGGGTCGGCCGGGCCCCTGGACCTGGTAGCGGCTGAGGAGTCTCCCGTCCCGTCCGGTGAGCCAGGTACGGCCGCCGAACCGGCACCAGACCTGGTCGCGGCTGTCGCCGAGCTGGTGCCGACAGGGATGCGAGAGGCGTCGGGGCTGGTCACCGACGTGCAGCAGCTGGTGGAACCGGTCACGGTCGCCTGCGCGCAGGCGGCGACGACGACACGAGAACAGGCCGACCGGGCCCGGGCGGCGTCGGAGCGGGCGGCAGTCGAGCTGGCCGAGCAGGAACGGCGGGCGGCCCGGCTGCTCGAACGCGACCGGCTGCGGGCCCGGGCCGCGCAGCTGGACGCCGACGCCGACGCCCAGGCCGGACGGGTGGCGCGGCTGGTGACAGCCCGGTCGGCGCGGGAGGTCGCACCGCTGCTGACCCGTCTCGACGCGGCCCAGGCCCAGGTCGGGTCCGCAACCGAAGCGGCCCTCGCCGCCCGTGACGCGGCACCCGAGACGCTGCTCGTCAGCACGCTGCCCGACCATGTCGCCGGTGACGAGTCTGCTACGGGCCGAGGCGCCCCGACCTCGCACGCGGGCCCGCACCTGGCGGACAGACCTGAGCCCGGATCCAGCGATTTCCACCGTCGTGAGCGCCACGAGGCGTTCGCCCGGACGGTGCTGGTGGGCGACGACGACCCCGGACGGACCGCCTCGCTGGAGCGGGCCGTCGGACGGCTGGTCGCGGCGCACACCACGGCCGTCGGGCAGGTGGCAGCCCTGGACGCGGCGGTGCGGACCGAGACCGGTCTGCACGACGCCCAGGTCGTGGTCGAGGCCCTGACCCGGGAGGTGGCCGACGCCCGCACGGCGCTGGCCCAGGCCGACGAGCAGGCCGCGGCCCGCCCAGCGGCCCGGGCCCGGCTGGCGGAGCAGGTCGCGCAGGCCCGGACGACAGCGGCGGGCACCGCCGCGGCCGAGCAGGCCCTGGCCCAGGCCCAGGCCCTGGTCACGGCGCTGGACGACCTGGCGGCGACCCGGGCCGCCCAGACCGCCGCCCAGGCGGCGCTGGCCACGGCCCAGGACGCGGCACGCCGGGCCGTCACCGCCGAGGCGGCGCTGCGCCAGGCCCGGATCGCCGGGCTGGCCGGTGAGCTGGCCGCCGGGCTGGCCGCCGACGCGCCCTGCCCGGTGTGCGGCGCGCTCGAGCACCCCGCCCCGGCGGCCCTGGCCCACGACCACGTCGACGCGGCCCAGGTAGACCAGGCCGAGGCGACACGCCAGGCCCGCGAGCAGGACGCGGCCGACCGGGCCCAGGCCGTCGCCCGGCTGGACGGACAGGTCACGACGCTGGCCGCCAGGGTGGCGGACAGCACCGCCCAGACCGCTGCCGCTGCCCTGACCGGTGCGAAGACCGCTCTCGCCGCGTGCCTGGCGGCGGCCGAGCAGGTCGCCGCGGGCCAGGCCGCGCTCGTCGGCTTCGACGCCGAGACCGCCGCGGCCGAGACCCGGCGCCGGACGCTGGTCGACCACCTCCACGACCTCTCGGCCGCCCTGGAGGTGGCGGCCGACCGCCTGGCCCGTGACGAGACGACCGTGGCCCAGGCCCGGGGCGACCACCCGAGCGTCGCCGCCCGCCAGGCGGCCGCCAGCCGCACCGCAGCCGCAGCCGTGGCCCTGGCCGACGCCCTGCGCGACCTGGCCGCCGCCTGGGCGCAGGCCGACCGGTCGGCCGCCGAGCTGGCCGGCGCCCTGGCGGCCCGCGATCTCCCGTCCGCCGACGCCGCCCGGGCCGGGCTGCTGACCGACGCCGACCTGGCGGCCCTGGAGCGCGCCGTCACCGACTACGACGTGGCCCGCGCCCAGGTCACCGCCGCCCTGGCCGGGCTGGAGAACGAGCTGGACGGTCAGCTGGAGGACGACCTGGCCGACCAGCCGGACAGCACCGCCGACGCCCAGGCCGTCCGCACCCAGACCGCCCGGACCGCCGCCGCCGCGGCCCGCACCGCTGCTGAGGCCGCCGAGGGCCGGGCTGCCGTCGCCGCCCAGGTGCACACCGACGTGACGGTCGCCGCCGACCAGGTGCTGGCCGCGGCCCGCACCGTGGCGGGTGCGGTGGGCGACAACGCGCCCGTGGTGCGCCTGGCCGGGCTGGTCGCGGGCCACGGTGCGGACAACGCCCGGAACCTGTCGCTGGCCACCTATGTGCTGCAGCGCCGGTTCGCCGATGTCACCGCCGCCGCCAACGACCGGCTGAGCACCATGTCAGACGGCCGCTACGCCCTGGTCCCGTCGGAGGTCAAGGAGGACGTGGCCGCGCGCACCACCGGTCTGGCGATGCGGGTGGTGGACCACTGGACCGGTATCCAGCGCGACCCGCGCACCCTGTCCGGTGGGGAGTCGTTCTACGTGTCGCTGTGCCTGGCCCTGGGCCTGGCCGACACGGTCGGCGCCGAGTCCGGCGGGATCAGGCTGGGCACGCTGTTCGTCGACGAGGGTTTCGGGTCGCTGGACGACCAGGTGCTCGACCAGGTGCTGGCCGAGCTGGCCCGGCTGCGCGCGGGGGGGCGCACCGTCGCCATCGTGTCCCACGTCGAGACCCTCAAGCAGGCCGTGACGGACCGTATCGAGGTCCGCATCACCCCCGAGGGCCCCAGCACGCTGCGCGTCGTCGTCTGAGGCCCGGGAACTTCAGGGCCGTGACCGAACTCCCACTGCCGTGCTACGAGCTAGATCTTCACCGCTGCCGACCCGGAAGCGGCAGCGGACCGCGTACTGTGGCGCCGTGATCCCTGCGTCCCACAGAAGGCCCCGCCCAGCCGACGACTCGGGCGCGTCCGCACGCGGCTGGATCGTCACCGTCGTGGTCCTGGGGCTGCTGGCCGGTGGGGCCTACGCCGGCGACCAGTACGCCCGCGGCCAGGCCGAGCAGGAGGTCGCCACCCAGGTGGCCGCGGTGTTCGACGGTCTGGACGACCCGGCGGTCACGATCCACGGTTTCCCGTTCGTCACCCAGCTGCTCGGCGGCCGGTTCGGCCACGTCACGGGGACCACCGACCAGGTGGTGCTCGACGGGGTCACCGCCGCCGACGTGCGGGTCGACGCGCACGACGTCACCGTGCGCCCGGCCCGCGCCGGGTCGGCCACGGTCAGCGCCACCATCAGCCCCCGGACCGCCGAGGACCTGCTGCGCAGCAGCAGCGGCATCGGCGACCTGGGCCTGCGCGTCGAGGGCGACCACCTCGTCGTGACGACGCAGGTGCACGGCCGCGAGCTGGCGGTCTGGGGCACCCTCGCGGCCAGCACCGACACAGTCCGGGTCGACCTGGGTACGGCGACCCTGGCTGGCCTGTCGGCCGACCTGGACGACCTGCCGTCCGGGCTGCGCAACCGGCTGGGCGGCCTGACGATCCCCGTCGTCGGCCTGCCCCGGGGCGTCCACCTGACCGGCGCCGAGGTGGTACCCGACGGGCTGCGGTTCACCGCGACCGGCACCGACGTGCCGCTGACCCGCTGACCCGTCGGCCGCGGTGGTGCGGCAGCCGTCGAGGGTCCGGGACATCGCGGCCTGCTCGGCCGGGGTGACCGACAGACCGTAGGCGGCCTTGACCCGGACCTGGAGCAGCACGTAGACGCACCGGTAGCCGGGCCGGGGCAGCCAGGCCGCGGCGTCGGAGGCGCCCTTGGCCTGGTTGGCCTGGGCGGTGACGGCCAGCAGGTTCGCCGGGTCGTTGGCGAAGGCGAGCCGACGGGCCGGGTCCCAGCGGTCCGCGCCCTTGCGCCAGGCGTCGGCCAGGGCGACGACATGGTCGATCTGCACGTCGGCGGAGCGCGGCCCACGCTCGAACGCGACGCGCCGCCCGGTGTACGGGTCGTCCAGGGTACCGCGCAGCACCTGGCAGCCGTCGGTCTCGGTATCGGTGAGGTCACGCAGCAGCACGTCGTTGCGGGTGTCGCAGCCGTTGTGGTCGGTATCGGCCCAGGCCGACCCGAACTGGGCCCGGTCGTACCGGGCGGACCCGTCACGTGCTGCCGCAGTCACCTCCAGCGCGACCAGCGCCGCCCGCCCGGCGGCCAGGTCCGCGGCGGACACCGGGTACTGCGCGGCGGTGCGCACCGCGACCCATCGCGGCACCCCGAACCCCACGGCCACGCAGACCACCAGCACCACCCACGGCCACCACCGACGCATCCGTCCAGCATGCCGCCCCGGCTGGGTGCACCGGAGCCGTCATGGTGCCGCCCACCCGTCACCGTGGGCTGGGGACGGCTCGAGCATCAGTCAGGCGGCGGCGTGCCGGGCGGCCAGGGCGGCGTCGAGCGCGGCCAGGATCCGCTGGCACTCCTCGACGTCCCAGGGCGTGCCCGCCAGCTCGAACTCGAACAGGACCGGCCGGTTCGAGCGGCGGGCGATCTCCCGGGCGGCCATCTGGTAGTGGTGGCCGAAGTTACGGTTGCCCGACCCCATCACACCGACCATGAGACGCCGGTTGACGGCCGGGCGCAGGAACCGGCGCACCGCCTCGGGGATGGTGTCGTTGCGGTCGTTACCGGTCTTGTACGACGGGGTGAGCAGCACCCACGGCCCGTCCACCTCGGCCGTCCGGTGCTCGCGCTCAGCCAGGTTGAAGGCCGGTCGGTCCAGCCGCTCGGCGAACGAACGGACCAGTCCCGACGTGGACGAGTAGTAGTAGACCGGAGTGGTACGCACCGGACCATTGAACCCCGGACGGCCGCCGGACCGGTAGCCGACGCGGTTCCTGAGTCCTGTCCGGGCGCCGGGTCAGGCGCAGCTGCGGACCAGGATCACGAAGATCAGCAGGACCATGCCGATCAACGCCCGGCCGATCATGTCGTTGTTCTTGGCGGCGGCGGTGGTGGGCCGGGGTGCCGGACGGCCGGTCTCGCGCTGGACCTGCGACAGCGGCACCCAGCCCCGGTCGGCGGTCAGCACGCGCCCGTCGACCACCTGCCCGATCCGGGGCTGGGCGCCAGGCTGCGATACCCGCTGGGGGCTGGACGAAGGTCTGTAGGTCGGCGTCACCGTCTGGGCGCGCGGCTGGTGGGTCTGAGGCCGCGGCTGCGGCTGGGGACGCGGCCGGGTCTGCGTCCGGGCCTGCGGAGCGGACTGGGTCTGCGCCCGCGCCTGGGTCTGGGTGGTGCGGACGCTCGCGGTGCGCCGGGCCTCCGCCGTCGGCTCGGCCGGGACCGCCGTGGCCCGCAGCGCCGCACCGGAGCGGTCCTTGACCTGCCCGGCCAGGGGCAGCCAGTCGCCGGACGGGACCAGCACGTAACCCTCGACGACGTCACCGACCTGGTAGGGCGCGACGGGCGCGGTGCGCAGCGGTCGCCACTCCAGCGTCCCGGTGAGGATGGCGTCGTTCACCACGTGCCCAGGCCGGAACGGGCTGGTGTCGAGCTCGAGCCGGGGCACCCAGCCCCGTTCGGTCAGCACGTAGTCTTCGACCTGGTCACCGATCACGTACGCCACAGACCAAGTCTAGGGGACCGGTCATGCCGTCCTACGAGATACAAGACCCATGTGGATCCGCAGCAACGTCACACATCTGAGCCCTGATCCACCGATTTCCACCTACTACGCGCCACCAGCCGGGCGCGCTGGCTGCGTTGTCGCTGCTCAACGGGCCTCCAGCCCGCCTTCGCTGCTCC
>WRMB01000021.1 GCA_009777345.1 Micrococcales bacterium | reverse complement strand
GGCCCGGCGCCCCGGCCCCCCCGACCCCGCTAGGCCTCTCCGGCGGGGTATCGGGTTTTTAACCCCCGATTCCCGCGACAGAAGTCTCGAATTCTTGCTCAGTCGAGATCGGCCGGTCGCGCAAGATCGGCCAGGACATGATCTTTCGCCGCCTCGTACTGGGCGTCGGAGAGGTCTCCGGCGGCGCGCAGCCGTGCCAGGCGTTCCAGCCGGTCGACGATATCCGCTGGCATGTCGTCGGCCGACGCTACCGGCGGATCGCCGACCGGCAGAGGCGTGCCCCAGTCGAGCACCGACGTGCTGGCAAACATATCGGCCGCGGCCTCCCGGCTCAGGTCGGGCAGGTGGGTACCCGGGGTGGAGATATCGGAGACGTTCAGCAGGTCGACCTGCAGGCCCTGCTCGGCCAGGTCGCCCTTCGTGGCCTGGACCACGGCCTCGGACAGGGCGTGGCGGTCGGCGATGATCTCCTGCACCGTCATCTTGCCGACGATGGACCGCAGCGACCCCTCCAAGGACAACTGGACGAACTTGTCCAGGGCGTCCTGCTGGCTCGGGAACCGTTGTGCGGCCCGACGCACACCGTCGACAGTACTGCAGACCCTGAAGCTGGCCGAGGCGTGGACGGCCAGCTTGACACAGTTCTTGTCCACCCCTTCGACGCTGACCGCGATCTGGCGCTGCTCCAGCGAGACCGTGACGCACCGCTGGATGACCGGCCAGACGAAAGCCCGTCCACCGATGACGACCTTCTGCCCGCCGTTCTCCGGCTCATTCGTACGGGCACCTCGCCCGACGACGATCAACGCCTCGTTGGGCGGCACCCGTCTGATCCGACTGACGGCGAAACCACTGATGGCAAAGAAGACGACAAGTCCGATGACGGCCGCCACGATGACGGTGCCGTCGGAGTAGGAGTAGGAGTCCACGGGTTGCTCCGTCCTGGACGAGGTCTGCTCCGGTTCATTGTGCCACCCAGAGCGAGGCCCCAAGTCGGCAAGCACCTCCGCAGGAGGCCGACCAGGTCCGCCGCGGACTCAGCGGTTCCCAGCTCGCCCTACCCGGCGGCACCGCAGACCACCTGGGGGCATCCCAGCTCACGGATTTCCACGACGAAGAACTCTCGTTCGGGCGCTGACCGATCGGGTGCGTTCCTGGGTGCGACAGCGGTTCACCGTGCCTGGCAGGTGGGGCACCAGAAGACCGGCCGTTCGTCTGGTGGTTGACGGGCCTGACCCCGGGCGACGGGGGTGCCGCACCGGGGGCAGGGACGGTCGCGCCGCCCGTGGACCCGGATGGTGGGACTCCCCGCGACCGAGTCCTGCATGAGACGCCGGGCGGTGCGCAGCACCACGACCGGGTCGACCTCGTCGGCTGGCGTCCAGGGGAAGATCCGGTGGGCGAACAGGGACTCAGCCAGCCAGATGGTGCCGATACCGGCGACGACCCGCTGGTCGAGCAGCACGTCGCAGACTCGGGTCGCACCGCACCGGTCCCAGCGGGCGACCGCCTCCGCCAGCCCGGGACCAGGCACCCCGGCACCGGTGTCGAACCCGTCGTCGAGCAGGTCCGGCCCGAGGTGCCCGACCAGCTCGTGCTCCTGCGCGGTCGGCACCAGGTCGAGCCTGCCCAGGGCGAAGCCGATGGCGGTGCGATCTGGTGTCGTGAGCACCGCCCGCACGCGCTGAGACCATGCCTCCCCGGCCTGCGACCCGGTGGCCACCACCCGCCAGGCACCGTCCATCCGCAGGTGGGAGTGTATGGTCCGACCGTCGTCGAGCCGCGTCAGCAGGTGCTTGCCGAACGGCCGGGTGTGCCGCACGGTCCGCCCGGCCAGGTCTACGGACGCTGCTGTCGGCCAGCGCAGCTCGCCGCGGACCAGCCGCCGCCCCGCCAGCGTCTCGTCCAGCCGCGCCGCCGTCATCCGCAGCGCGTCACCCTCCGGCAACGACGACCTCCCGAGAACGACCCAGGTCAGCCGACGGTGGTCAGGTCCCGACGGGACACCCCGCGCGCCAGCTCGACCGGCACGGTGTCGGGGACGAAGAGACCCTCCGCCACGGCCACGCGGTCGCTAACCTCACGCAGGATCACCGACATGGGCACGTCCAGCGCCTCGCAGATGCTGTGCAACAGCTCGGACGACGCTTCTTTCTGGCCGCGCTCCACCTCGGACAGGTAGCCCAGAGACACCCGCGCCGCGGACGACACCTCCCGGAGGGTGCGCCCCTGGTTCTGACGGGCGTCGCGGAGCACGTCACCGATCTCACGGCGTAGCACGATCATCCGGGTCTCCCCTCTCGTCTCGTCAGTCGGACAGGTCTGCTCGTATGGTGCGTTCCGCACCGTCATGGGTCCACCGTATCGTGTATGCCCGATTCGTCCACCGGAACGCCGTGGACTTATCGCACCCCTTCCAACGCTGACAGGCCGGTCGATGTTCCCCACGACCCTGACCATCGGCGTTCTGGGCACCTCGCTTGAGCGGACGGCTCAGATCTGGTCCGAGCTGACGAGCTCCAGCGCGAGTCCGAGGACCTGCGTCACGCTGGTTGCGCGGATCGTCTCACGGTCCCCGGCCAGGGCGAGCGTCCTGACCTCGGCGTGGCGCGGACCGGCGACGGCGACGTACACCGTCCCGACGCTCTGACCGTCGGCCGGATCCGGTCCGGCCACCCCGGTCGTGGCCAGGCCGACGTCGGCCCCCAGGGCGACGCGCACCCCGTCAGCCATCTGGCGGGCCACCTGCGGGTGCACCGCCCCCGATGCGGCGAGCCGGTCGGCGTCCACGCCCAGCAGCGTGTGCTTGAGGTCGGTGGCATACGGCACCACCGCCCCCCGGAGCACCCGGGACGCGCCGGGCACCGCCACCAGGGCGGCACAGACCGCGCCTCCGGTCAGCGACTCGGCGACCGCCAGGCTGCGACCGCGGGCCTCCAGCGCAGCCAGCAGCCGGGCCGCCGTCCCCCCGGGCAGGTCAGGCTCGGGCATATCAGGCCTCCGCTCGGATGCGGGCCGCGGTCCGCAGGTAGTCGACCCCGGTGACGACGGTGACGACCAGCGCTGCCGCCATCGTCGCCCAGGCCACCCAGGTGACGGCTAGCGGCAGATGGTCCAGCGGCAGCAGGAACAGGCCGATCGCAACGGACTGGAGCACCGTCTTGAGCTTGCCGCCGCGCGACGCGGGCAGCACGACGTAGCGCAGCAGGAAGAACCGCATCACGGTGATACCCACCTCGCGCACGCCGATCACCACCGTCACCCACCACCACAGCTCGCCCAGGGCCGACAGCACGACCAGCGCGGACCCCATGAGCAGCTTGTCGGCGATCGGGTCGAGGATCTTGCCGACATCGGTGACCTGGTCCCAGCGCCGGGCCAGCCACCCGTCGAGCTGGTCGGTGGCCGCGGCGACGACGAACAGGCCGACGGCGAGCAGCCGGAGCCCCAGCCGGTCCGCACCGACGACGAGGACCACCACGAACACCGGTACCAGGGCGATGCGGAGCACGGTCAGCAGGTTCGGCAGCGTCCTGGTGGTACGTCGTGTGCTCACGGAGTGAAGCCTATGTAGTAGACCGTGGTTTGGGCCGCTCGACGTCTAGCGCGACAGTACCGCGCCGTTTACCGTCAGGACATGAGATGCGGTCCCCGACAGTACGGGCGAACCAGGCGGCCCGTGCTCGCAGCCGTGATGGTCCCCGCTGTGGTCCTGGGGCTGGGCGGCTGCCTGGCCAAGGATCCCGCTCAGGCCGTCGACGTCTCACGGAGCCCCACGCCGACCCGGACGGCCGAACCGGACGCGCACTTCACCATCGTCGCTGGTGGCGATGTGCTGCCCCATATGCCGGTGCTGGCGTCGGCGCGCACCGCGGACGGGTACGATTTCACCCCCTTGCTGGCCGGGCTGGACCCGTGGGTCTCCGGGGCGGACCTGGCGCTGTGCAACATGGAGGTTCCGGTGACACCGGCGGGGAGCTCACCGAGCGGCTACCCGGTGTTCGGCACGGTGCCCGAGGTGGTCCGCGACCTGAGAGCACAAGGCTGGGACGGGTGCTCGACGGCGTCCAACCACGCGGTCGACCGCGGGCAGGCCGGGATCGACGCGACCATCGACGCCTTCGACACCTTCGGGCTCGGCCACGTCGGCACGGCCCGCAGCGAGGCGGAGGACACCCCCCAGCTGTACCGGCTGGACCGGGCCGGGCGGACCTTCACCGTCGCGCACCTCGCGGTGACGTACGGCACCAACGGTATTCCGGTGGGCCACCCGTGGTCGGTGAACCTCATCGACGTCGACGAGATCGTCGCCCGGGCCACGCAGGCCCGCGCCGACGGTGCCGATGTGGTCCTGGTATCGGTGCACTGCTGCACCGAGTACGTCACCGCACCGGACGCCCAGCAGGTGGACGTCGCCACCCGGCTGGCCGACTCCGGGGTGGTGGACCTGGTCGTCGGGCACCACGCGCACGTCCCGCAGCCGATCGAGCTGCTGCCCGGCGGCCCGGGCGGGCGGGGCATGTGGGTGGCCTACGGCCTGGGCAACTACGTGTCGAACCAGGACTCCGCCTGCTGCGTCGCGGCCACCGCCAGCAGCCAGCTGCTCGTGGTGCAGGTGACCGCCACGGGCGCCGACCCGAGGGCCGGGACCGAGGCGGGCCCCCCGCGGGTGACGTCGGCGGCGTACCTGCCGCTCACCGTGGACCGTCGCGGCGGGCACCGGGTGCACGCGCTGCCCGAGATCTCCGACGGGGCCGGCCAGCTGTCGGCCAGCGAGGTGGCAACCCGTCTCGGCCAGGTGACCGGCGCCGCCGGACCGCAGGCAACGGTCGCCGCGACGCCTCCGACACCGACCGGCGACCCACCGGTCGTCGTGAGGCGGCCCTAGACAGTGGGTGGGAGACAGTGGGGACGGTTCCTAATGTCTTGCCTGGTCAGGGGCAGAAGACAATAGGAACCGTCCCCACTGTCCTCTAGGGTTCGTCGGTCCAGGGGTCTTCAAGGGACTCGCTGGTGTCGTCGGACGGGGTCTCGCCGCGTAGCAGGGCCAGGGTGGCGGCCAGGTCGTCGGGACGGACCAGCACGTCACGGGCCTTGGAGCCTTCGGACGGGCCGACGATCTGGCGCGACTCCAGCAGGTCCATGAGCCGACCGGCCTTGGCGAACCCGACCCGCAGTTTCCGCTGCAGCATCGACGTGGAGCCGAACTGCGTGGTGATCACCAGCTCGGCGGCCTGCAGCAGCAGGTCCAGGTCGTCGCCGATGTCCTCGTCGACCTGCTTCTTGGCCGCGGCGACGGCCACGTCCGGACGGTACTCGGGCTTGGCCTGGGTCTTGACGTGCTCGACGACGGCGTGGATCTCCGACTCGGCGACCCACGCCCCCTGGGTGCGCATCGGCTTGGCCGCCCCCATGGGCAGGAACAGCGCGTCGCCCTGACCGATGAGCTTCTCGGCACCGGGCTGGTCGAGCACCACCCGGGAGTCGGTCAGCGACGACGTGGCGAAGGCCAGCCGGGACGGCACGTTGGCCTTGATCAGGCCGGTGACCACGTCGACCGACGGCCGTTGGGTGGCCAGCACCAGGTGGATGCCCGCGGCGCGCGCCAGCTGGGTGATCCGCTGGATCGACTCCTCGACGTCACGCGGGGAGACCATCATCAGGTCGGCCAGCTCGTCCACGATGACCAGCAGGTACGGGTAGGCGGCGATCTTGCGTTCCGAACCGGGCAGCGGCTTGACCTTGCCCGCGCGCACCGCGGCGTTGAAGTCGTCGATGTGCTTGAACCCGAAGGTGGCCAGGTCGTCGTACCGGGCCTCCATCTCCTTGACCACCCAGTCCAGGGCCTCGGCGGCCTTCTTCGGGTTGGTGATGATCGGTGTGATCAGGTGCGGGATGCCCTCGTACACGGTCAGCTCGACCCGTTTGGGGTCGACGAGGATCATCCGCACCTGGTCCGGGGTGGCACGCATCAGGACCGACACGATCATCGAGTTCACGAAGCTCGACTTGCCGGAGCCGGTAGCACCGGCGACCAGCAGGTGCGGCATCTTCGCCAGGTTGGCCACGACGTACCCGCCCTCGACGTCCTTGCCGACACCGACCACCAGCGGGTGGTCCGAGCGCCGGGCCGCCGCCGAACGCAGCACGTCGCCGAGGGAGACGGTCTCCCGGTCGCTGTTGGGGATCTCGATACCGATCGCGGACTTGCCAGGGATCGGCGAGAGGATCCGCACATCGGCGCTGGCCACGGCGTAGGCGATATTGCGCGACAGGGCAGTGACCCGTTCCACCTTGACCGCCTGGCCGAGCTCGACCTCGTAGCGGGTCACCGTCGGGCCCCGGGTGAACCCGGTGACCTGGGCGTCGATCTCGAACTGCTCCAGCACCGAGGTCAGCGACTCCACGACCCGGTCGTTGGCGGCCGACCGCACCTTGTGCGGCACCCCCTTGGCCAGGGCGTCGTCGGACGGCAGCAGGTACAGCACGTCGCCGCCCAGGGTCGGCTGCTCGCCGGGCGGCACAGCCCGGTTCTGCGGCGCCACCAGCGGCTGCTTCGTCAGGGCCTTGGTCGTGACCCCGTCGTCGGGTTCGTCAGGCTGGTCCGGGTCGTCGATGACCTGGGTCGGCGCCGACGACGGGTCCGCATCGGGTCCGCCCGGCGCGACCACGGCGGCCTTCTTGAACGCCTCGTCCCCGTCGTAGCGGTCCAGCCGGGCGGTCGGAGCACCAGCGGCCTTCTTGCGCCGCCCGAACCGGCCGCGCCGGGCTGGTGCCGCCTCGCCGTCCGGGTCCGTCTCGTCCGAGGTCGCGGCGAACAGGGCCCGCAACCGGGGCCAGATCTGGTTCACCGGCGTCTTGGTCACCACGAGCAGCCCGAACACCGCCAGCAGCACCAGCAGGATGGCCGTCACCACCCCGGACAGCAGCGCGGCCAGCGGCGTACCCGCGGTCCAGCCGACTATGCCCCCGGCCCGGCGGATCGTCTCCCAGTCGTCCATCCCGGGCCGTCCGGCCCGCAGGTGCACCAGCCCGACGACGGCGATGACGACGGCCGACACCCCCACGGTGATCCGGCCGTTGTCGGCCACCCGGTCCGGGTGCCGGAAGAGCCGCACCGCGAACCAGGCCAGCACCACCGGCGTGGCCTTGCCGAGCAGGCCGAACCCCCCGGCCACCACCCAGTGGATCCCCGTCCCGGCCGCGCCGGACAGCGAGAACCACTCCCAGGCGGCGATCGCCACCGCGATCCCGAGCAGGAAGAACGCCGCCCCGTCGCGCCGGTGCGCCGGGTCCAGGTCCCGCGCGCCCTGACCGACCTTGCGGGCCGTGCCGCCGACGAGGTGGGCCGCCCCCATCCAGGTGCCGCGCACCACCCGCACCGGTATCGACGACGGTCCCGAAGCGTCGGGCTTCCCGTTCTTCGGTCCTGCGCTCTTCGGTTTCGACCCCGACCTGGCGGCTGGCTTGGTCACCGGTTTCGACGATGCGGTGCGTCCGCCCTTGGCCGGGCTCCTGGCTGGGCGCGCGTCACCAGAGCCGGAGCGGGCGGTCGGTGCCGCAGACGTACGAGGAGCCACGGTCCCACCGTAGCGACGCTGAGCCGCCGACATGCCCGAACCACACCGCAGACTGGACAAGCCGGACCGACCGCGCTCGTAGGTCGCCGTGAGGAGGAGTAGCCTGGGTTTCACACGAAAGGGATGACAGTGCAGGTTCTGGACGGACAGGTCGCGGTCGAGACCGTCGACGATCACCAGTACGTCAGGATCGCCAGTACCGGGACCGCCGACACGGTCCGCGAGCTGCCGGACGCGTTCCGTGTGGTGGCGGTAGAGCAGGACGGCGACCTGGTGGTGCTGCTGGCCGAAGACGGCCGCGAGGTCCGGGCCACCCCCGGCCAGCTGGCGCTGCCCGGGACTCCGATCCCGTCAGGGCTCAACCCTGACCACCAGGCGCACCTGGCGGCCGAGCTGTTCGGCCTGGCGACCGTCCCGGCCCTGGACGCGGACGACCCCCGTCTCACTGCGACCCTGCGCGACCACCACCTCGGCGAGATCGTCTTCGACCCGGTGGACGGGGTCGTCGCGTACGACGTTCCCACCCTGGTCGGCGACATCCAGGTCCGGTTCTGGGCGGCCGGTCACGACCGGGTCAGGACTCTGCTGCCGCTGACCCACGAGCTTGTCGACCAGCTGCCCCAGGTGCGTGACGCGGCCGTCGAATTCCTCTGGCAGTGGGGTGCTACCGGCGGTGACACCGCCGAGGGCCACGAGCAGTTCCGCACTAACTTCGGCGTGCAGGCCCTGTCCGTCTACCACTCCGGCGCGTTCGCCGTCGAGCTGTCCGACGACCAGACGGTGTTCGCCGAGTCCTTCCTCGACGGCTACTGGCCCGCGGTCCACTTCCTGCCCGACGGCGAACCCGTCTTCATCACCACCGAGAGCTGACGACTCACAGGACTCGCTTGCCGTCCACAGTCAGGCTTCCACGACGACCGGGATGATCATGGGGCGGCGGCGCAGACGGTTGGAGGCCCAGCGTCCGACGACCCGGCGGATCGCCTGCTGCAGCTGGTGGGTGTCGGCGCCCTGACCGGCCGCGTCGGCCAGGGCGGCGGTGATCTCGGGCAGCACGGCGTCGAAGACGTCGTCGGCCTCCGCCACGCCGCGGGCGTGGATCTGGGGGCCTGCCAGGACCGATCCGTCGGTGGCGGAGACCACGGCGAAGATCGACACGAAGCCTTCGTCGCCGAGGATGCGGCGGTCCTTGAGCTCGGCCTCGGTGATGGTGCCGACCGACGAACCGTCGACGTACACGTAGCCGCAGGGCACCGCGCCGACGATACGGGCCTCGTGGTCGACCAGGTCCACCACGACGCCGTCCTCGGCCAGCAGCACCCGGTCCGGCGGCACCCCGGTCTGCACCGCCAGGGCGCCGGAGGCCACCAGGTGCCGCACCTCGCCGTGCACCGGCATGACATTGGCCGGACGCAGGATGTTGTAGCAGTAGACCAGCTCACCGGCGGCGGCGTGCCCGGACACGTGGACCTTGGCGTTACCGGAGTGCACCACCCGGGCGCCGAGCCGGGTCAGCCCGTTGATCACCCGGAACACGGCGTTCTCGTTACCGGGGATCAGCGACGACGCCAGGATCACCGTGTCCCCCGGGCCGACGCTGACCTGGTGGTCGTTGTTGGCGATCCGGGACAGGGCGGCCATCGGTTCGCCCTGCGAGCCGGTGCACATGAGCACCACTTCGTCGTCGGGCAGCGAACCGACGTCCTTGACGTCGACCAGCACGCCCGGCGGCACGGTGAGGTAGCCCAGGTCGGCGGCCACGGTCATGTTGCGCACCATGGACCGGCCGACCAGCGCCACCCGGCGACGGTGGGTGGCGGCGGCGTCCATCACCTGCTGCACCCGGTGCACGTGGGAGGCGAACGACGCCACGACGATCCGGCCCGCCGATTCGTGGAACACCCGGTCCAGCACCGGGCTGATCTCCTTCTCCCCCGCGACGAACCCCGGCACCTCGGCGTTGGTCGAGTCGACCATGAACAGGTCGACGCCCTCGGTACCGAGCCGGGCGAAGGCCCGCAGGTCGGTGATCCGCCCGTCCAGCGGCAGCTGGTCCATCTTGAAGTCGCCGGTGTGCAGCACCGTGCCGGCCGACGTGCGCACGAACACCGCCAGGGCGTCCGGGATGGAGTGGTTGACGGCGACGAACTCGCAGTCGAACGCGCCCAGACGCTCGCGCTGCCCCGCCGCGACCTCCAGGGTGTACGGCTTGATGCGGTGCTCGGCCAGCTTGGCCTCGACGAACGCCAGGGTCAGCCGGGACCCGACCAGCGGGATGTCCGGGCACAGCCGCAGCAGGTACGGCACCGCCCCGATATGGTCCTCGTGGCCGTGGGTGAGCACGACCGCCTCGACATCGCCCAGCCGGTCGGCGATGTGGTCGAAGTCCGGCAGGATCAGGTCGACGCCGGGCTGGTGGTCCTCGGGGAACAGCACCCCGCAGTCGATGACCAGCAGCCGCCCGTCCAGCTCCAGGACCGCCATGTTGCGGCCCACCTCGCCCAGGCCGCCCAGGGCGACGATGCGCAGCGTGCCAGAGTCCAGGGCAGGGGGCAGTGCCAGCTCAGGGTGGGGGTGGCTCACTGGCGCTCCCGGTACAAAATCGCGTGCGGGCTGTGGTGTCTATCGGTCGAGCAGTCCGGCGCGGACCAGACCGGCCCGCACCCCCGCCACCTCGTCGTCGGTGAGCGGGGTGATGGGCAGCCGGGTGGCGCGCGAGTCCAGCACGCCGAGCAGCTGGCAGGCGGCCTTCGCGGCGGCGGCCTGCATCCCGGCGCCGTTGAGCGCCTCGACCGCTGGCGCCATCGAGCGGTTCGCGGCCAGGGCACCAGCGTGGTCACCGGCGTCCCAGGCCCGGGTGAGCCGGGCGAACACCCCGGCGGCGGCGTGCGCGGTCACCGACACCACGCCCACCGCGCCGACGGCCAGCATCGGCAGGTACATGGCGTCGTCCCCGGAGTACCAGGCCAGCCCGGTGCGGGCCTGCGAGCGCCCCGCGCCGACGACGTCACCGGTGGCGTCCTTGACGGCGGCGACCCTGGGGTGCTCGGCCAGCCGGGCCAGGGTGTCGCCAGCGATCCGCACCCCGGTCCGGCCCGGGACGTCGTACAGCATCACCGGCAGGTCGGTGGCGTCGGCCACGGCCTCCATGTGCCGGGCCAGGCCCTCCTGGGACGGCCGGGAGTAGTACGGGCTGACGACGAGCAGACCGTGCGCCCCGGCCTCGGCGGCCTGCTCGGCCATCCGCACCGCGTGCAGGGTGTCGTTGGACCCGGCTCCGGCGACGACGTACGCCGCGTCACCGACCGCCTCGACCACGGCGGCGACCAGCTCGGCCTTCTCCGGGGCGTGCGTGGTCGGCGACTCGCCCGTGGTGCCGTTCACCACGATCCCGTCGTTACCGCGTTCGACCAGCCACTTCGCCAGACGCACCCCGGCGGCGACGTCGACGGTGCCGTCGACGGTCATGGGCGTCACCATCGCGGTGAGCACGGCTCCGAACGGGCGGGTGGACGAGGTGACCTGCGGCATGGGATCACGGTACCGCGTGAACGGCGCTCGTTGCGCAGCACGGCCAGACCGGCCGGTACCTGCCGACCGCAGCGTCGCGGGCTGGTCGGCACCGGGCTGGTCGGCCCCGGGCACGAGCCGCCGGGCGTAGTCACCGCGGCGTCCGTCACCGTGCCTCGAACCAGCCGTCGACCAGGACCGGGGCGGTATCGTCGGCGTCGAGCTGGGCGGCGACGTGCACATCGTCGGTCCAGCCGCGTTCGACCAGCTCGCGGCCCGAGGCCGCGGCCAGCAGGTGGCTGGCCGGGTCGTCGGCCACGGCCAGCCAGGTCGCCCGGGCCACGGCGGCCTCTTCGGACAGGTCGGTGACGCCGTGGCGGACCAGGGCGTCGGCGATGGCACCAGCGCCCCACAGGTCTTCGGCGCAGGGGCGCAGCGCGCCGTCCGGCCAGCCCTCTCCGGCCGGGACCAGGGCCACGACCAGCGTCGGATCGGCCTCCAGGGCCGCGGCGGCGTACCGGGCGACGGCATCGGCGTTGCGCAGGGCGCCGGCTACCACCTGCGCACCGGTCGCGGCGACCGTCAGGGTGGTGGTGGCGCCGTTGGGCGAGGGCAGCACCAGCCGGGAACGGCCCAGGCCGGCCACCGACGCCGGGGACAGGCTGGGCCCGCCGGTCGTGCGGTCCCGGGCCAGGACCGCGTCGTGCTCGGCGCAGAACGCCTCCGCGCCCGGGTCGTGCCAGCGGAACGGCGCGACCGTGACGCCCTGGGCGACCGCCGCCGACGTGGTCGTGGTGAAGGTCAGCACGTCGACCACGACAGCGAGCCGGTCCGCCCCGGCGGCGACCGCCCGGACCCCGGAGCGGCCCCAGTCGCAGCGCACCCGGTGCGGGGCCTGCAGGCGCGGGTCCGACGCCGGGGAGGACTCGGGGCGCAGCGCATAGCTGACGAACCGGAACCGGGTACCCTCGGCGCGCGAGGTGTACCAGCCCTCGACCGGTTCGAACGCCACCGGCGTCCAGCGGCGCTCGTCGAGCACCGGGACGAAGGTGTCACCGGTCACCCCCCGGTCGACGACCGTCGTCTCGACCCGGTCGGCGTGCGGCAGCGCCGCCGCGTACACCTGCCCGCCGCCGATCACCCAGCCTGTCCGGTCGCCGACCGCGGCCAGCGCGTCGTCCAACGACGCGACGACCGTCGCCCCGGGCGCGGCGAACCCCGGGTGGGACGACAGCACGATGTTCTCCCGGCCGGGCAGCGGACGCACCGACTCCGGCAGCGACTGCCAGGTGCGCCGCCCCATGAGCACCGGGTGCCCCCAGGTGAACCGCCGGAACCTTGCCAGGTCTTCTGGGACGTGCCACGGCATGGTGCCGTCGGCACCGATCACCCCGTCCGGCGTCTGCGCCCAGACCAGCGAGAGAGCCACCCGCGGCAGCCTACGCCACAGACCTGCACCAGGGCTCGTCGAACGGGTCCGGGCTCAGGCAAACGGGCCCGCTCGACGGGAGGCCCGGTCAACCGCCGGTGACCACCAGGACGACCCGACGGTTGGCCGCCCGGTCGTCGTCGGTCGCCTCGGGGCTGACGAGCGGCTTGGTCTGGCCGTAGCCCACCGCGGTGAGACGTCCGGCGGGCACGGCCCGGTTGATCAGCTCGGCGCGGACCGCCTCGGCGCGCCGCTGGCTCAGGGCCAGGTTCGCGTCGGGGTCGCCGGTCGAGTCCGTGTGGCCCTGGATCTCGTACGTGGCATCGGCCGGTCCTCTGAGGATGGCCCGCGTCATCTGCGCCAGGATGGCGTTCCCGCCGTCGTCCCACCGGGCCGTACCGGCGACGAACGGGATCTGCGGCAGCTGGGCGACCTGCGCCGCTACGCCGTCGGCCGTGGTCGGTGCGGTCGTCGGTTCGGGGGTAGCAGGCGCGGCCGGTTCCCCGGCGGCGGGTTCCTCGGTGGCACCGTCTGGCGAGACGTCGTCGGACGGTGCTTCGTCGGACGAGGCGTCGTCGGACGAGGCGTCGTCGGACGAAACTTCTTCCTCGGCTTCTTCCTCGGCCGGGACCACCGTGACGGTGCGGACCCCCTCGAGCTGGCCGATGTTGAGCTTGACCAGGGTCTCGTCCACCCCGCTGCCCGCGCTGGCCTCGCTGACGTCCTCCCCGGCCGGCACGCCCGACACCACGGCGTCGCGACCGTGGAAGGTCACGTCGAAGTCGCCGTACCCGGCGTACGCCTCAGGGTCGTCCTGCTCGAGCTGGGCCAGCAGGTTCTTGGCCCTGGTGGTCAGGTCGTCCTCGACGTTCGACCTGACCAGCACCAGCTGCGCGCCGACCAGCAGGCCGCCGCCGACCAGCCCGGCCGCCCACGGCGCCCAGGCGGGGAAACGCTTCTCGTCTCGTCCAGCCATCGCGGATCAGCCCTCGGCCTGACCAGCGACGGCGCCGTCGGCCAGCAGGCGGGCCTGGCTCGGCCAGCTCTCGACGTTCTTCGGCACGGACTTCACGCCGCCCGCCCTGAGCGCCTCGCGCAGCGCCTCCTGCGAGGCGTCCGCGACGGCGGCGTACGTGTCCAGCCCGGCGGCCCGCAGGGCCCGGCCGATCTTCGGACCGACGCCCTCGATCCGTTCGATATCGTCCGGCTCGTCGTCGGCGGGCCCGTTCAGCGCGCCGACCGCGACGGCGAGCGCGGCCACGTCGTCGTCCGGGTCGGCGTCGGCCTCGACGCTGCCGTCGGCCGAGACGCTGTCACCGTCGGCGTCACCGTCATCGTCGTCGTCGGCCTCCTCCGCCTCGTAGGCCGCGACCAGGTCCTCGACGTCGACGTCCTGGGCGTCCAGGTCGACGTCGGTCTCCTCCGACGGGGGGTCGGCGTCGGCGCCGTCGTCGGCGTCAACGTCCAAGTCGTCGACGGTGTCGCAGGTACAGGTGGCCAGCTCGGCACGGACGCCTGGGTCGGCAGGGCGTCGGGCCCAGACGAGCCAGCCGACGACGATCCCCAGCGCGAAGGCTGGGACGAGGATGATGAGTGACTGGACGATGAACCATGCCATGGTGAAAACCCTCGGTGTCTGGTTGGAGGTACGACCGGCATCTAACCACCACCAGCACCCCCCGGGGGACAATTCCGACCATCGGGACGCTACGGACAGTCCCGCTCCGGCCCGGACGAGCCGCGGCCTAGGCCCTAAGCCACCCCTGGTCGACGATCCTCGGCTGAGATCACGGGGTGGATCCGGGCTCACACCGCGACCGGGGCCTTGATCGCCGGGTGGTGACGGTACCCGACGACCTGCACGTCGTCGTAGGCGTACTCGACGACGGACGGTGCGGGCCGCAGCCGCAGCGTCGGGAACGGGTAGGGCGCGCGGGACAGCTGGGCGGCGACCTGCTCGGTGTGGTTGTCGTAGACGTGGCAGTCCCCGCCGGTCCAGACCAGGTCGCCGACCGCGTACCCGGTCTGCTGCGCCAGCATATGGGTGAGCAGCGCGTAGGACGCGATGTTGAACGGCACCCCGAGGAACAGGTCGGCACTGCGCTGGTACACCTGCAGCGACAGCCGCCCGGCGGCGACGTACACCTGGAAGAAGGCGTGGCACGGGGCGAGCGCCATATCGTCCAGCGCGGCGACGTTCCAGGCCGAGACCAGGTGGCGGCGTGAGTCCGGGTCGGCCCGCAGGCCCTCGACCAGCCCGGTGATCTGGTCGATGCTGCCACCGTCGGGCGTCGGCCAGGACCGCCACTGCACGCCGTAGACCGGCCCGAGCTCGCCCGTCGCGTCGGCCCACTCGTCCCAGATGGTCACCCCGTGGTCGCGCAGCCAGCCGGTGCTGGAGTCCCCGCGCAGGAACCACAGCAGCTCGTAGACTACGGACTTCAGGTGTACCCGTTTCGTCGTGACCAGCGGAAACCCGGCGGACAGGTCGTAGCGCAGCTGGTGGCCGAACACCGACCGGGTGCCCGTGCCGGTGCGGTCGGCCTTGCGGGTGCCGGTGGTCGTCACCAGCCGCAGCAGGTCTTCGTACCCGGTGTGCACGGCGTCGGTCATACCCGCCAGGGTAGTTGCGATCCACCGACCGACCCCTCATGAGTGCCCGCGACGGGCCTGACCTGTCGTAGATTTGGCTCCACACGTCGAGACCCCCGTAACCGACACCGCACACCGATACCAGCCGAGAAGGACTCCACATGACCGAGATGGCACCGCTGGAACCGCCCGTAGCGGCCGAGGCGCTGACGCTGACCGCCCCCGACCCAGTACAGCCCGTGGCGGCCACCGCGGCCCCGAAGCTGGCGCCGAAGGTCGACCCGGCGCTGGTCGGCGACCTGGAGGCCAAGGCCGACGACTTCCTGGCGGCGCTGCTGGGCGTCGACGCGAAGTCGCCGCAGTTCGCCGCCCAGGCCGACGCGGTGCGCCGCATGGGCGACAAGGAGATCCGGGCCGCCTCCAACGTGTCGAACCAGATGCTGGAGCGCCCGGTCAAGGAGATGAAAGAAGGCGGGATCTCCGAGGCTTCGGCGGTGTCCCAGTCGTTGCTGGAGCTGCGGCGGACCGTCGAAGACCTCGACCCGGGCCAGTCGGCCACCAAGAAGCTCTTCCGGCGCCTGCCGTTCGGCAACAAGGTGACCGACTACTTCCGCAAGTACGAGTCGTCGCAGAAGCAGCTCAACGCCATCCTCAACTCCCTGTACTCCGGGCAGGACCGGCTGCGCAAGGACAACGCCGCCCTGACCCTGGAGCGGCAGAACCTCTGGGACACGATGGCCCGGCTCAACCAGTACATCTACCTGGCCGAGCGGCTGGACACCCGGCTGTCGGCCAAGATCGCCGAGGTCGAGGCCAGCGACCCGGACACGGCCCGGGCGCTGCGCGAGGACGTGCTGTTCTACGTCCGGCAGAAGCACCAGGACCTGCTGACCCAGCTGGCCGTGTCGATCCAGGGCTACCTGGCGATGGACATCATCATCAAGAACAACATCGAGCTCATCAAGGGTGTGGACCGGGCGACCACGACGACGATCTCCGCGCTGCGCACCGCGGTCATCGTCGCCCAGGCGCTGGCCAGCCAGAAGCTGGTGCTGGACCAGATCACCGCGCTCAACGACACGACGAGCCGGCTCATCGAGTCGACCTCGAAGATGCTCGTGGACAACTCCACGCGGATCCAGAGCCAGGCGGCGGCCTCCACCATCGGTCTGCCCCAGCTGCAGGCCGCGTTCGCGAACATCTACTCCACCCTGGACTCGATCTCGACCTTCAAGATCCAGGCCCTGGACTCCATGGCCGCCACCATCGGCACCCTGGAGACCGAGACGACCAAGGCCAAGGAGTACCTGGACCGTTCCCGGCGCAACGTCAACGAGCTGATGGACACCGAGACGTCGACCGTCTCGCTCGACCTGCCGACCGCCTGACGGATGCTGACCAAGGGCAGGCTGACTGAGGTACGCACCGACCGGTGCGGGTGCTGACATGGGCTGGTTCGGTTCGCGGCGGGAACGCGTCCCAGCGTCGGCCCCGGAGCCGGAGCCGGATCCTCCGGGTCCCCCGACCGGCACGCAGATCCTCGACGCGGTCACCGCGGTCGAACGACGGATCGAGGGCCGGGTGCCGCCCCTGGTGGTCGCGCGGGTGCACCGGATCACCGGGGTCGTCACCGATATGGTGCCCCGGCTGGACCGGCTCGGGGGCGGGTCGCAGCAGGCGCACACCGTGGTGGCCACCGCCACCAGCTACCTGCCCGAGGCGGTGGACGCCTACCTGCGGCTGCCCCGCGATTTCGCCGACACCCGTGAGGTGTCCCGAGGAAAGACGTCGTTGATGCTGCTCGTGGACCAGCTGGACCTGCTCGGTACGACCCTGCAGCAGATCTCCGACGCCGTCTCCCGGCGCGACGCCCAGGCGCTGATCGTCCACGGGGCGTTCCTGGCGGAGAAGTTCGGCCCGTCGTCCCAGCTGAACCTGCCCGGGGGCGAGGCCCTGTGAGCGCCGACCAGCCGCTGGCCGCCGCCGTGGGTCGGCTGGTCGCGGCGGGCCGGGCCGCCGGGCTGACCGAGGCCGCCTGCCGCGAGGAGGGCGAGCTGCTGGCCGCCGCGGTGGCCGAGTCGTCGCCTGGTGCCCCGGCCCAGTGGTCGGCGACGTTCGGACGGGCCGGCCAGGCCATCGAGGCGTTCTTCGAGGCGGCGTCCGCGGGTCGGCGCTGGCGCACCGGCCCCACCGACCACCTGGCCGCGCTGGTCGCCACGCACCACCCGGGGGCGGCGGCGTACGGGGCGGCGCTGGCCGACGTCGCCCTGACCGCCGCGACCCTGGGCTCCCCCGGTCCGCACGTCGCGAACCGGGCGGGACTGACCGCGGCCGTGCAGCGCGCCACCGGGACGACCGGCGGACCGCCCGCGCCGTCCTCCACCGCACCGTCCTCCACCGCACCGTCCCGCACCGCGCCGTCCGCACCGTCGGCGTTGGGGGCGGGCCTGCCCGCACCACCGCCGCCGACGTTCGATCTGGACGCCCTGAGCCTGGACCTGTCGTCGCTGCGCGCACCGGACCTCGGCCGCGTCCCCAGCGTCGCGGCCATCATCGACTCGCTGCGCGGCGGGTCAGCCGACCCGGCCCAGGGCGACACCGCCCCGACCGAGACGGCAGACCAGCCGACCGAGACCGAGCACCAGGCCGACGACGAGGACCCGCCCCGACCGCTGGCCGAGCTGCTGGCCGAGCTCGACGCGCTGATCGGCCTGGACCGGGTCAAGACGGAGATCCACCGCCAGACGGCGCTGCTGCGCGTCGAACAGCTGCGCGAGCAGGCCGGGCTGGCCAAGCCGACGCTCACCCGGCACCTGGTGTTCGTCGGCAACCCCGGTACCGGCAAGACGACGGTGGCACGGCTGGTGGCCGCCATCTACCGCTCGCTGGGCCTGCTGAGCAAGGGCCACCTGGTCGAGGTGGACCGGTCCGGGCTGGTCGCCGGGTACGTCGGGCAGACCGCGATCAAGACCGCCGAGACCGTCGACCAGGCGCTGGGCGGGGTGCTGTTCGTCGACGAGGCCTACGCGCTGACCTCCGGCGGGGTGCTGGGCACAGCCGACCAGTTCGGTATGGAAGCCGTGAACACCCTGGTCAAGGGCATGGAGGACCACCGCGACGACCTGGTCGTCATCGTCGCGGGCTACCCCGGTCCGATGGCCGAGTTCATCGAGGCCAACCCCGGCCTGGAGTCCCGCTTCGCCACCACCATCCACTTCGAGGACTACACCGACGACCAGCTGCGGACCATCTTCGAGCAGATGGTCGCCAAGGCGGACTTCGTCGCGACCCCGCAGTGCCTGGACCGCCTGGAGCACCTGGTGTCCGCCGAGACCCGGGGCACCGGGTTCGGCAACGCCCGGTGGGTGCGCAACATGCTCGACGCCGCGGTCGCCCGGCACGCCTGGCGGCTGCGCGACGTGCCCGAACCCACCCTGGAGCAGCTGCGCACCCTGGTGCCCGAAGACCTCAGCGAGGACGCACCCGAGCCCGTCGCCTGGCCCGCGGCCGACCCGTCGGACGACGGCACCGACCAACCAGCCGGTCCGACGGCAGACGGAGAACCAGCCGCTCCGGCTGTGCCAGAGCCCGAGCCACCAGGCCCACCAGCGATCGACCTTCCCGACAGTCTTCCCGACAGTCCGGTCCAGGACGGAGCCCCCCGATGACCCAGGCCGCAGCGGCACCCGCCCCCGCGCCGCAGCCGACGCCCGGTGCCGCTCCGCAAGGACACCCGGGCGCCCCAGGCGGGCCAGCGGCCCAGGGCGCGGCGCACCCGCCCCGACGGACGGCCGTCATGCACCCCGCCCGCCGGGCCGACCAGCTGCCCACCCCGACCCTGCTGCGGCTGGTCGGGGTGCTGACCGTCGTCGCGGCGCTGGCGACGGGGTTCTTCGGCTGGCAGGCCAGCCAGAGCCAGGCGGACGCGCTCGGTGCGGCGTCCACCAGCGCCGACCGGCTGCTGGCCGCCCAGCAGGTGCGCAACGACTTGGTCGCCGCCGACGCCCTGGCGACCAACGGGTTCCTCGTCGGCGGCCTGGAGCCGACCGAGTCGCGCGCGCGGTACGCGCAGCTGGTCGACGCCGCCGCGCAGGGCCTGGCCCGGCTCAGCTTCCCCGACGCGGCCGATACCGACCGGGTCGCCCGGGCCACCGCGGCGCTGACGACCTACACCGGGCTGGTGGAGCAGGCCCGAACCGCCAACCGTCAGGGCCTGCCGGTGGGTATCGCCTACCTGGACCAGGCGTCGGCCGAGCTGCGGGACAGGCTGCTGCCCGAGCTCGACGCGCTGGTCGAGTCCGGCGCCGACGACGCGGCCGGGCGCTTCGACCAGGTGGCCGACGCGCCGTGGCTGCTGCTGCTCGTGCTGCTCGGACTGGGGGTCCTCGTGG
The DNA here is from genome assembly GCA_009777345.1 of Micrococcales bacterium. Classification (GTDB taxonomy): domain Bacteria; phylum Actinomycetota; class Actinomycetes; order Actinomycetales; family Cellulomonadaceae; genus Cellulomonas. The sequence continues at coordinate 36,496 of WRMB01000021.1, read as the reverse complement.
CCGCGCAGGTCTGGGACGCCCGTCGCACCCACCGGGTGGTCAACGCCGGGCTCACCGGGGCGTCGGTCCTGGCGCTGGTCGTGCTGTCGGCAGGACTGGGCCTGGGCAGCGTCGACCGCACGGCGCGCGATATACGCACCGGCCCCTACCGGGCCACGCTGGGCGTCTCCCAGGCGGTGTCGCAGGCTCACGACGCCCAGGCGCTGGAGTCGTTGACCCTGATCAAGCACGGTTCCGGGAGCGCCTACGAGGCGGCAGCCGCCACCGCGGCCCGTGAAGCCCGGCGGCAGCTGGGCCAGGTCCACTACGAACAGCACCCCGACGGCCTGCCGCTCGCCCGGGTGTTCGAGACCTGGTTCTGCCCAGACCCTGACGAGCCTGACTTCGACGAAACAGACTTCGACGAGACCTGGACCTGCCGCGGCACCACGGGCGACCACCAGGCGATCCGCGGCGCCGACGACGCCGGAGACTGGGACGGCGCCGTGGCGCTGGCCCTGAGCCAGGACCCGGGCTCCGCCCGCGCCCACTTCGACGACTTCGTCACCGCGGCCACCACCCAGGCCGACAGGCTCCACGCCGAGACGACGGACGGCCTGGCCTCGGCCCGGTCGACCGCGAACCTCGTCAGCTGGGTCGCCGTGGTGGCGGGCCTGTTCGCTGCGGTACTGGCCTGGTTCGGTCTGGCCAAGCGCCGAGAGGAGTACCGATGAACCGCGGCACTGCACTCCGATCCCTGACCGCCGTGCTGACCGGGCTGCTGGTCGGCTGCGCGAGCTCGACCGGCGCGGACGACCTGAGACCGCCGACCCCGGCGCAGACGTCGCCCGAGGACACCAGCACCGCACCGCCCGCCCCGCCGGAGTGCGACCCGGTGGCGTCGTACGCCCCGACCACCACGCCGGGTGCCTCCGTGCAGGCCATCAGGGACCGTGGTGCTCTCGTCGTCGCGGTCTCGGCGGACACCTACCTCATGGGTGCGCGCAACCCGGTCACCGGCCAGATCGAAGGCTTCGACATCGATATGGCCAACTACGTCGCGGAGGCGGTCTTCGGCGAACCGGGCCACCTGCAGCTGCGCGTCATCACCTCCGCCCAGCGCGTCCCGGCGCTGACCGACCACGAGGTCGACCTGGTGGCCAGGGCGTTCACCATGAACTGCGCCCGCTGGGAGCAGATCGCGTTCTCCGCCGAGTACTACCACGCCGGGCAGAAGGTGCTGGTCGCCACCGACTCGTCGGCCACCGGCCTGGACACGCTGCCCAAAGACACCCGGGTCTGCGCCCCGGCGGGCACCACCACGATCGCCCAGCTGGAGCGGGACTACCCCGATGTCGAACCGGTCCCGGCCGATACGCACACCGGCTGCCTGGCCCTGTTCCAGCAGGGCAAGGTGGACGCGATCACCGGTGACGACACGATCCTGGCCGGGCTGGCCGCCCAGGACCCGTACGCCAAGGTGGTCGGCCAGGCCGTCAGCGACGAGCCGTACGGCCTGGGGGTGGCCGCCGACCAGGCAGACCTGGCGGCCTACGTCAACGGCGTGCTGGAGCAGGTCAAGGCCGACGGCCGGTGGGCCGCGTCGTACGACCGCTGGCTGTCGGTGCTGGGACCGGCCCCCGCCCCTCCCCAGGCGGTCTACGGCCGATGACCTCCCAGACCGCACGCCCGACGTCGCTGACCGCTCCGGGTAGTCTCGGTCGGCCTGCCGACGCCCCCGCCCTGCTGACCTTCCTCACCGACCTGGAGGCCTGGCTGCGCGAGCGCCGCGCCGAGCTGGACCAGCTGGACCCGGACTCCCTCGACCCCGAGCCGTGGACCCCGGCCGAGCTGGCGCTGCGTGACGACCTGGTCCTGGCGATGGGCCTGTGGCAGGCGGCCCGCGCCCGCGCCGACGAGCTGCACCAGGTGTGGGACTCCGGCCGGGTCCTAGAGGTGGAACGCGAACGGATGACCAGTCTGATCTGGGGACGGCTGGACACCGGGACCGGAGCGGGCACCCTGTCGCTGCTGGAGGCGGCCCGGCTGTGCGACACGCTCACCGCGTCGATCAGCTCCCGGCTGAACCACGACCCGGACGCCACCGAGCTACGCCGACGCCGCCAGGCGTTGGGGGCGGCCCTGGTGCGCTGCGAAGACCTGGCCGGGACGCCCGAGGAGCAGACCCGGGTGGCCGATCTGGTCCGCCGCCTGGGGCTGGTGGCCAGCCAGGCGGACCGGGGCGCCGACGTCGCCGGACGGCTGGGCGAGCTGGAGACCGACGTGGCGCGCGCCGAGCGCGACCTGATCGTCGCCGTGGCCGCCCGTCAGCAGCTGGACCGCGACCGGGACCGGGCGCAGCGGCTGCGCACGGCCCTGGCCAACAGCGCACCGGCCGTGCACACGCTGGCCGAGCGGGCCAGGGCCGAGATCGCCGACCCGCCCCGGCGCGCCGTACCCGACGTCGGACGGCTCGGCGATCCGCCGACCGACCGCGGCGGCCTGGAGGACTGCCTGTCCCGCCTGGGCCGCGTCGAGCAGGCCCTGGCCCAGGCCCGGGAGGCGTTCAGCGCACCGCTGCGCCAGCGCGCCGGGCTGCGCTACACCCTGCGCACCGCGCACGAACGGGCGCAGGGCAACGGCCGGGCCGAGACCGCGACCGCCCGGGCCGCCCTGGACGAGGCGACCGCTGCCGTGGAGGCCAGCCCGTGCGACCTGGCCCTGGCCGCGGCCCTCGTGGAACAGTACGAGGTGGTCACCCGGACGCTGCCGCGTTCCGCTCCGGCCCCGACCACCCGTTCCGCACCACCCGGAGCGGCGTCATGACCGCACCGGAGACGAGGAGCCGTCCGTGAACGCCCCGAACGTCCGCTGCCTGATGCCCGGCTGCACCGGGACCATCGACGACGGGTACTGCAACGTCTGCGGCTCCCCCGTCGGCGCGGCGCCACCACCCCCGGCCGCGCCGTCCAGCGAGGCAGGGGCCCGCACCGCCCGGACCAGCTCGTCCCGGCTGGCCTCCCAGGCCCTGGGCTCGGCCCGGATCGGCAGCGGCCGTACCCGGCGGCTGAGCACGTCGGCGACCCGGCTGCGGGGTCGGCGCATGGGGGCCGGTCTGACCACGGTGCCACCCACCCCGCCGGTCGACCCGCTGGCCGCGGTGCTGGCCGACCCGGTGGTGCCCGAACGCAAGCGGGTGTGCTTCTCCTGCGGCAACAAGGTGGGCCAGGGCCACGACGGCACGCCAGGGCGGACCGACGGGTTCTGCCCGACGTGCGGCACCCGGTTCGACTTCCGGCCCACCCTGGCCCCCGGCGACCTGGTGGGCGGCCAGTACCAGGTGGTCGGCTGCCTGGCGCACGGTGGGCAGGGCTGGATCTACCTGGCACAGGACCGCAACGTGTCGGACCGTTGGGTGGTGCTCAAGGGCCTGCTGAACTCCGGGGACGCGGACGCGGTCGCCGCCACGATCGCCGAGCGGCGGTTCCTGGCCGAGGTGACGCACCCGCTGATCGTCGAGATCTACAACTTCGCGACCCTCGCCGGGGCTGGTTACATCGTCATGGAGTACGTCGGCGGCACGTCGCTCAAGCAGATCCTCACCGCGCGCAGCACGCGCGCCGGGCGGGTCGACCCGCTGCCGGTGGACCAGGCCCTGGCCTACGTGCTGGAGATCCTGCCCGCGTTCAGCTATCTGCACGACCGTGGCCTGCTGTACTGCGACTTCAAGCCGGACAACCTGATCAGCCAGGGCGAGACCGTCAAGCTGATCGACCTGGGCGGGGTGCGCCGGACCGACGACGACGACTCGGCGATCTTCGGCACCATCGGCTTCCAGGCGCCGGAGGTGCCGGTGGAGGGCCCGTCGGTGGCCTCGGACGTCTTCACCATCGGCCGGACCCTGGCCACGATGGTGCTGGACTTCCGCGGCAACACCACGACCTACGCCACCACCCTGCCGCCGATCGGCGAGACTCCCCTGTTCACCCGGTACGACTCGTTCTACCGGCTGCTGGCCAAGGCGTGCGCCGCCGACCCGAACGACCGCTTCGGATGCGTCGACGAGCTGCGGGTGCAGATGCTCGGGGTGCTGCGCGAGGTCGTGATGATCGACCGGGGCCTGGACACCAAGGCCCGGGACACGACCGCGCGCACCACACCGTCAGCGCTGTTCGCCGCCCCCACGGTCAACACCGACCGTCCGCTGCTCCCGTCCGAGCTGCCCGCGCTGCGGCCCGACGAGCACGATCCCATGTACGGCTGGCTGACCGGGGTGACCGTGGCCGACCCCGCCGCGCGGTTCGCGACGCTGGCCGACGCACCGCAGGCCACGGCCGAGGTGCTGGTGGCCCGGGCGCAGGCGGCCGTCGCCGCCGCGGCGGCGGGCGAACCGGCACCCGAGGGCAACGCCCAGACGACCGTCGCGCAGCACCACGCCCACGCCAAGTGGTCGGACCGGGCCCGGCAGGCCATCGAGACGCTCCTGGACCTGGACCCGTGGGACTGGCGGGCAGCCTGGCTGTCCGGCCTGCTGGAGCTGACCCGCGGCGCCTGGGCCGCCACCCAGGTGTCGCTCGGCTCGAAGCACGGGCAGACGGGCGGCATGCTGCCTCTGGCCCAGGTCCAGTCCGAGGCTGCCGTCGCCGCCCGGGCGTCGTTCAACGCGGTGTACGGCCAGGTGCCGGGCGAGCTGGCGCCCAAGCTGGCGCTGGCCACCACCTGCGAGCTGTCCGGCGAGCTGGACCTGGCCGAGTCGCTGTACCTGGTCTGCGCCAACGCGGACGCCAACTACACCAGCCCGGCGGCGTTCGGCCTGGCCCGGATCCGCCAGCGGCGCGGCGACCTGGACGGCGCGCTGGCCGCGCTGGACCTGGTCAGCCCGACCCGCGGTTCCTACCCGCAGGCCCGGATGATACGCGCCCAGCTGCTCGCCGGGTCGGGTCGCGGCCTGGTCGAGCTGGCCCGGTCCCTCGAAGAGCTGGACCGGGTACCGATCTCGTCGACCGCCAAGGCCCGGCTCCGGCTCGACGTGCTGAAGACGGCCCTGGCCGCGATCACCGCGCCAGGCGCCCCCCCGGCGGTGCCCGAGCTGACCATCGGCGGCTACCCTGCCACCGAGCCGGCCCTGCGCGACGGCGTGGAGCGGGCCTGCCGCGACCTGGCCCACCTGACGGCCGACCCGGCCGCCCGGTTCGCGCTGGTCGACGACGCCAACCGGCTGCGCCGCTGGACGCTGCGATGACGGACCCAGAGAAGAACCCAGAGGAGAGCCGCACGATGAGCCCGCAGACCAACCCAGAGACAGACCCGGCGGAGAGCTCGGGGGGGAACGCTGACCCGGACGTGACGAGCGCCGGGCCGACGCCCGAACCTGATGCGACCGAATCCGACGAGCCCGGATCTGGTACGTCCGAGCCCGACCCGTCCTTCGCCGACACCGGTATCAGCACCGGTGCGCAGTCCGGTGAGCCCGACGAGACCGAGCCTGCCGACGCGGCCGAGGTACCGGTCGACTGCCCGTCGTGCGGGGCGACGGTCCCCGCTGTCACGTTCTGCGAGGAGTGCGGTGCCCGGCTCGACGAGGAGCCGGACGATACTCTGACCCCGGTGCGCGGTATGCCGCTGCCCTGCCCGCAGTGCGGCTGCACGTCGTTCGCGGACGGCTACTGCGACCAGTGCGGCGGCCGGGCACCCCAGCCCCGCGACCACCTGGAGGAGGCGCCGACCGCCTGGGTGGCCGGGGTGTGCGACCGGGGTGTCACGCACACCCGCAACGAGGACTCCCAGGCGATGGTGGCCTCCACCGAGCCGGGACGGTTCGCGGCGCTCGTGGTCTGCGACGGGGTGTCGTCGGTCCCGCGCTCGGACGAGGCCAGCCAGGCCGCCGCCAGGGCCGCCGTGACGGTGCTCGGTCCACCCCGGGCAGCGTTCTCCGAGACGAGCGGTGAGGCTCCGGCGACCTCCGAACCGGACTGGGCGGTACTGCTGGTCGCCGCGGCGCGGGCGGGGAACGACGCGGTCGCCCAGGTCGCCGGACCGGCCGAGCTGAGCGGGCACAACTGCCCGTCGTGCACCTTCGTCGCGGCGGTGGTCGACTCCGGCCGGATCGCCGCGGCCTCGGTGGGCGACTCGCGGGCCTACTGGCTGCCCGACTCCGGCACCGCGTCGGCCCTGACTACGGACGACTCGTGGGCCCAGGAGATGATCGCCGCCGGTATGACCCGGGAGCAGGCCGAGCGCGCCCCGCAGGCGCACGCCATCACTCGGTGGCTCGGTCCGGACGCCCCGCCGGTGGACCCGCCGGTCACGTTCTGCGAGCCGGACGGACCGGGCTGGTTGTGCGTGTGCTCCGACGGCCTGTGGAACTACTGCTCGGAGGCGGACGACCTGTCCCGGCTGGTCCACGAGCAGGCGACGGCGCACGGCGACGACCCGCTGGACACCGCCCGGGCCCTGGTCGACTGGGTCAACGCCCGGGGCGGCCGGGACAATGTCACCGTCGTCCTGGCCCGTCTCGGCTCGCCGACCCGGTAGCCTGGGACATCAGCACAGCGAGGGCACCCGGGGAAGGGATGGCATGGCAACGTTCAGCACCGAGGTGTTCAGCAACGAGTTCTTGGCCGAAGGGGCCACGGACGTCCACGCGATCGTCCAGGTGGAGTGCTCCGGTGCGGGCACCGCGGGCGGTGGTACAGGCAGGGCGGCTGCGGAGATCGTCATCATCGACACCTCGGGGTCGATGACCGGCGAGAAGCTGGCCGCGGCCAAACGAGCCGCTTCGGTGGCCGTCGACCAGATCGTCGACGGGACCTGGTTCGCCGTGATCGGCGGGTCGCACCTCGCGCACCGCATCTTCCCCTACCCGAACGCCCGGCTGGCGATGGTGCCGATGGAGTCTGGGGCGCGGGCCGAGGCGCAGCGCGCCATCGCCGCCGTGCGGGCGACCGGCGGCACCGCGATGAGCACCTGGCTGGACCTGGCCGAAGAGACGTTCGCCGCGGCCCCGACCACGCAGCGGCACGCCATCCTGCTGACGGACGGCAAGAACGAGTCCGAGCCGGTCGACCAGCTGCGCCAGGTGCTCGCCCGGGTCGAGGGCAGCTTCCAGTGCGACGCCCGCGGGGTCGGGCAGAACTGGGTGGTCTCCGAGCTGCGGTCCATCGCCTCGACCCTGCTCGGCGAGGTCGCGCTCATCGCCGACCCGGCCGACCTGGCTGCCGACTTCGAAGCGGTGATGCGCGCGTCGATGGCCCGCGGTGTGCCCGACGTGCGGATGCGGGTGTGGACCCCGCAGGGCGCCCGGCTGCTGTTCGTCCGCCGGGTCGCCCCGACCGTGGAGGACCTGACACCGAAGGCGGTGACCGTCTCCGAGCTCATCCGCGAGATCGACACCGGCGACTGGGGCGACGAGGAGCGCGACTACCACGTGGCTGTGCGCGTGCCGTCCCGCCCGGTCGGTACCGAACAGCTGGCCGCCCGGTTCCAGGTGGTCGTCGGTGGCGAGGTCCAGGCCAGCGGGCTGGTCAAGGCCCGCTGGTCGTCCGACGCGCACCTCACGGCCCGGATCAGCCCCGAGGTGGCGCACTACACCGGCCAGGCCGAGCTGGCCGAGGCCATCCAGGAGGGCCTGGCCGCCAAGGCTGCCGGCGACGAGGGCACGGCGACCTTGCGCCTGGGCCGGGCGGTCCAGCTGGCGCACGAGACCGGTAACGACGAGGCGACGAGCAAGCTGCGTAAGGTGGTCGAGGTGGACGACGAGGAACGCGGCACGGTGCGGCTGCGCCGCGAGGCGACCAGGCTGGACGAGATGGCCCTGGACACGGCCTCGACCAAGACCAGCCGGGTCCGGCGATGAGCGTCGTCTGCCCGGCCGGGCACACCTCGACGTCCGACGACTACTGCGACGTGTGCGGGATGCCCGTCGGTGGTCCCCCGGTACCGGACGACCCGGCACCGACGCCCGCCGACCCGACCGCGACGCAGGACTGCCCGAACTGCGCGGCGCAGGCCCCGGCCGCGGCGCTGTTCTGCGAGAGCTGCGGGTACGACTTCACCACCGGCGCGCTACCTGACCCGCCGACACCGCTGGACCTGTCCACGGGCATGCTGCCGACCGTCAACCCGCCGTCCAGCCCCGTACCGCAGGCCGCCCCGGACCTCGACGCGCCCCCGGTACCGTCGGCGCCGCCGACCGCGACACCGTGGGTCGCCGAGGTCTGGGTCGACCCGGACTGGTACCACCACCTGCCGGTCGCGCCGGACGACCCGTTGCCGTCGGTCGGCCTGCCCCAGGTGGTAGCGCTGCGGGTGCGCACCGCCCTGGTCGGCCGTCCCTCGCGCTCCCGGGGCATCAACCCCGAGGTGGACTGCACCCCCGACTCGTCGGTGTCGCGTCGGCACGCCCAGCTGACCACCGACGGGCAGCGCTGGTGGGTGGAAGACCTCCAGTCGGCCAACGGTACCTTCGTCGCCGCGGCGGGCGAACCGTTCCCCGACGACCCCATCACCCCTGGTCAGCGTCGCGAGCTGGCCGACGGTGACCGGGTCTTCGTCGGTGGTTGGACCCGCCTGGTGCTGCGCGAGGCCCTGCCCGGCGAGGTGTGACGCCGGGGTGCCCCTGCGACTGCTCGTCCCGCGGACCGTCACTGGAGGAACCTGTGACCGCTGACCGCTTCGTCCGCCCCGCCGTCGCCGGTGACGAGCCGACCATCACCGATATCCAGCTGGCCGCCTGGACCGACGCCGACCTGCTCGGCACCGACGTCCTGGCCTTGCTCGACCCGGACGCGATGCGCGCGTCGTGGCAGGCGGCGATCACCGCCCCGCCGGGCCCTGGCTACCGGGTGCTGGTCGCCTGCGACGGCCCCCGCGTCGTCGGTTTCGCCTCGGTCGTCCCCCGTCCCGCCGACCCGGAGGCCGGCTCCCCCGCCGCGGGCACCATCCTGGCCCTGGAGGTCGCCCCCGACGACCGCCGCTCCGGCCACGCCTCACGCTTGCTGGCTGCCGTCGTCGACCTGCTGCGCACCGACGGCGCCACCGAGGTCTCCACCTGGGTGCTGCACGGCGACGAGGCCCGCGCCCGCTTCCTGGCCGGGGTCGGCCTCGGCCCCGACGGCGCCCAGCGCCACCTGACCGACCGCACCGCCCCCGACGACGTCCCTGTTCTCATCGAGTCCCGCTGGTCCGCCACCATCTGACCCAGGCCCTGCCTGAGATCGAGGAGCCACCATGAAGACCATCGTCCTGACCGGGGCCAGTGACGGTATCGGAGCGGCCGCCGCCGCAGACCTGGCACGGGACGGGCACCGGTTGCTGCTGGTCGGCCGGTCAGAGCCCAAGACGAGAGCCGTGGCCGAGCAGATCGGGGTCGAACGCTGCTTCCTGGCCGATTTCGAACGTCTGGACGACGTCCGCCGCCTGGCCGCCGAGCTGAGGGCGGAGTGCGACCGTATCGACGTCCTGGCCCACAACGCCGGTGGGTTCTTCTCCGGGCCGCACCGCACCGTGGACGGTTTCGAGCGCACGTTCCAGGTCAACCACCTGGCCGCTTTCCTGCTGACCCACGAGCTGATGGACGTGCTGCTGGCCAGCCGGGCGGCGGTCGTCAACACGTCCAGCGTCGGCGCCCGCCTGTTCGGCCGTCTGGACATCGAGGACCTGAACGACTGGGACAGCTTTACTCCGACCAAGGCGTACGGCGACTCCAAGCTGGCGAACATCCTGTTCACCCGTGGGCTGCACGCCCGCTACCACGACCAGGGGCTGAACGCGGTGGCCTTCCACCCGGGCAACGTCGCCACGAACTTCGCCGCGGACACCACGCACATCTTCAAGCGGGTCTACCACACCTGGCTGAGGGTGTTCTTGATCTCGTCCGAGCGGGGTGGCCGCAACCTCACCCATTTCGTCGACGGCACCCCCGGCGAGACCTGGGTGTCCGGCGAGTTCTACGGTTCCAACCGGCGCATCAGCCGCACCAACCCCCAGGCGTACGACGACGACCTGGTACGCCAGCACTGGGAACGGTCGGCCGAGATGCTGGGGCTGGCGTAACCCCCGCCAGGTCGTTCATAGATCACAAAGTCGTTCAGTCGTCTGAACGACTTTGTGATCTATGAATGACCGCACAGAGCAACAAGGAGGTCTCACTCGGCTAGGTCGGCGTCTTCCATGCGGGCGACGTTGTCCAGGAGGTGGGCCAGACCCTCGACGAGACCGTCGACCACATCCGGCGGCACGCCGTCGAACAGGTCGGCGAGGAACGCGCGTTCGGTGACGTCACGGGCGGCGAGGTGACGACGGCACTCGTCGGTCTTGGTGACCCGGGTGGCACGGGCGTCGTCCGGATCGCGCCGGAGCCGCACCAGACCCTCATGTTCCAGCGCGACGACGAGCTTCTTGACGTTCTGCCGACTGGTACCGACCATCTGCGCGATCTCGGACAGCGACGGGTCGGGCCGTTCGGCCTTGTCGACGGCCTCCAGGACGCCCCACTGCTTGGTGGTCACCCGGGGGTCCATCGCGTCACCGAGCATCTGCATCCGGTTCGCGAGGATGAAGATCGCGGCGAAGACACGGCTCTTGGTGACGAGGTCGTCCATGGCACCCCTTCTCGGTCGACGACGGACACCCGATGATAGGCAACCCGGTTACCCGTACAGGTGCCGACCCGCCGGGCACCCCGCAGCCGGGGCGACAGACCGTCGAGCAGGCAGCAGCTACGTCCCTAGCAGGTCGAAGGCCGACAGGTCGACGACGCGGTCGGCCCGGCCACGGGCAGCGGCGACCCGCAGTGCGTTGGGCTGGTCCACGGTCTGCTCCCACGCCCGCGCACCGGCAGGCGGTCTGCCGAACCGTCGGTGACGGGCGACGAGCCGCTTCCGGCGCACCCCGTCGTCCAGGTGGACGTACCAGGTCTCGTCGAGCAGTGCCACGACCTGGTCCCACGGCGCTTCACGGTCGAGCAGGTAGTTGCCCTCGGTGACCACCAACCGCGCGGTCGGCGGCACCGCGACCGCTCCGGCGACAGGCTGTTCAAGGTCCCGGTCGAACGCTGGCGCATACACGACGCTACCGGTCTCCGCCCGGATCCGGACCAGCAGCGCCACGTACCCATAGCCGTCGAACGTGTCGACAGCACCCTTGCGTCCGCGCCGCCCCAGGCGGTCGAGCTCGGCGTCGGCCAGGTGGAACCCGTCCATCGGCACCCCCACGGCCGCCGCGCCCGCGTACCGCACCACCGCGGCGGCCAGGGTCGACTTGCCCACGCCAGGCGGTCCGACGATCCCCAGCAGCACCCGGTCGGCAGCACCGAGCAGCCGGTCCACCGCCGCGCGGACGCCCGTCCACGACGTCATCGTCGCCGAGTCGTCGAAGCCAGGCCCAGGCAGATCCACACCCTGACGATAGCCAGCCGACCTGACCAGCCAGCGGCATAATCATCCGATGATTAGACGCACTGCCCGGTCCTGCCCTACACTAGGCGAGCGCCCTCGGGCGTACGAGGTGTGTCATCACGATCGGGCACACCACGGGGCTGTGGCGCAGCTGGTAGCGCACCTGCATGGCATGCAGGGGGTCGTGGGTTCGAGTCCCATCAGCTCCACGAGATCGATGGGCGACGTGTGCCTGCCAACAGCGCAGGCCGCGTCGCTCTCGTCATATCTTGCGAGGCCCAGCCTCGCGCTCGCACGGGGGCGAGCCCCCGTGACCCCCGTCCTGTGGTCGGGCTGGACGGTTCGGGTGCGGTTCGAACATCCAGAGGTCAGCTACTCTGAGAGTCTTGCTCGAAACCCTGCCCAGCACTGATGGTGCTGGAGGGTCACGGTCAGGCACGACGCGTCTGAGTTGGGGTCGTCCGATTGAGCGGGCTCATGGGAGGTTGTCATCGCGACTGCACAACAGGCACTCAAGGCGGCGCTCCGCGACATTCTAGGACCGGCTGCCCGGCAGTACGGCTACAAGGGAACCGCGCCGACATGGCGGAAGGCGTCGCTGCAGGGCGACTGGGCGGTGGTCAATGTTCAGAAGTCGCGGTGGAGCAGATCCGATCTCCTTCGCTGCGTCATAAACATCGCGTTCATCCCTGCGCCGTGGCTCAGGTGGGAGCGAGAGCACCTAGGCTCTGGAGTAGGGCAGTCTGTCAACGAGGCGCTCGGGTTGTACCGCGAGCGATTGCACCGTGAAGGGGCTACCGAAGATACTGATGGTTGGTGGGAAGTTGTCGACATGAGGTCAGCGGAAGTTGCTGTGCACGACATGACGATCCAGTTGGGACGCGCAGGCTGGGCCGTTCTTGATGGCATGTTCGATCGAGAAGTGATGCTGGCCAGGCTTCGTGAAGGGGATCTCGGCTGGAGGAAGCGAGAGCTCTCTGATGTGTTCTTCGCACGCGCGGAGGCTCTCATGTTGATGGAAGCAGGACCATCAAAGGCTCTTGATGCAAAACTGGCATTCGCTCTGGAGCTGGTAACGCCGGCCCAGCGCGAACATGCCGAGCGTTTCGATGCATGGGTGCGCTCTCAGGCTGGAGCAGCCTGAGAGGGCTACCTGACGGCAGAGGGGGTTCAGTGATCTTCGCTGCGATCGCGGACTGGGCAACCGACGACTACCCAGTGGTGTCGACAGGCTCAAGAAGAACCCCCGGGCGCAGACGTGTCCGCGCCGAGCTCGCCGCGTCCGGGCACCGGGTCTCCCTCAAACGGGTCCACCGGCTCATGCAGGCCGCTGGCCTGCAAGGACGCCACCCCAAGGCATGGAGACGAGCGGCGGCGTGGCGCGAACCCAGGCACCGTCCGCAGTTGGTTGGTTAGGTAGCCCCGCGAGATGCCTATATCTGCGGCGATGGCCTTCAGTGTCTCGCCTGACTGGTAGCGCCGGTGGGCTTCGGCCAGGGCGTCGGGTGAGAGCGGTCGAGCGCGGTAGCTACGGCGGGAAGGTGCGACAGTGGCGGTTGCCGTCTCGCGCGCCCCGACAGCCCGGGGTTGAGTTGTGAATCATCGGATGATATAATGTCGGCGCGCATGTTCTTTGACATTGATGGTCCGGACTCAGTGCCCAGCGCCGGGTCGTTAGGACGCAGGACGTCTTCGCGCTGGTCATCGGCCGTGTCGGCCAGCTCAGTTTCGAGAGAACGGGCCAGACGGCCACCTCGTGGGTCTTGCTCGAACCCCGCTCAGCATCACCGCTGGCGGGGTTCGCTGTGAGGCACCGCCTGCGGGGCCGTCCAGGCCACCAGCGACGTCACCCCGTCGAGGAACTGCTCCGGCTCGTCCTGGCGACCGTCAGCCGGGTGCCCGAGGCCGGGCCTGTCGAGCTCGGCCAGGCCGGGGATGGGATTGCCGTACGGGTCGTGGTGCGGGCGGCTCAGCAGCATGGCCAGCCGCCTCGGCGGCGAACCTGGCCTACGCCCTGCCGACGTCGATGCACAGCCCGACCAGCGGGTTCCCAGATGCGGGCCGTGATGGTGGCGGCCGCTGGCGGCACGACTTGGGGCAACTCACCGCCAGCCTGGACGGCACGCCACCAGTCCAGAGCGGAACAAACGTTGCGGTTGCAGCGGTCCATGGCCACCAAGACCGTCTCGTTCGAACCTGCTTCCTCGGTCCGGTAGGCGGAGAGCCAACCTCACATGGGTTTCAGGTTTCTGTTCAGCCTGGCGACTATTCTGTCGAAGTCTCGCTGTCGGGCCTCTTCGCTCTTGAACGAGAGGTATCTGCCGGTGTAGGCGCGCCGGACGGAGCTAGACATCCGCAAGAAATTGTCGTACGCAGGCGAGATACCTACCAGCAGCTCGGTGAACTCCTCGACCTGCTCATCAGATATCTTGGCCCGCTTCGGAGCGTCCCACGTCCCGTTCTGCTTCGCCCTCTCCACTGCCTCTTCGCCGAGGCCTGTCATCAGGTCCTTGGCGCGGAGCGTCTCGACGATCCTCTTGTTCTTGTCCGACCAGGCGCTCTTCAGGGCCCGACGTGCGAAGTACTTCACATATCTCGTGCTGTCGACGCTCTTGATCTGCCCGTCGATCCACCCGAAGCACAGCGCTTCTTCCAGGGCGTCGTTGGCCGACAGCGTGACGACCGCACGGCTCTTCCCGAACACGAGCCACACTCCACCGCTCGTCTCCGCGTTGTCGCCCAGCCACCTGCGAAAATCTCCACGCGTCGGAAACACTAGCTCTGGAACATCTTCTCTCACGTCGAACCTCTCCGAGACGTGCTCGCTCCCGTCATGCTGCAGGAATCAGCCGTAGCAGTTAACGATCAACGCCGCGCCCCGCTCGGCGTCGTAGTACAAGGCCTCATCGTTACCGTCGTGGAAGAACTCAGAACCAATGACCATCCCAATCGAGACAAGGCTATTAACGAAGTTATGGGCGGCGTCGAGTCCGTCCCTGGCCTCAGGGAGCGAGGAGAGCTGCAGCATCTCAGACGTGTATTCATCCTCGGTCTCGTGGACGGCTGGACCGTAACTGCTGAGAGAGTCGGCCAGGATTCCGGAGACTCCGATCATATTCCCGAAGACTCCGGTCGTAATGTAACAGAGCCTGGTAACCGAAAAAGCGTAGAACGTATGCAGGTAATAGTCCAGGTCGAACTCGCTGGTCGGAGTCGGAAGCTGGTCCGACATCTTCCGAACATACTCTTCGGACGTCACTCGCTGATCCAGGTAGTGCTCTCCGCGAGCCGCGAAGTCTTCCTGGAGCACCGGGAAGACACGCTGAGCCTCTGTGGCACCGGCGTAGAGGCGCACGTCGCCGTCAAAGCAGTACTTCCCAGAACCGATCCGAAACATGGTAAAAGAGTGCGCATTGACATCCGTGGCGAACTGTTCGTCCATCCACAGGCCGTTCGACGACACGAAGTGCAGCGGACCATACTGGGGACTGACCACGGTGCACAGCGGATAGAACACCCCCAGCAGATCATCAGTTCCGAACACCTCGTCATAAGACGGGTACATCTTCAGCTCAGAACCAGCGACATCTTCTCTCATGGCGCGATGCTATCACCTGAAACGACCGAACGGACCGTGTCCGTGACAGACGCACCGCAGCCATATCCGCTGCGAGGCACATGGACCGCGTGCTGTCGTACTGCGAGGCCGAAGTCGTGACTGGCTCTACCCGCCCCCGGCGCGGCCACCCCGCACTACCGTCCGGGACACGCCATGATGGCTCACGAACCACCGAGGAGGTAGTCATGCTGTCGCTGGACCGGCCCCAGGCTCCAGATCCCTACGCCCTGCTGCCGCAGGTCCCCGCCTTCGAGCTGGTCTCGGACACCTTCGCCGCTGGCGGGCGGGTGCCCGACGAGACCACCAACACTCCCGTCGGCCGTAGCCTGTCACCGCACCTGGCCTGGTCAGGTTTTCCCGAGGAGACCGAGTCGTTCGCGGTGACCTGCTTCGACACCGACACCCCTGGACCGTCCGGCTGGTGGCACTGGACCCTGCTCGACCTGCCCCCGACGATCACCGAGCTCGCCGCCGGGGCCGGCGCCCTCGGGTCGGACCTGCTGCCGCCGACGGTCGTGACGCTGCGCGGCGACGACGGTATCGCCGCCTACGTCGGCGCCGCCCCGCCGCCCGGCGACACCGAGCACCGCTACTTCTACGCCGTGCACGCCCTGGACGTGCCGACCATGGGCCTGGAGGCCGACGTCATGCCGGGTGCGGCGAACATGATGCTGACGCTGCACACGATCGCCCGGGCCGTCCTCGTCGGCACCTTCCAGCGGTGACCCGATGACCCGCACAGCCTTGGACTGGCGCCCGGCCCTAGATCATTCCGACCTGCTCGCCCCGGCCACCCTGGTCGCGCTGACTGCCTGGACGACCACCCACCCGGAAGTCGCCGAAGAGGTGCACGTCGCCCAGATCGACCCGGACCTGGCCGACACCGCCGCCCTCGTCGCCGCCGCGGGCCTGGACCCGGCCGCGTCGGTGAACTGCGTCCTGGTGGTCGGACGACGCTCGGGAGACGAACGGTTCGCCGCCGCCGCGGTGCGCGCCACGACCCGGGCCGACGTCAACCACCGGATCAGGACGCTGCTCGACGTCAAGAAAGCGTCGTTCCTGGCGACAGACCGCGCAGTGGCCGACTCCGGCATGGAGTACGGCGGCATCACCCCGATCGGCCTACCGTCTACCTACCGGCTGCTCGTCGACGCCCGCATCGACGACCCCGCCCCGGTCATCATCGGCTCCGGCGTCCGCCGCTCCAAGCTACGCCTGCCCGGCTGCCTGCTCGCCGCCCTGCCCGGCGCCGAGGTCGTCACCGACCTGGCCGTCTGACCGAACAACCTGGTACTCACCCTTCCTCCAGGCCGTCGCCGACCCTCGGCGGTCGGTCCTGCCCGTCCTGGAGAGAGGAAGTCCCGACCATGAGCATTGTCGGTGTGGACACCCACGCCCGCAACCACGTCCTGGCCGTGCTCAAAGACACCGGCGAGCACGTGGACACAGCCAGCTTCCCGGCCAGCGCCCAGGGCCTGGAGCGTGCTGTCGGGTGGGCCCGGCACACCGGCGGCGACCTGGCAGCGCTGTGGATCGTGGAGGGAGCCGGGTCCCTGGCAGGAGGACGGCGAGGGCGATTTCGCCATTGTCTATTTCTGAAGCCTGCTGATGATGGATTCTTGTCGAGTCTCCCCGGCAAGCCGATTAAGGGTCTCAAAATACTTCTGGTAGACTCTGTAGCCGCTGGAACGTTCGGCTTTGATGTAAGGCTCAAGCCTGTTCCACCAACCAATGACCGATCCGCCGCAGAATCCTATCACCACGTCCTTCTCCACCATGCCGTGCGCCACCATCGCGCCTAGGTGGTCAAAGAAGTGCGATATGGCCGTCGCTTCTTCTCTAACGTCATCGGGTAAATCGCTCAGCCGCGCTCCCTCGGTGTAAGCGATTTCCCCAAGCCGCGCTGCGACTCTGCGCCTCATTTCGCTGGACTCTCTGGACCTATACTCCGCGAGAACGCCGGTGAAGGTGGCCAGAGAGCGAGCGACCCTGTCTTCGCGCCTCTGGATCAGCAAGGTGGCGAATGAGATTACCAACGACAATAAGGCTATCACCAGCGCAATGTATTCCACGGCGAAACCCCTTCAAAGTCACATCTTCCCAGTTAAAGGTCTGCAAAAACGAGCGAGTGGGCGCTCTGCAACCCAGAACGCCCACCCACTTGGTTGTATCAATCTCAGGCGACCAACGACCGCAGGACGTACTGGAGGATGCCGCCGTTGCGGTAGTAGTCGGCCTCGCCGGGGGTGTCGATGCGGACTACCGCGTCGAAGGAGGTCACGTCGCCGTTGGGCTTGGTGGCCTTGACCGCGACCGTGGACGGGGTAGTGCCGTCGTTGAGGGCGGTGACGCCGGTGATGTCGAAGGTCTCGGTGCCGTCCAGGCCCAGGGAGTCGGCCGACTGGCCGACCGGGAACTGGAGGGGCAGGACGCCCATGCCGATCAGGTTCGAGCGGTGGATGCGCTCGAAGCTCTCGGTGATGACGGCCTTGACGCCCAGCAGCGCCGTGCCCTTGGCGGCCCAGTCGCGCGACGACCCGGTGCCGTACTCCTTGCCGCCGAGGACCACCAGGCCCACGCCTGCGGCCTGGTAGGCCTGGGAGGCGTCGTAGATGGTGGTCTGCTCGCCGGTGAGCAGGTTCTTGGTGAACCCGCCCTCGACGCCCGGGACCAGCTGGTTGCGCAGGCGGATGTTCGCGAACGTGCCGCGGATCATCACCTCGTGGTTGCCCCGACGGGAACCGTAGGAGTTGAAGTCCGCGAGCGCCACGCCGTTCTCGGCCAGGTACTTGCCCGCGGGGCTGTCGGCCTTGATCGAACCGGCGGGGCTGATGTGGTCGGTGGTCACCGAGTCACCCAGCTTGGCCAGCACCCGGGCACCGGCGATATCGCGCACCGGGGCGGGGGTGGCGGGCATGCCCTCGAAGTACGGGGGCTTGCGCACGTACGTCGAGTCGGCGTCCCAGGCGAAGGTCTTGCCCGCGGGGGTGGGCAGGGCCTTCCAGCGCTCGTCACCGGCGAACACGTCGGCGTAGGACGACGTGAACATGTCACGGTCGATCGCGGCGTCGATGGTGGCCTGGACCTCTTCGGGCGTCGGCCAGATGTCCTTCAGGAACACCGGAGCGCCAGACGGGTCAGTGCCCAGCGGGTCGGCCTCGAAGTCGAAGTCCATCGTGCCGGCCAGCGAGTAGGCAACCACCAGGGGCGGGCTGGCCAGGTAGTTCATCTTCACGTCCGGGTTGATCCGGCCCTCGAAGTTCCGGTTGCCGGACAGTACTGACACGATCGTCAGATCGTTGGCGTTGACCGCCTCGGACACCTGGGTGTCCAGCGGGCCCGAGTTGCCGATGCAGGTAGCGCAGCCGTAGCCGACCAGGTGGAAGCCCAGCGCCTCCAGCGCGGGCCACAGCCCGGCCTTGGCGTAGTAGTCCGTGACGACCTGCGAGCCGGGAGCCATCGAGGTCTTCACCCACGGTTTGGCGGTCAGGCCCTTGGCGACCGCCTTCTTGGCCAGCAGGCCCGCGGCCAGCATCACCGACGGGTTGGACGTGTTGGTGCACGAGGTGATGGACGCGATGGCCACCGCACCGTGGAACAGCTCGAAGGACTTGCCCGTGGAGTCCGTCACCGGGACCCGCACCAGGTCGGCGGCCGAGGCGCCCGCCGACACGTACGTGGGCAGGTCAGCGGCGAACTGCTGCTTGGCCCGGGACAGCTCGATGCGGTCCTGGGGGCGCTTCGGCCCGGCGATCGACGGGACCACCGTCGACAGGTCCAGCTCCAGGTACTCGGAGTACTTGGCCTCGACCGACGGGTCCAGCCACAGGCCTTGCTCCTTGGCGTACGCCTCGACCAGCGCGACCTGGTCTTCCGGACGACCGGTCAGGCGCAGGTAGTCCAGGGTGGCGTCGTCGATCGGGAAGATAGCGGCGGTCGAGCCGAACTCGGGGCTCATGTTGCCGATGGTCGCCCGGTTGGCCAGCGGCACCTGAGCCACCCCGGCACCGTAGAACTCGACGAACTTGCCGACCACACCGTGCTGGCGCAGCTGCTGGGTGATGGTGAGGACGACATCGGTCGCGGTCACACCGGCCGGGATGGCACCGGTCAGCTTGAAGCCGACCACCCGCGGGATGAGCATCGACACCGGCTGGCCGAGCATGGCCGCCTCGGCCTCGATACCGCCGACGCCCCAGCCCAGCACGCCCAGGCCGTTGACCATCGTGGTGTGCGAGTCGGTACCGACGCAGGTGTCAGGGTAGGCCCGCAGCGCACCGTCGACGGTACGAGCCATGACCACCCGAGCCAGGTACTCGATGTTGACCTGGTGGACGATGCCGGTGCCCGGAGGGACGACCTTGAAGTCGTCGAACGCGGTCTGGCCCCAGCGCAGGAACTGGTAGCGCTCACGGTTGCGCTGGTACTCCAGCTCGACGTTGCGCTCGAAGGCGTCGGCCCGGCCGGCGACGTCGATCTGCACCGAGTGGTCGATGACCATCTCGGCCGGGGACAGCGGGTTGATCCGGGCCGGGTCGCCGCCCAGGTCGGCCATGGCCTCGCGCATCGTGGCCAGGTCGACCACGCAGGGCACACCGGTGAAGTCCTGCATGATGACGCGGGCCGGGGTGAACTGGATCTCCGTGGACGGCACTGCCGTGGGGTCCCAGCCGGCCAGCGCCCGGACGTGGTCGGCCGTGACGTTCGCGCCGTCCTCGGTGCGCAGCAGGTTCTCTGCCAGCACCTTCAGGGCGTAGGGAAGCTTGTCCAGGCCGGGCACGGCGGACAGCCGGTACACCTCGTACCCGGTGCCGCCCACCTCCAACGTTCCGCGCGATCCAAAGCTGTCGAGGTTCGTCACCGAGAGTCTCCTTTGCGCCGTGTAATCTCGACGTCAAGATATCATCTGGGCGGGACCCTTCACGGCCCCGCCACCAGCACCGATCTAGGGCTGGCTTCTGTCTGGCGGAAAGACTGGCACTACTTCCCGCCGTCGACTGCTGCTGCCTCCTCCGCTGCCTTGCGCTCGGCCTCGAGCAGGCGCTTGTGGGTACGCGGGTCGTAGTCCGGGGTACCCTGCTTGGCCAGCTCGGCGCTGACCGCCCGTTTCGCCTTGGCCAGCCTGCTGTGCGCCTCAGTCATCGCGCCCTCCTCCAGGTCATCTTCCCACCGTAGCCTGGCGCGAGCCTCTGGGCGTGTCGGTGGGCGTGTCGGTGCTCAGCGCACGAGCAGGGCGACGGCCTCGACGTGGTGGGTCATCGCGAAGACGTCGTACCCCGTCACCGCGGCCAGCCGGTAGCCGTGCCCGCCGAACCGGCCGATGTCGCGGGCCAGGGCCGCCGGGTCGCAGGCGACGTAGACCACCCGGTCCGGACCCAGCGCCGCGAGTGCGTCCACCACAGGCTGCCGCGCACCGACCCGGGGCGGGTCAAGCACGACCACGTCCGGACGTCCCAGCTGCCCCACGACCTCGCGCACGTCCCCGGGCAGCAAGGTCACCTGCGGCAGACCGTGGACGTTGCGCCGGGCGTCACGCAGCGCGCGGGCGTCGCCCTCGACCGCGACCACCCGGCCCTGCTCCCCTACCGCGGCGGCCAGCGGCGCCGTGAACAGGCCCGCCCCGGCATACAGGTCGGCGACCGTCGCGCCCGGCACGTCACCGACAGCGGCCAGCACCGCATCGGTGAGCAGCTGCGGGGCCGCCCGGTGGGCCTGCCAGAACCCGTCGGCGGCCACCCGGTAGCCGATCTGACCGACCTGCTCGCGCACCGACCGGCGGGCTGTGGGCCGACGGTCGGGACGGTGCCTGCGCAGGTCCCACACGTCGCCGTCCACGAGCACCACCGGGCGGTCGTCGGCGCCGACGGCCACGACGATCCGTGCGCCCGGCGGCCAGGTCCGGTCGAACAGGCCCAGGCCGGCCACCGTCTCGGTGGCCAGCGGCATGGCGTCCAGCCGGTGCACCGCGTGGCTGTGCCAGCCGAACATCCCGGCCCGGCCGTCGTCGTCGGTCACCAGGTCGAGCCGGGTGCGGTAGGCCAGGCCGCCCCGGTCGGCGTCGCCGGGGGCGGCGAGCACCGGCACGTCACGGTCGTCGTGGGCCAGGCGACGCAGCTGTTCGCCGAGCACCTGGGCCTTCCAGCGCCGCTGGGCGTCCAGCGCGACGTGCGCCAGCTCTCCCCCGCCCACACCGCCGGGACCGGCGGCGGGCCAGGCCGAGGGCACCCGGTCCGGCGACGGTTCGAGCACCTGGACGGCATCGGCCCGCCAGAACCGGGCCCCGGTGCTGGTCACCTGCACCTGCACCCGCTCCCCGGGCAGCGCGTGGCGCACGAACACCACCCGACCGTCCAGCCGCGCGACACAGTGTCCACCGTGCGCGGGCGCACCCACCGTCAGCTCGACCACACCCCCCACCGTAGTCCTGCGGCGCGGTAGCCGGGACGACGGTCCGTGCCGCAGGCGCGCCGCGATTCTCACCGTAATAGTTTCAAACGTAGATACCCGCCCTCGGATCGTGCAAAACAGGACAAACAGCCGTCCGGTAGGGCATAATCGGGTCGACGTCACGCCGTCACCGCCAGGCGGTGATCAGCACCGTCGCACCGCAGGAGTCTCAGCGAGCAGATCCAGGAAGGGACACGACGGGTGAACGAGCTGACAGCCACGATCGATTCCCCGCACGACGAGGTGGCCGCGGAGCAGCCACCGGCGACCGGTACGGCCGAGCCCGTCGACGAGCCGTCGGCGGTGATCTGGCGGATATACGCCGCGACGTTCGACGTGGCGGCGGTGCTGGTACCCGCTCTGCTGGTGGCGTGGGCCAGCGGCCTCGCCCTGGCGATCACGGTCGGCGTCGCTGTCCTGGCGCTCCAGCTGGTGCTGCAGGGCCGCTGCGGCTGGACCATCGCCCAGCGGCAGATGTCCTTGCAGCTGGTGGACCGGACGACCGGTGACCCGGTGGGGGTGCTCCGGGCGGCGCTGCGCCTGTTCGTCGTCGCGGCTGGTGGGCTGGTGCTGTACTCCATCGGCAACCTGGTGGCCTGGTTCGTCGCGCTGCTGATGCTCGTGGTAGGCGCGCTGCTGGTGATGCTCACACCGTTGACCGACCGGACAGGTCGGCGCCGCGGGTGGCACGACCAGCTGACCGACTCGATGGTGATCGACCTCGGGGTCCCCCGCCCGCGGAAGACCAAGCCCGCATCGGCGCTCGGTGCGACCGGACTCGCGACTGGGCTCGGTGCGACTGGGCTCGGCGCAGCTGGGCTCGGCGCGACCGGACCCGGTGCAGCTGGGCTCGGCGCGACCGGGCTCGACGCAACGGGTCTGGACAAGGCGCCCCGGCCAGCGCTGCTGATGTGGCAGGTGTACGCCGTGATGTTCGACCTCGCTGTGACCGGCGGGCTCGCCCTGGTGGCCAAGATGATGGTCGCCGGTCCGTCGGGTACCGTCCTGGCGGCCGAGCTCGTCTTCTGCGTCCTGGTGGCCCAGATGATGCTGCAGGGCGAGCAGGGCTGGTCCGTCGGCCAGCGCATCATGGTCCTGCGCCTGGTCGACCGGTCGACCGGCGAACCGGTCGGCATGGGCCGGGCGTGGCGACGCCTGTTCTTCGTCGGGCTGCGCAGCACCGCGGTGCTCGACCTGTGGGTCCCGCCCCCGATGGGTGTGCCGCCGAGCCGGGTGCGCCAGCCCCGGGCTTCCGACCTGCCGGTGCGCGGTGTGCCGTCGGAGGTGATCTGGCGGGTGTACGCCGCGGTGTTCGACGTGGTGGTGGTGCTGGCACCGGCTCTGCTCGTCGCCTGGGCCGGGGGCGGTATGTTCCTGGCGGCCACGACCGGTATCGCGGTCCTGGTGCTCCAGCTGGCGCTGCAGGGCCGCAACGGCTGGACCCTGGCCCAGCTGATGATGTTCCTGCGCACGGTGGACTTCTCGACCCATGCCCCGGTGGGTGCGGGCCGGGCGACGCAGCGTCTGTTCGTGGTCGCAGCCGCCGGGCTCGCCTTCGGGGTGACCGGCAGTCTCCTGTTCGGGACAGGCGGGCTCCTGCTCGGTGCGGTCGCGCTGTTCGTGGTGTACTGGGCCAAGCACGACGCGTCGGGACGCAACCGCGGGTGGCACGACCAGCTGGCTGGTACCGAGGTGCTCGACGTGTGGGGCATGAGACCCGAGTTCGAGGACACCCGCTCCAGGCAGATCCTGGCGGTGTGGGACGAAGGCCATCGGACGATGATCGCCGATCTGCTGCTGCCCGACGGTTCGACCCGCAAGGTCACAGGTGTGGTGCTGATCGGACGCAACCCGGCCGCTGCCCCCGGCCAGACGGTCCTGCGGCTGGAAGACGAGTCGTTGGCACCGGCCCACCTGCGCCTGACCGTCGGCCCGCTCGCCGTGTGGGCCGAGGACCTGGGAGCGGTCAGCGGGTCGTGCGTCCACCTGCCGGACGACACGCACGAGACCTGCCTGCCGGGCAGGCACGTGCAGGTCCCGGCCGGCTCGGTGATCGAGATCGGCGACGCGCGGATCGGTCTGCGCAAGGTCTCCGGCTGATCTCGGCCGCCCGTACGCCGTCGGTACGGCACACGACCGGGACGTTCGGCTGACGGTCCGGCCTGCGCGCGTTCAGCGGTCGGGTCGGTCCAGGCCGCGCCGGGTGTCGCCGGGTCGAGGGCGGGCGTCGAGGTGCTCGGCCAGCGCCCGGGTGCGGGCCGACGACTCCAGCTGCCACGGCACCGACGCGACGACCACCCCGTGCATGAACAGCAGCCGCCTCTTGAGCCGCATCGCGCTCTGGTTGTGCAGCAGGGCCTCCCACCAGTGCCCGACGACGTGCTCCGGGACGTACACCACCACCAGGTCGCGCGGCGACTCCCGGCGGATCGAGCGCACATAGGTCAGTACCGGGCGTGTGATCTCCCGGAACGGGGAGTCGAGGATCTTCAGCGGCAGGGGCAGACCGAGCCGGTCCCACTCGGCGCGCAGCTCGTCCACCTCGTCGGGGTCCACCCCGACGGTGACCACCTCCAGCACCGACGGTCGCGCGGCCCGCGCGTAGGCGATGGCCCGCACGGCCGGACGACGCAGGTTGGACACCAGCACGATGGCGTGCACCCGGCTCGGCAGGGCCCGGGCCGACTCGACGTCGTCCCCCAGGGCCAGCTCGGCCCGTACCTGCTCGTAGTGGTGGTGGATGCCTTTCATGAGGCCGAACACGACGAGCATCGCCACGACGGCGATCCAGGCGCCATGGGTGAGCTTCGTCACCAGCACGACGACCAGCACCAGGCTCGTCATGACGAAACCGACAGCGCTGACGACCCGGGAACGTCTCATGCGCGTACGCCTGGCCGGGTCCGGCTCGGCGGGCAGCAACCGTCCCCAGTGCCGCACCATCCCGAGCTGGGACAGCGTGGACGACACGAACACGCCGACGATGTAGAGCTGGATGAGCCGGGTGACCTGGGCGTCGAAGGCCCAGATCAGGACGATCGCGGCGACCGCCAGGGCGATGATCCCGTTGGAGTAGGCCAGCCGGTCGCCCCGCGTGTGCAGCTGGCGCGGCAGGTACCCGTCACGTCCCAGGACCGATCCGAGCACCGGGAACCCGTTGAACGCGGTGTTGGCGGCGAGCACCAGGATGACGCCGGCGACGACGGCGACGAAGTAGAAGGCGGGCAGGAAACCCTGGAACACGGCATGCGCGAGCTGGCTGATCACCGGGTACTGCTGGTAGTCGTCCCCGACGGGCTGCCCAGAGCTGGTCACCAGGTCCGTCGCCGGGTTCTCCACGTAGTTGACCCCGACCAGCCGCGAGAGCACCAGGACCGATATCAGCAGCGTGGCGGAGATCGCCCCGAGCAGGGCCAGCGTCGTGGCGGCGTTCTTCGGCTTCGGCTTGCGGAACGCCGGGACGCCGTTGCTGATCGCCTCGACACCGGTGAGGGCCACCGACCCGGAGGCGAAAGCCCGGAGCACCAGGAGCGCACCGGCGAGGCCGACGAGCCCGGAGTCGAGATCGGACCGGTGCACGATCTGGTAGGAGGCAGACTCCGCCTGCCCCAGGTGCCCGGTGAGGTACTGGACGAAACCGACGAGCGCCGTGATGCCGATACCGCCGATGTACAGGTACACCGGGACGGCGAAGGCCCGCCCCGACTCGCGCACGCCATGCAGGTTCGCCAGAGCGATGAGCAGCACCACGACGACAGCGGCCTGGGCCTCGTGCCCGGCCAGCCCGGGCAGCGCCGCCGCCGCGTACTGGGCGCCCGCTGACACCGAGACCGCCACCGTGAGCACGTAGTCCACGACCAGTGCGCTCGCCACCGTCAGACCGGCGTTGCCGCCGAGGTTCTCGGTCGCGACCTCGTAGTTGCCGCCGCCCGAAGGATAGGCGCGGACGTTCTGCCGGTAGGAGGCGATGACGACCAGCATGACCACGGCGACCGCCAGACCGACCCACGGCGAGAGGACCAGGGCGCTCGTCCCGGCGAAGGCCAGGGTCAGGAGGATCTCGTCGGGGGCGTAGGCCACCGACGAGAGGGCGTCGGAGGCGAAGACCGGCAGCGCGAGACGCTTGGGCAGCAGCGTGCGCCCCAGGTTCTCGCTCCGGACCGGTCGGCCCACGAGCAGACGTTTGGCTGCACCCCGCAGATCCGGCACGGTCGCCCATGCTACGCCGCTGACGCGACCTGACGGGGTAGCGTGCGGCTGTGCACTTCGTCATCATGGGCTGCGGCCGGGTCGGCGCGCTGCTCGCGCTGTCGCTGGAGCAGCGTGGACACTCGGTCGCGGTGGTCGACCAGAGCCCCGACGCGTTCCGTCGTCTGCCCGAGCAGTTCGAGGGCAACAAGGTCACCGGTCTCGGCTTCGACCGCGACACGCTGACCGCGGCCGGGATCGACGACGCCTACGGCTTCGCGGCGGTGGCCGACGGGGACAACTCCAACGTGGTCGCGGCGCGGGTGGTGCGCGAGACCTTCGGCGTCTCCAACGTCGTCGCGCGCATCTACGACCCGCACCGGGCGGAGGTCTACCAGCGCCTGGGCATCCCCACGGTGGCCACCGTGCGCTGGACCACCGACCAGGTGCTGCGTCGGCTGCTGCCGATGGGCACCACCGACGAGTACCGCGACCCCTCCGGGAAGGTCGTGCTGGCCCAGGTGGACCTCGACCCGGCCTGGGTCGGCCTGCCGGTGCGCCGCCTGGAGGACGCCAGCGGCGCCCGGGTCGCCTACCTCACCCGCTACGGCGACGGGGTGATGGTCACCGCCTCGACCGTGCTCCAGGAGAACGACGTGGTGCACGTCCTGATGCAGGCGTCCGACGGCCCCGCGGTGGAACGGGCTCTGACCGGGCGCCCGCCGGCCGCGTCGTGAGGATGGTGCGTGCGATATGAGGATCGTCATCGCCGGGGCCGGCTCGGTCGGCCTGTCCATCGCCCGCGAGCTGCTGGTGCACGGGCACGCGGTGACCGTCGTGGACCGGCAGCCCTCGGCGATGCGCGTCGCTCAGGCCGCCGACGCCGACTGGGTGCTCGGCGACGCCTGCGAGCTGCCGACGCTGCGCCAGATCCACACCGAGGAGTGCGACGTCATGGTGGCCGCCACCGGTGACGACAAGGCGAACCTCGTCGTCTCCCTGCTGGCCAAGACCGAGTTCGGGATGCCGCGCACCGTGGCCCGGGTCAACAACCCGAAGAACGAGTGGATGTTCGGCGAGGCCTGGGGCGTGGACGTGGCCGTGTCCACCCCGCGGATCATGACCGCGATGGTCGAGGAGGCGGTCAGCGTCGGCGACCTGGTGAAGATCTTCACCTTCCACCAGTCGCGGGCCGATATCCGCGAGATCACGCTGCCTGAGGACTCGCCGCTGGTGGGTCGCCTCGTCGGTGACGTGGTCTGGCCGCAGGACACCGTGCTGGCCTGCATCGTGCGCGACACCCGCCCGCTCGCGCCCAGCCCCGACGACACCCTCGAAGGGCACGACGAGCTGCTGTTCGTCACGGGTCAGGACGCGCAGGAGGCCGCGCTGCTGCGTGTGCTGGCCGGACGAGAACCCAGCTGAACCACAGCGCCAGCGCGAACAACGGCACGCCCATGACCAGCTTGGCCGTGCCCAGCCACGCCACCTCGGCCGAGAAGTACAGCGGGACCTGCACGGCCAGCCGGGCGGCGAACACGGCGACCCAGATCCACGTCGCCGCGGTCGCCCGGCGGCGCAGCGACCGGTCGTGGCGGAACCGCCCGACCGTCGACCACGGCCCTCCCGCCAGCGGGCCGTGCGGGTCGAACAGGCCGAGCAGCACCCCCACCAGCGGCCAGCGGACGAGGATCGTCACCAGGGTGCCGACCATGTACCCGAGGTTGACCCACAGCCCCCACGCGAAGTAGTTCTCCGCCCGGCCGGACATCAGCGCCCAGACCACGCCGATGCCCACCCCGAGCACCCCGGACAGCGCCTGGGTGACCGGGGTGCGCTGGACCAGCCGGGCGACGACCGCCAGCGCCGCCGCACCGGCCGAGGCCACCACCGCCGGGACCAGCCGCTGCCCGGAGACCAGGTACACCACGACGAACAGCAGTCCTGGAGCGACCGACTCGACCAGCCCGCGCACCCCGCCGACCGCGGCGACGAAGGAGAACTCCTCCTGGGTGAGGGCCCGCACCCCCCGCCCGGCGGCCGGGTCGGCCACGGGCGTCTCGGGCTGGGTCGGCTCACTCATGAGGCCGGGCCTTGAGCTGGTAGCGCGGGTTGTAGACGGCCCGCCGACCGTCGAGCCGGGTGACCATACCCTCGACGACGAGCCGTCGTCCCGGCACGATCCCGGCGATCTCGCGCCGACCCAGCCAGACCAGGTCCAGGGAGCCGGAACCGTCGTACAGCTCGGCCACCAGCGCGGGAACCCCCTCGCGGGGCCGCAGCGTCACCGAGCGCAGCACGCCCGACGCCGAGGCACGGTGCCGGTCGGGTAGCTCGGCGACCGGGGTGCACCCGGCCACGGCCAGCGCATCGGCGCGTTCTTCGTCGGCCTCGACCTGCTCCCGGGAGGCGAGCAACGACCGGGCGCGTCGGCGTAGCGACTTCATCGGACCGCCGAGACCGTCGGACCAGGCCGGGTCATCGGATCTCGGTGATCTCAGGACCGCGGGTCAGCGGGTCGAACTCCGGCTCGTCCGGCTCGACGACGGGCGCCTCGTCGGGCAGCCGCATCACCAGCAGGTCGCGCGGTGGCATCGCGGCGGTGCCACGGACCACGACGCACCCGGCGAACAGGTCTTCGACCACCGCGGCGGCGGTCGGGTCGGACGCGGCCGCACCGGTGACCACCCCGCGCAGGAACCAGCGCGGACCGTCCACCCCGAGGAACCGCACCGTCCGCTTGCCGGACTTGCCCTCGCTGCGGACCACCATCTTCGCGGCCACCTCGAGCCCGAACCGGCCCATCATCTCGTCGGCGCGTCCGCCGTCGGACTGGATCTGCTCGACGATCTCGGCCCGGATCTCGTCCCAGATCCCCGCCGTGCGCGGCGCAGCGAACGGCGCCAGCTGCAGCTCGGACCCGGCGACCTCCATCCGCACCCGGACCACCCGCCGGGAGTCGTCGGTGTCCATGTGCACCTTCAGCCCCGACGGGACCGGCACCTGCAGGCCGCCGAGGTCGAGGTACGGGCCCGCGGGCCGGGGGTCGGAGGAGTCCCACGGACCGGTCTGCGGCGGCACGTCCCCGTCCTGCGGTGCCGTGTCCGGGGCGCTGCGGTCAGCGTCCGGCTCGTCGTCCGGCCTCACCCGACGGAACAGACCCACGATCGACTCCCGACTCTCAATGGCACCAGTGCTGTGCCCGCCGTGCTGCGTACGGTGGCTGGGCTCGACACCCTCACCTCGGCGCGGTCGGACCGACTCGTCCACCGCCCGGGTTGCAGGGTATCCCACTCAGGGGACGGACCAACCGCCGGACGAGCCGAAGCCGTCCGCACCGCGCTCGGACTCCGGCAGCGCGGCGACCTCCTCGAACCGGGCCTGGGCGACCCGCTGCACGACCAGCTGGGCGATCCGGTCGCCCCGGCGCAGCACCACGGGCTCCGCGGCGTCGGTGTTGAGCAGGGTGACCTTGATCTCGCCCCGGTACCCGCTGTCCACGGTGCCCGGGGCGTTGACGACGGTCAGCCCGTGCCGGGCGGCCAGACCAGAACGGGGGTGCACGAGACCGACCCACCCGGCGGGCAGCGCGAGCGCCACCCCGGTCGGCACGGTCACCCGCTGCCCCGGGGCCAGCGTTATGTCCACCGCGGTGACCAGGTCGGCGCCCGCATCACCCGTCCGGGCGTACGCGGGAGCGGGCAGGTCGGGGTCGAGCCGCCGCAGCAGCACCGTGACGTCCTCGTCCGTCATCGTCGGCCCGCTCTCAGGCGGCGCACTCCGAGCAGACCGGCAGCCCGTCCTTCTCGTAGGCCAGCTGGCTGCGGTGGTGCACCAGGAAGCAGTGCGAGCAGGTGAACTCGTCCGCCTGGCGGGGCAGCACCCGCACGGACAGCTCCTCGCCGGACAGGTCGGCGCCGGGCAGCTCGAACCCCTCGGCAGCCTCGGTCTCGTCCTCGTCGACGACACCGGAGTTCTTGTCGGTCCGGCGGGCCTGCAGCTCTTGGAGGGAGTCCTCGGAGAGCTCTTCCTCGTTCTTGCGCGGCGCGTCGTAGTCGGTAGCCATCGGTGGCGTCACTCTCTTCGTGGTACGTCGGGTCGTACTAGGGACCTCAAGGCCCGCCGACCCGGTTCTGTTCCCGCGTCACAGCAGGGCGGCACGGATTGTGCACCATGAACCCCCCGACTGTGAAACGACACCACGGCGAGGCGCGAGGTTCACACCGGTTCGTCCGCTCCGGCCTGCTCCAGCAGGGTGAGAAGCTCCCCGACGCGCCCCGGGTGCCCGGCGACGGTCATCGCCTCCCCGGCCGGCGCCCCACGCAGGCCGCTGACCTGGGCACCCGCCTCGGCGGCGACGAGCGACCCGGCGGCCAGGTCCCACGGGTTGAGACCGCGTTCGAAGAACAGGTCGAGGCTGCCGTCGGCCACGGCGCACAGGTCCAGCCCGGCCGAACCCATCCGGCGCAGGTCGCGCACCTGGGGCAGCAGCCCGGCCACCACCCGGCCCTGCAGCGCGCGGACCGCCCGACGGTAGCCGAACCCGGTGCCGAGCAGGCACAGGCCCAGCTCGGGCGGGGTGCCCAGAGCCAGCCTGCGGCCGTCGCGGTACGCCCCGCCACCGCGGGTCGCCGTCCAGGTCCGGTCCAGCGCGGGAGCCCGCACGCACGACGCGAGCACCGTCCAGGTGGCCGGGTCGGGGACAGCCGGGCCCGGTCCGGTGACCGCGGCGACCAGCACGGCGTAGGCCGCCAGCCCGTACAGGTAGTTCACGGTGCCGTCGACGGGGTCGATCACCCAGGTGATACCGCTGGTCCCCGGTTCGTAGCCCTGTTCTTCGCCGAGGATGCCGTCCCTGGGGCGGGCCTGGTGCAGGACCGTGCGCAGCCGTTCCTCGGCAGCCAGGTCCATCGCGGTGACGATATCGGCGTGGCTGCTCTTCGTCGCGGTGACCTCGACCCGGTCCGGACGACCGTCGTGGACCAGCGCCGCGGCCTCGCGGGCGGCACGTTCGGCCAGGCCGACCAGCTCGTCGAGCAGGGTCCGGTCGAGCAGGGCGGGGTCGAGCGGGGCAGGGCCACAGCCAGGTTCGGTCATGACTCCATCTTGCCCGCGACCCCCGGTCGGGCGGCAACGGCGGCTCACCGGGCCATTTCCCCCCGAACGGTCGCGCCGGATGGCAGGCTGGCCCGCAGGAGGTGTCCATGGCAGAGCTCGAGCTGGTCGGTCTGGACCAGGACGGTGAGCGCCTCGTCCTGCGCGGCGACGACGGCCTGCGGTTCACCCTGCCCATCGACGAGGCGCTGCGCGCGGCCGTGCGCCGCGACCGCCCCCAGCTCGAGCAGGTGCGCACCGAGCAGTCCGGGACCCTGACCCCGCGCGAGATCCAGGCTCGGATCCGGGCCGGCCAGACCGCCGCCGAGATCGCCGAGTCGGCGGACGTCACGGTGCAGCACGTGCGCCGCTTCGAGGGCCCGGTGATCGACGAACGGGCGTATATCGCCGAGCAGGCCCGCACCGCCCCGGTCGGGCGCGATCTCGACGCCCCGGCGCTCGGCGACCTGGTGGCCGACCGCCTGGTCGCCCGCGGCGTCGAGATTGGCTCGCTGACCTGGGACGCGGCTCGCGACCGGTCCGGTCCGTGGGTCGTGGTCGCCCGGTTCGTGGCCGCCGAGGAACCGCGCGAGGCCCGCTGGGCGTTCGACCCCTCGACCAAGACGCTGACCGCCACCGAGGACGAGGCCCGCTGGCTGTCGGAGACGGAGATCGCCGAGCCCGCGGCCCGACGCCACCTGACCGCGGTCCGGCCCGTGGTCTTCGACCTCGCCCAGGTCGAGACCCCGACGACCAGTCCCACCCCGGCCGTCGACACCCTGCTGGACGAGCTCGGCAGCCGCCGGGGCAAGCGCCAGCCGGTCGACCTGGACGACGGCCCGGACGAGGCGCCGTCCACCCCGACACCGGTCACCAAGACCACCCGCAAGGCCAAGACCACGACCAGCCGACCGACCCCGAAGGTCACCACGGCGAGCCCCCCAGCGACCGCACCGTCGGCGGCGTCAGCGCGCTCGTCCGAGAACCCGGACCACGCTGGTGCGTCCCGCCGGACCGGGTCGAGCCGGACCAAGGCCGGTACGACCAGCACGTCGACGGCGGCGGGGGCGACCAGCGCGACGGGCCGCGGTCGGCGCAAGGGCCGGGCCAAGGTGCCCAGCTGGGACGAGATCGTCTTCGGTGCCAAGCCCGAGTAGGGCGTCAGACCTGGGTGACCAGCAGCGGCACCACGGTCTCGTGCTCGGTCAGCGATCCGTGCACCCCGAGCAGCTGCAGCGACTCCGGTGTCTGGGTGCGCGAGTCGACCACGGTGGCCCGACCGGCCATCGCCACGACCACGTCACCGATCACCGGTGCCACCGCCGCCTCGACCGGCCCGAACAGCCCAGCCGCGACGGCATCGGCCCGGCTGAGGACGACGGCGTGATCACCCAGCACGTCCTGCCACCGGGTGACGACCGCGTCGGCGTCGGTCCCGACGTCGAGGTGCAGCTGCATGGCCCGGGGCTCCCCCGTGACCAGCCCGACGCCCCGGGCCAGCTCCGGTGACGTCGCCACGTCCCAGCGCACGGTCCGGTCCACGTCGACCATGCCGTGGTCGGCGGTGACCACCAGCAGCGTGCCGCGCGGCAGGGACCGGGCCAGACGCGCCAGCTCGGCGTCGGTCGCGCCCAGCGCCTCACCCCAGGCCAGCGAGCCCCACCCGGCGTGGTGGCCGACCTTGTCGACCTGCCCCCAGTACAGGTAGACCAGACCCGGTTCCCGGGCCGCGGACACCGCCCGGTCGACCCGCTGCGGCAGCGTCTCGGCGGGCCGGTACGTCCCGCCGCGCAGCACCGCCCGGGTCAGCCCGGACCCCTCGAAGCGCTGCGGTCCCACCGACCGCACAGCGATACCGGCCGCCACCAGCCGTTCGAACCAGGTGGGCTGGCGCTGCCACTGCTCGGCCGCGTCGGGCAGGCCCGTCCAGGACACCAGGTTCGCCAGGCCGCCCGTGGCCGGGTTGCGCACCGTGTAGCCGAGCATCGCCGTCGCCCCGGGGGGCGCACCGGTACCGAACGTGCCCAGAGAGGCCGCGGTGGTGGACGGGAAGGGGCTGCGCAGCGTCAGCGACCCGGGCAGCAGGCGTCGCAGGAACGGGGCGTGCCCGCCACGTTCGCCCAGGTTGGTCCGGCCCAGGCCGTCTACCAGCGCCACGACCACCCGGTCCGCGACGGGCAGGCCGAGCCGGGACCGGGCGTCCGCAGCCTGCGGGTCGGTCAGCCCCAGCGCACCACCGGCCCCGGCAAGCACGTCACCGAGCCCCGGGGCCGCCAGCGGCCAGGTCAAACCGACCCGGGCGCACGCAGCCGCCAGCACAGACACGCCCCGCCTATTCCCGCCCGGCCGACGCCGTAGCCTGCGACAGCTGCCGGGCGAACCGGACCGCGGCCCGCACCGCGTCAGCACCCTCGGCGGCGGCACTCACCCGGACCGCCACGTCGTCGCCGGTGATCGACCCGGTCAGACCGTGGTCGGCGGTGCAGTGCGGGTCGTCGCAGGCGGCCGGTTCCAGGTCGACCTGGCTGACCGCGCCCCAGCCGATCGCCAGGGTCAGCTCCGAAGGCCGGGTGCGGCCCGGGCGGTAGCGGGCCGGGTCGGAGACCACGTGGGTCAGCCCGACGGACCGCACCCGGGACAGCGGCACCGCCTCGGTGGTGGCCGCGGCCGAGGCCGACGGGTGCTCGGAGTCGGCGGGCAGGTCGTCGACGTGCGCCACGACCAGCCGGGACGCGGTCAGCACCATCACCGTGACGTGACGGCGCAGCGCCACGTCGTCCAGGGTGGTCTCGGGCAGCACCAGGTGGGCGACGACGGGTTCGTCAGCGATGGCGACGTCGACCACGTCCGCTACCAGCTCGGGGTAGTAGCCGGCCCGGTCGAGGTCACGACGCAGCGCGGGAAGGGTAGGCACCCGCTCATCCTCCCACTGTCGCCCCGCCCCTGCCGCCCACTTGCCCGTCTACCAGGCGGGCCGCGACCCCGGTCTGGAGCGGCTTGCGCGATATCTCGCAGGTCGTCCGGACACGCGAGAGCCGGTGCACCACCTCACCTCGATCAGATGTGCGACGATGTGCGGCGCACCCCAAGGGGGTGCACCCGATGTACGAGGAGACTGACGTGGCCCGCCGCCCGAGCCCACCCGACACCCCGCCCGACGACTCCTCAGTCTCGGGAGCGGAACGGATCGTCGATATCGACGTCGCGGCGGAGATGCAGACGTCGTTCCTGGAGTACGCCTACTCGGTCATCTACGCCCGCGCCCTGCCCGACGCCCGCGACGGCCTCAAGCCCGTCCAGCGGCGCATCGCCTACCAGATGGGCGAGATGGGCCTGCGCCCGGACCGGCCGTACGTGAAGTCGTCCCGGGTGGTCGGCGACGTCATGGGCAAGCTGCACCCGCACGGCGACGCGGCGATCTACGACGCGATGGTGCGCCTGGCCCAGCCGTTCGCGATGCGGCTGCCGCTGGTCGACGGGCACGGCAACTTCGGGTCGCTGGACCAGGGCCCGGCCGCACCGCGGTACACCGAGGCCCGGATGGCACCGGCGACGGTGGCGATGCTCGACGGGATCGACGAGGACGCTGTCGACTTCGTCCCGAACTACGACAACAAGCTCATGCAGCCGGCGGTGCTGCCCGCCGCGATCCCGAACCTGCTGGTCAACGGCGCGGCCGGGATCGCCGTCGGGATGGCCACGAACATGGCCCCGCACAACCTCGTCGAGGTGGTCGCGGCGGCCCGGCACCTGGTCATGCACCCCGAGGCGACCCTGGACGAGCTCGTGCGCTTCGTCCCCGGACCGGACCTGCCCGGCGGCGGCACCGTCGTCGGCCTGGAAGGGGTGCGCGAGGCCTACGCCACCGGTCGGGGCCAGTTCCGCGTCCGGGCGACCTGCAAGGTCGAGAACGTCACGGCCCGGCGGCGCGGGATCGTCGTGACCGAGCTGCCGTACCTGGTCAGCCCGGAACGGGTGCTGGAGAAGATCAAGGAGGGTGTGCAGGCCAAGAAGCTGTCCGGGATCGCCGACGCCAACGACCTGACCGACCGCCACCACGGGCTGCGCCTGCTCATCGAGGTCAAGTCCGGGTTCGAACCGGAGGCGGTGCTGGCCCAGCTGTTCCGGCACACCCCGATGGAGGACTCGTTCTCCGTCAACAACGTGGCCCTGGTCGAAGGCCAGCCCCGCACCCTGGGCCTGCGCGAGCTGCTGACCGTGTGGGTGGACCACCGGATCACCGTCACCCGGCGGCGCACCGCCTACCGGCTGGAACGGCGCAAGGAACGTCTGCACCTGGTCACCGGGCTGCTGGTGGCGATCCTGGACATCGACGAGGTCATCGCGATCATCCGGGACGCCGACGACGCCGATATGGCCCGGTCCCGGCTGATGATGGTCTTCGACCTGACGGACAAGCAGGCCGAGTACATCCTGGAGCTGCGGCTGCGGCGCCTGACCCGCTTCTCCCGCCTGGAGCTGGAGAAGGAACGCGACCAGCTGGACCGCGAGATCGCCGAGCTGGAGGCGCTGCTGGCCGACGACCACCTGCTGCGCACCCAGGTCAGCGACGACATGGCCGATGTGGCCGCGACCTACGGCACGCCCCGGCGCACCGTGCTGCTGGAGTCCGCGGGCGGTGCGGCGGGCACACCTGGTAGCACAGTGTCGGCCTCGTCCGCAGCGCTGGGGCGCGCACCGGTGGCCCTGGAGATCGCCGACACCCCGTGCCGCGTGGTGCTGTCGGCCACCGGTCTGCTGGCCCGCACCGCCGACGGCACACCCCTGGTCCGCAACGGCGCCCGGACCCGTCACGACGTGCTCGCCGGGCAGGTGCTGGCCTCGACCCGCGCCCAGGTAGGCGCGGTGACCAACCGTGGCCGCCTGCTCCGTCTGGAGGTCGTGGAGCTGCCCGGGCTGCCGCCGAGCGAGGGTCGGCTGTCGCTGTCCGGCGGCGCCCCGGTTGCCGAGGTGGTGACGCTGGAACGCTCCGAGCACGTCGTGGGTCTGGCGTCGCTCGACCCGGAGGCGGCTCCCCTGCTGCTGGGCACCGCCGCCGGTGTGGTCAAGCGTGTGACCCCGGGCGACGTCCCGGCCAACCGGGACTCCTGGGAGGTCATCACGCTGAAGGACGACGACGCGGTGGTCGGCGTGGCCCATGCGGCCGACGACGACGAGATCGTCCTGCTCGCCTCCGACTCGTCCCTGCTGCACTTCCCCGCCGCCGCGGTCCGCCCCCAGGGCCGGGCCGCCGGTGGCATGGCTGGTATCAAGCTCGGCCCCGCCTGCCGCGTCGTCTTCGCCGGTTCCGTCCCCACGACCTTCCCCGCCCAGGTGGTCACCGTCGCAGGCTCGGCGTCGGCCCTGCCCGGCACCCAGACCGGCACCGCCAAGGTCACCGGTCTCGACGCCTACCCCGGCAAGGGCCGCGCCACCGGCGGCGTCCGCTCCCACCGCTTCCTCAAGGGCGAGGACACCCTGCTCCTGGCCTGGGTCGGCCCCGCCCCGGCTACCGCCACCAGCGCCACCGGCCAGCCCGTCCCCCTGCCCGAGCCCGACCCCCGCCGCGACATGTCCGGCACCCCGCTGTCCACCCCGCTGCACGCCGTCGGCTGATGA
Organism: Micrococcales bacterium; assembly: GCA_009777345.1. Lineage (GTDB taxonomy): Bacteria > Actinomycetota > Actinomycetes > Actinomycetales > Cellulomonadaceae > Cellulomonas. The sequence continues at coordinate 154 of WRMB01000021.1, read as the reverse complement.
GGCCACCCTGGCCCTGAGGCTCGCGGCAGGCTTCTGGGGTTTGTGCTGCTGGTCTGGGGTTTTAAACCCCAGAACAGCAGCACGAAACCCAGACACCTCACGGTCCGGGGCAGCTGTGCCGGGGGCGGCAGCGGCCGGGACCGGGGGCACCCCC
>WRMB01000020.1 GCA_009777345.1 Micrococcales bacterium | reverse complement strand
CCCCCGCCGGCCGCCCGCCGGGCCCCGCCGCGGGTCCGCCTGCCAGCCCCACCCCAGACCCACCCCGACGACACCCCAGACCCCGACGCCGCGCCTTGAGGAGACTCCTGTGAACGACCTGCCGATCCGCCCCCGCCGCCTGCGTGCCACCCCGGCGCTGCGCCGTATCGTCGCCGAGCACCACCTGCGCCCGGGCATGCTGACACTGCCGATGTTCGTCCGGGAGGGCCTGACCGAGCCGTCACCGATCAGCTCCATGCCGGGCGTCGTGCAGCACACCGCCGCGACGCTGCGCAAGGCCGCGGTCGAGGCGGCCGAGGCCGGCGTCGGCGGGGTGATGCTGTTCGGCGTACCCGAACGGCGCGACGCCTGCGGCACCGGCGGGGTCGACCCGGACGGGGTGCTCACCCGGGCCGTGGCCGACGTCGTCGCGGAGGTCGGCGACGCCGTGGTGGTGCAGGCCGACCTCTGCCTGGACGAGTTCACCGACCACGGTCACTGCGGCGTCCTGGACGACGCCGGGGGCGTGGACAACGACGCCACTCTGGCGGTGTACGCGCAGATGGCCCGGGTGCTGGCGGACGCCGGGGCCCACGTGGTGGGCCTGTCCGGGATGATGGACGGCCAGGTCGCCGCGGTGCGCGAGGCCCTGGAACCAGACCACAGCGACGTCGTCGTCCTGGCCTACGCCGCGAAGTACGCCAGCGCCTACTACGGCCCCTTCCGCGAAGCGGTGGACAGCGCGCTGACCGGCGACCGTCGGACCTACCAGATGGACCCGGCGAACCGTCGCGAGGCCCTGCACGAGGTCGCCCTGGACCTCGCCGAGGGCGCCGATATCGTCATGGTGAAACCGGCCCTGGGCTACCTGGACATCCTGGCCGACGTGGCCGCGGTCTCCCCGGTCCCGGTCTGGGCCTACCAGGTCTCCGGCGAGTACGCCATGGTCGAGGCCGCCGCCGCCAACGGCTGGATCGACCGCCGCCGCGCCGTCGAAGAGTCCCTGGTCTCGATCGTCCGGGCCGGCGCCGCCCACGTCCTGACCTACTGGGCCGCCGAGGTCGCCACCTGGCTGCGGGAAGCCCAGTGACCAACTGGGCGACGACGCAAGACAGCAGGACAGTGGGGACGGTTCCTAATGGGGCCACGCCGCGAGAGGCTCCGCGCGACAAGTCGCGTGGAGTAGCGGTGGGGAGCCTGCCCGGTCACGCAGTGACCAGGGGCATGAGGACATTAGGAACCGTCCCCACTGTCCTGCCCCCCACTGTCCTGCCCCCACCCACTGTCCATTGTCTTACTCTGACCAGGCAAGACATTAGGAACCGTCCCCACTGTCCTGCGGGAAGCCCAGTGACCCATCGACAAGCGATGTCCGGCGCAGCCGGACGAGCCGTCCCCAAGACCCCGCCCCCACCATGGGGCGAACGACACCAGCGGGTCGGGGTGTCTGGCCGCCGCGCTGGCACCGGGGCTGGCGGGAGACCGGCGTAGCCGGGCGAAGGGGGCGCGGCGGCCAGACACCCCGACCCGCGACCCAGCCCGACCAAAACCCCCTCCACCACGAGAAGAAAGAGAGCCCCATGACCACCCCGACCACCAACTCTCAGGCTTTCGCCGACGCCCTGGACGTCATCCCCGGCGGGGTGGACTCCCCGGTGCGGGCCTTCGGCGCTGTCGGCGGCACCCCCCGGTTCTTCGTCAGCGGCTCTGGCGCCTGGGTGCGTGATGTCGAGGGCCGCGAGTACGTCGACCTGGTCGGCTCCTGGGGCCCGGCGCTGCTGGGGCACGCCCACCCCGACGTGGTCGCGGCGGTCGTGGCCCAGGCTCAGCGCGGGTTGTCGTTCGGCGCCCCCAGCATCGGTGAGGCCGAGCTGGCGGCCGAGATCCGCCGCCGGGTGCCGGTGGCCCAGAAGGTGCGCCTGGTCTCGACCGGCACCGAGGCGACGATGACCGCCCTGCGCCTGGCCCGAGGGGCGACCGGCCGCGACGTGGTGATCAAGTTCGCCGGCTGCTACCACGGTCACGTCGACGCCCTGCTGGCGTCCGCCGGGTCGGGCCTGGCGACGTTCGCCCTGCCCGGGTCGGCCGGGGTCAGCGCCGCCGTCGCCGCGGAGACCATCGTCCTGCCGTACAACGACCTGGACGCCGTGCGCGCCGCGTTCGTGGCCCACCCCGACCGCATCGCCGCCGTCATCACCGAGGCCGCCCCGGCGAACATGGCGGTCGTCCCCCCGCACGACGGTTTCAACGCCGGCCTGCGCCAGATCACCGCCGAGCACGGCGCGCTGCTGATCTGCGACGAGGTCCTGACCGGTTTCCGCGTCTCGGCGTCTGGCTGGTGGGGCTACGACGGCGGTCCCGCCACCGACGACACGGCAGGCTGGACCCCCGACCTGTTCACCTTCGGCAAGGTCATCGGCGGCGGCCTGCCGGTCGCGGCCCTGGGTGGCCGTGCCGACCTCATGGACCGGCTCACCCCCACCGGCCCGGTCTACCAGGCCGGCACCCTGTCCGGGAACCCGGTGGCCACCGCCGCGGGCCTGGCCACCCTGCGTGCCGCCGACGCCGCCGCCTACACCCGGATCGACGCCGCCTCGACCCAGGTCCAGCAGCTGGTCACCGACGCCCTGACCGCCGCCGGCGTCCCGCACGTCATCCAGCGCGCCTCCAACCTGTTCTCCGTCGTCTTCGCCGAGCAGCCCGCCCACGACTGGACCGCCATGCAGGCCACGGCGACATGGCGCTACGCCCCCTTCTTCCACGCCCTCCTCGACGCTGGTGTCTCCCTCCCCCCCTCGGCCTACGAAGCCTGGTTCGTCTCCGCCGCCCACGACGACCGCGCCCTGTCCCGCATCGCCGACGCCCTGCCCGCGGCGGCCCGGGCCGCCGCCGCGGCTCTCCCACCGCGCTGATGGAAGCCTCTGCGACCACCGATGCCGACGGATACAGATCGCCCTTGACCCTGGATACGGTGGCGGGCACGTTAGTCGGCACCTGGTGCGGTGACGGTCCCGTGCGGAAGGGAGACCGAATCGATGTCGAGCTTTCGTTCCCGCAGGCTTGTCGCTGGGCTGAGGTCACAGCAGAACGTGAGGACCCGGCGCCAGAGCACCAGCCTGACGTGCTGACCGGTGAGGTAGAGGATGTCGAGGACGCGGTCCTGTTCGTCAGGATCGGAACCGCGCTGGCCATGCTCGCGCTGCTCGACAGTCCTCCAGATGATGCTGTCGGCCGCAGACTGCAGATCCCCACGGCTAACCTGGAGTTCTGGCCCACAGGTATCTGAATCCGCGGCGGCCGCGAACGGACACCTGAACGACAGGAGGACCACTGAACAATGTATACCATCGGCATCGCAGAAGGACTGGACGAAGCCACGATCTCTGCTGTGCGAGACCTGGTGGAATTCGAGTTGCCGGACGACTACCTGGCATTTCTACGACGGTACGGCTACGGGTTGATCGGGGGCGGCCCAGAACTGCAGGTGCAAGCTCCCGACAGCGAACACATCAGCGGCACCTTCTCGGTCGAATTCTTTTGCGACTTCTGGGACTGGACCGACGACCAGGAGGCCAGGACTGCGCTCCGGGAAGGAACGACCGTCGCGATCACGTTCGACGGCGACATCGTCTGCTGCGTGGACAACGCCGAGTTCGGGTACCTCCTGCTGCCGAGGCACTCGGAGGTGCCGGTCAGGTTCGCCGGACTCCTGCCCATCATCAGGCATCTTGGCGTCGAGGAGTACTTCGAACCAGCCAGCACCCAGGTCGAGAAGATCGGAGGCTGGGAGCGCCCCCTCGGCCAACAGGTGGTCGGTGACCTCCGCACGTCGTTCCTGGCCGAGCACACGTACGACCGCATCTTTGGTCATCCCGACCAGCCAAAGTATGTCGTCCAGTCCATCGGCGGCTACGTCTGGTTCGACCTGGTCTATGGAAGCATCGACGTGGGGTTTCAGCCACAGTTCGAGCAGGAGGCACGCAAGGTCGTCGAGTTCATCGAAGATCTGCTCTGACCGAGGCCGTCGATGACGAAACCCTCGAACCGGGACCGACGCCGACGCGAATATCTCCGACCGTCTGGCTACCGCGGTCCGAGGTCAGGCGACCGACTCAGCATCCAGGTAAGCGGCCAGGGCGTCCCGGACCACCTCGGACTCACGCCGCTGCTCTCGCTCGGCCGTCGCTGTCAGCCTCTGCTTCATAGCCCGGGTCACACGGGTGTGGATGACTGGGGACGGCCCAGGGCGATCGAAGTCGCTTCGTCGACCGTGGACGCTCCCGTCGCTGCCATCACCATGGCCTGCGCGGTTTCCCGCGCGGCGTCGCCGTACACGGCTGTACCTGGGACCGGGCGCAGCTCACCACGCTCGGCGCGATCCGCCAGGTCCTCGTAGTACGCCTGGTCCTTGTCGCTGAGGTCGTCGCGTTCGATCACGACCCTTCTCCTTCGCTCAGCAGGTCGGAGAGCTCCATCACGTGGAAGACGATCATGGTGCGTGGTGCCCTGGTCCTGACGATACCTGTGGGGACAGCCCTACCACAGACCGGTGGGGCTGCCTGGTTCTGCCCGGGCGGCGGCGTCCCTAGTGTGATGGTGATGAGTCGAACCACCCACGATCTGGCCGTCAGGCTCACCTTCGCCCTGGCCTGAACCAGCCGGTCCAGGTCTGAACGAAGTTTTTGGGATCCGGTTCAGGTTCTTTCCAGACACGTTCAGGGAACGGGACCAGGGTGGGACAGACAAGCCGAGACCCGAAGCCAGGCAGGACGAGGAGCCATGTCCACAGCAACAGCGACACGCACTACCACCAAGAAGCCGATCATCACCACGGTGGGTCTGACCAAGACCTTCGGCCGAGGCGAGACGGCTGTGCCTGTCATCGAGGCGATGGACGTCATGGTGGGCGACGGCGACTTCACCTGCATCATGGGCCCGTCGGGCTCGGGCAAGTCGACCCTGCTGTACGCCCTGTCGGGCATGGACAAGCCCACCGGGGGCCAGGTGCTGTTCGACGGCCGGGACATCACAGTTATGTCCTCGAACCAGCTGGCCCGGTTCCGGGCGGCCGAGTGCGGGTTCGTGTTCCAGCAGACCCACCTGGTGGACTCGATGGACGTGCTGGACAACGTGCTGGCCGCCGGTCTGCTGACCGGGCGGCGCTCGGCCGTGGTGCCCCAGGCCAAGCAGGTGCTGGAGACCCTGGGCCTGGACCGGACGCTGTGGCGGCGGTTCCCCGGCCAGCTGTCGGGCGGGGAGGCCCAGCGGGTGGGCGTGGCCCGCGCGGTGGTCAACAGCCCGCGGGTGCTGTTCGCCGACGAGCCGACCGGGGCGCTGAACTCCGCGGCGGCCACCGGCGTCCTGGACGCGCTGTCGAGCCTGCACACCGCCGGGCAGACCGTGGTGATGGTGACCCACGACGCGGTCTCGGCCCAGCGGGCCCAACGGGTGCTGTACCTGCGCGACGGGGCCGTGGTCGGCCAGCTGCACCTGGACCCGTACCGCGGCCCCGACCCTGGGCGTCAGCAGCGCACCCGCGCCTTCCTGCAGCAGATGGGCTGGTGACGCACCGATGAACGCCTGGACCATCGCCGTCAAGAACCTGCGCCGCCACAAGGGCCCGGCCATCGCCCTGGCCGTGCTGACTGCGCTCGGCTCGGCGCTGCTGGCCGCCGCCTGGTCCGTGCTGGCCGAGGGCAGCACCCCGTTCGACCGCTGGAAGAGCGACCACCACGAGGCCGACGTGTTCATCTCGCCGGCCGACCGCGCCGCCACCGCCGACCTGCTGGCCGAGCTGGCCGACGACCCGCAGGTCGCCGACACGGTCGCACTGCCGTACCTGGACCTGTCCGGGGCGACCGTCGACGGTGTCGACACTCCGCTGTTCTTCGTCCAGCTGGCCCCCGAACGCGACCTCAGCCCGACCGTCGTGGCCGCCCAGGACTCCACGGTCCCGGCGGAGAAGGCGGTCTACCCGGCGTCGAGCCTGCGCTCCGGGTACCAGGTCGGCGACGACTTCACCTTCACCTTCAACGGTATCGAGCACACCTTCACGGTGGCCGGGTTCTCCCAGAGCCTGCTGGACGACTCCTACCTGGCCCCAGCCGCCTTCCGCACCCTGGCGGGCCATGCCGCCGAGGGCCAGCAGGTGACGGTCCGGCTGACCGACCCCGACCAGGCCAAGACCTGGACCGCGGCGTTCAACGACGCCCACGAGGCCGACGGCACCAGCGCCGCCGCCTACGACCAGTTCGCCGCCCAGGCCGCGACCCTGAACGCCACGCTGGCGGGGATCGTGCTGGCGCTGGCGGTGATCCTCTTCACCGCGACCGTCATCGTGGTCGCCTTCCAGGTCAGCCACCGGGTGCGCCAGAACCTGCCCCTGCACGGCACCCTCAAGGCCCTGGGCTACACCTCGGGTCGGCTGCGCCGCGCCCAGGTGGCCGAGTATCTGCTGGTAGCCGCTCCGGCGGTGCTGCTGGTCGTCCCCGGGGGCATCGCCCTGACGGGGCTGATCCAGATCCTGTCGGCCCAGCTCCTCGGGATCGCCATCCCGCTGCGTTTCCACCCGGCGCAGGCCGCCCTCACGCTGGCAGTGCTGGTCGGGGTGGTGGTGGTCAGCGTGTGGGTGGCCACCCGGCGCCTGCGTCGCGTCACCCCGGTCGACGCTATCCGCCCTGGGGGCACCACCCGCCGCCCGCGCGTGCACTGGTTCCCCCTGGACCGGGGCATCGGGTCGGTCAACCAACGGCTGGCCGCCAAGTCGCTGCTGGGCCACTGGCGCAAGGCCGGGCTGGTCACCGTGGTGGTCGCCGTCCAGGGTCTGCTGGTCGGCGTCGCGGCCGTGTTCTCGGCCAACACCGTGGGCGACACCACCCGCCTGTTCGCGGCCCTGGGGCAGGAGTCCTTCGACCTGCTGGTGGTCCCCGCCTCGGGCGCCGACTCCGACGCCCTGGCTGGCGAGCTGGCCACGGTCGAGGGGGTGCGCCAGGTCGTGGCCGCAGGAGGGCTTGTCGGTACGGTCGGGACCACTGCCCGGACCCCGGTCAAGGTGTACGACGACCCGGCACGTCTGGAGTTCCTCCGGCCCTACGAGGGCCGCTGGCCCACCGCCGCCGACGAAGTGGCACTGGTCAAGACCGCCGCCGACTCCGACGACCTGCGCGTCGGGGACTCCGTCCACCTCACCGTCGCGGCCGTGACCCAGACCTACGAGGTGACGGGCCTGTACAGCTCGCCGCTGGGCGGGGAGTCGGCGACGCTCGCCGCCGACGGCGCTCGCCGCCTGGACCCGGCCTACACCAGCAGCTTCGCCAACGTGTACCTGGAGGACGGCGCCCAGCGCGCGGCGGTCAAGCGGGCCGTCGAGACCCGGTTCGGCCTGGTCGGCGAACCGGTCGCGACCGCCGCCGACCCCCGGTGGGCCGCGGCCCAGGAACGCGCCGAACAGCTGATCGGGGACTACCTGCAGATCCGAGGGCTGGACTCGGTGGAGTACGCCGTGGACTACCAGGGCGAGATCATCATGTCCGGCACCTCCCGGGCCTACCGCGTCGCCGAGGTGCTGAGCTTCGACGTGATCATCGACCAGACAGCCGACGCGGCCAGCGCCATCACCACGGTGCTGATCGCCCTGATCGGCATCAGCGCGGTGGTCCTGGCCCTGATCACCTACACCGTGATCGACTCGGTGATCGCCGCCCGGCGTCACGACCTGGGCCTGTTCAAGGCCGTGGGCTACACCGACGCCCGGCTGCGGGCCCAGATCACCACCCAGCTGCTGCCCCCGGCCGCCGTGGGCACCGCCCTGGGCGTCATGGTCGCGGCCCTGGGCGCCAGCGAGCTGATGGGCGCCCTCGTCCCCGGGTTCCGTATGGCCGTCCCGGTGGTCGGCCTGGTCGCCACCAGCCTGGGGTTCCTGGCCGTCATCGCCGCCACCGCCTGGGTCACCGCCCGGCGGGTGGCCCGCATCCAGCCCTACGAGCTCATCACCGAGTGACCCACCTCATCGAAAAGGACTCTCCTGTGCACACCGCCCGGCACCGCACGGTGCTCCTGAACCGCCGCTCCGCCGCCGCCCTGGCCGCCGCCACGCTGATGCTGGGCCTGACCGCCCAGGCCAGCGGGGCCGCCACCGACCCGCTCCACCCACCGGGCCGAGCGGTCAGCCCGGCCACGGCCGCTGTCGACCCGGTCGAGCCGGACCGTCTGTACGCCGTGGCGTCGGTGTCCAAGACGTACGTGACGGTGGCGGTCATGCAGCTGGTCGAGCAGGGCAAGGTCCGGCTCGACGCCCCGGTCGTCACCTACGTGCCGGACTTCCGCATGGCCGACCCCCGGTACCAGCAGATCACCGTGCGCATGCTGCTGGACCACTCGGCCGGGCTCATGGGTGACGGCGGCTCGGAAGGCGGCCACGGAGACGGCCCGACCGCCAGCCAGGTCGAGGCCGTGTTCCTGGACACCCTGGCCGACCAGCGGCTGCGCTCGGAGCCTGGGGCGGAGTCCAACTACAGCAACGACAGCTTCACGCTGGCCCAGCTGGTCGTCGAACGGGTCAGCGGGCTGGACTTCACCGAGTACATAGCCCAGCACATCGCCGGCCCTCTGGGCCTGACCCGCACCAGCACCCCCTACGGCCACCCGCAGGACCTGGCCGAGGTCGTGCACCCCCGCCTGGGCCGGATGCTGCCCGAAAGCGACGCGGCGATCGGCGCTGGCGGGGTGTACGCCTCGGCTGTCGACGTGGCCCGGTTCGGCTACGCCCTGACCGACGGGGCCGACCAGCGGCTGCTCACCCCAGAGTCGGTGGCCGAGATGACCCGGGCCCAGGGGCGCGGGGCTATCACCCCGGCCGACCAGGGGCGGGCCGCCTACGGGCTGGGCTTCGACGACGTCGCCGTCTCGGCCTTCGACCAGCGGGGCATCAAGGCGGTGTCCAAGGGCGGTGACCTGGGGTTCAACCACGCCAACCTGACCGTCCTGCCCGAGCACGACCTGTCCGTCGCCGTCACCCTGTCCTCCCCCGAGGGGAGCAGCAGCGACGCCCAGGACATCGCCACCCGGATCGCCCTGGGTGTGCTCGTCGAGGAGGGCCTGATCCCCGCCGACGCCGCCGGGCTCGCCACCCTCGACCAGTACACCCAGGTCACGCCCACCCCGGTGCCCGCCGACGAGGCCGAACGCTACGCCGGGCTGTACACCGCCGGGCAGATCACCTTCGACGGCGACCAGATGCGGGTGACGAACTTGTTCGACCCGACCGGCGACCCTCTCGTCTTCACCCGCACCAGCGACGGCGACTTCATCCAGACCAGCCAGGACGACGGCCCCGACCGCTACCTGACCACCACCAGGGGGACCGCCGTCGTCACCCGCTGGAGCTTCGTCGAGCAGGACGGCCAGGTGTTCATCATCATGCAGAACGCCTACCAGACCGGCGACGGGCCCGTCACGGTGAGCTCAGGCCAGTCCGGCGAGAAGCTGACCGACAACCCCCTGGACGAACCGACCGCCCAGGCCTGGGCGGCCCGGGACGACCACCGCTACCTGCCGACCTCGGCGGGGTACTTCTCCTCCTTCTACCTGCTGCCCGCGCCGCTCGAGCTGAGGGTCCACGACGGCTACGTCGGCAGCGCGCTCGGACTGGCCCGCATCACCGGTCCCGCCCAGGCCGTGGGGTTCACGCACGACCGCAGCCTGGTCGACCTCACCATGACCGGCGACACCCTGACCTCCGACTGGGGGACCTTCGTCGACAGCGCCACGGTCCCCGGCACCGCCACCGTCGGCAGCACCGTCACCGCCACCCAGGGCCACGCCGGGTGGTTCGCCGTCGACGAGGACGACGCCGAGACCACCTGGCGGATCGAGGCCAGCACCGGCACCGCGTCGTGGCACGTCTACGATGCCCTCGGCAACGTCGTGACCAGCACCCTGACCGCCACCCCACCGACCGGCGCCGTCCTGCCGCGGGGCGGGTACGTCGCCTTCGTCGGCGACGCCACCTTCACCGTCACCCGGCTCTGAAGCGCAAGAAGCACCTGATCGGCGTGGGGCTCTCGAACCGCCGTTCGTCAGAGCCATTCATCGAGCCCGGGTGGCTGGTCGCGGTGCAGCCTGCAGACGGCGGGCGTCTTGTTCTGGGAGCGCCATAGACCCAGACTGAACCCTCCCGGAGGCACCAGAGAGGGCGAGGAGCCGCGGCTCCTCGCCCTCTCGTGGGTCAGCGGGTCAGCGTTCTTCTTCGCCGCGGATGAAGCGTTCCAGGCTGGCGCGGCCGGCGGTGTCTTCCATCTGGACCGGCGGGGACTTCATCAGATAGGTCGAGGCCGAGAGGATTGGGCCGCCGACGCCGCGGTCCTTGGCGATCTTGGCGGCGCGGACGGCGTCGATGATGATGCCTGCCGAGTTGGGCGAGTCCCAGACCTCGAGCTTGTACTCCAGGTTCAGGGGCACCTCGCCGAAGGCGCGGCCCTCCATGCGGACGTAGGCCCACTTGCGGTCGTCCAGCCAGGCGACGTAGTCGCTGGGGCCGATGTGGACGTTGCGCGACCCGAGCTCGTGGCTCAGGTTCGAGGTGACGGCCTGGGTCTTGGAGATCTTCTTGGACTCCAGACGCTCACGCTCGAGCATGTTCTTGAAGTCCATGTTGCCGCCGACGTTGAGCTGGTACGTGCGGTCGAGGATGACACCGCGGTCCTCGAACAGCTTGGCCAGCACCCGGTGGGTAATAGTGGCCCCGACCTGGGACTTGATATCGTCGCCGACGATCGGCACGCCCGCGTCGGTGAACTTCTGGGCCCACTCGGGGTCGGAGGCGATGAACACCGGCAGCGCGTTGACCATGGCCACGCCCGCGTTGATGCAGCACTGGGCGTAGAACTTGTCGGCCGTCTCCGAGCCGACCGGCAGGTAGGAGACCAGCACGTCGACTTCTGCGTCCTTGAGGGCCTGCACGACGTCCACCGGTGAGGCGTCGGACTCCTCGATGGTCTGGGTGTAGTACTTGCCCAGCCCGTCCAGGGTGTGCCCGCGCTGCACGATCACGCCGGTGGGCGCCACGTCGGCGATCTTGATGGTGTTGTTCTCCGAGGTGCTGATCGCCTCGGACAGGTCGAACCCGACCTTCTTGGCGTCGACGTCGAACGCCGCGACGAACTCCACGTCCCGCACATGGTACGGGCCGAAACGGACGTGCATCAGACCGGGCACCTGGCTGTCGTCCGGGGCGTCACGGTAGTACTGCACCCCCTGGACCAGCGACGACGCGCAGTTCCCCACGCCGACGATCGCTACGCGGATGGCAGACATCCTTTACTCCTTCTCCGAGTCGCGCGCCGCTAGGCTCACGGCGGCGGTGGTGGTGGCCTTGTGGCCGGGTGTGGTGGCCTTGTGGCCGGGTTTGGTGGCCTCGCGGCCGGGGGCGACGGACCGGGCGGCCCGTTCGTTGTCGATCAGCTGGTCGAGCCAGGCGACCTCGCGCTCTACGGTGTCCAGGCCGTGCCGCTGAAGCTCGGCGGTGTACTCGTCCATCCGTTCCCGGGCCCGGGCCAGGGACTGGCGGACCAGCTCCAGCCGCTCGGTCAGCCGCATGCGACGGCCTTCGAGGATGAGCAGCCGGGTCTCGGCGTCGGTCTGGCCGAACAGCGAGAAGCGGACGTCGAACTCCTCGTCGTCCCAGGCTGACGGACCGACCGAGCCGAGCACCTCGACGAGGTGCTCCTTGCCGGCCGCGGTCAGCTGGTAGACGATCCGGGCCCGGCGCGACCCCCGGGTGCTGAGCCGGTCCTCGTCGACCCCGTGGATCAGACCACGTTCGGCCAGCGAGCGCAGCGCCGGGTAGAGCGAGCCGTAGGACAGCGCCCGGAACGACCCGAGCACGAGGTTGAGCTGTTTGCGCAGCTCGTAACCGTGCATCGGGGTACGGTGCAGCAGGCCGAGGATGGCGTGGTCGAGCACGTCAGACTTGGCTCGCACGCTGGCCTCCCCCGCTCGTCCGGGTCGATGCTGATCTGACCACTGAACCGATACACCCGGTCGATGTATCGAAGTGATACATCGCACACTATGTCCTCTCCGCCCCCCGAAGCAAGTCCTGTGGCTGAAGACCGGTGCAGATCTTGTGAGGAGGCCCCTCGATGGGTGACGCTGAGCCTGTCGAGTCCCCCATACTGGAAGATGGCCCGGCGGTCGGACGCCTTAGCGTGCCTGGTGCCGTCGACCTAGGAGAAGGAGAGTCTTCGTGGAGCGCAGGTCCGCGCGCCCCTCGCGGGCAGACGTCCGACGCAGTGCCCCGGTGACGACGACCCGGCGCCGCTTCTGGAACTACCCGCGCCCCGGCTACCGGGGACTGCACCGGTGGTTGCCGTCCTGGCGGTTCGTGCTGCTGTCCATGATCAGCGTGATCGGCCTGGTGGCCGGGCTCGGCGTCGCGGCGTACTCCAGCGTCAAGATCCCTGACTCCAACGCTGATGTCCGGGACCAGACCACCACGGTCTACTTCGCCGACCCGGCCCGGTCCGGCGACCCGAGCGCCCGCGGCGAGAAGATGGGCCAGTACCCCGGGGTGAAGCGAGAGATCATCCCCTGCGACGAGGCGGACGCCAAGAGCAAGGGCCAGGACAACTGGATCCCCCAGCACGTCAAGGACGCCGTCGTCGCCTCCGAGGACCGCAGTTTCTGGACCAACTCCGGGGTGGACCCCCGCGGTATCGCCCGGGCGCTGTACAACAACCTCAGAGGCGGGAACCGGCAGGGCGCCTCGACGCTGACCCAGCAGTACGTGGACAACTACTACGGCGGCAGCCGGCACGGCTACCTCGGCAAGGCCCAGGAAGCGCTGCTGGCGGTGAAGATCAACCAGGAGCAGAGCAAGGACCAGATCATCTGCCGCTACCTGAACACGATCTACTGGGGCCGCGGCAAGACCTACGGCATCCAGACCGCCGCCCGGTCGTACCTCGGCAAGGACGCCAAGGACCTGGACGTCTCCGAGGCGGCGCTGCTGGCCGGGATCATCCCCTCACCGATCAACTGGGACCCGGCCGACAACCGGGAGAAGGCCGAGCAGCGCTGGAACCGCACCCTGGACTACATGGTCGCCGACCCCAATCTCAAGACCGGTCTGACAGCCGCGCAGCGGGCCGAGCTGACGACGTTCCCGCAGGTCCTGCCCTACCAGCCGGAGCCGGTGTACGCCGGGCCCAACGGCTACCTCATGGTGGAGGCCCGCAAGGAGGCAGCCGACCAGGTGTGCGACCGCACGAAGACGGTCCCGTGCGAGGAACAGCTGATGCGCGGCGGCTACACGATCATCACGACCATCGACCAGGAGATGCAGGCGATGGCCGTCGAGTCGGGCCGACGCCTCATCGAAGGTGAGCTGAGCGGCGGGAAGACCCCCAACCTGTGCGACCCCGACGAGGACCCCGACTGCCGGGGCACCCTGCGGGTGGCGATGGTCACGCTCGACCCGGCCGACGGGTCGATCCGGGCGATGTACTCCGGCCAGGACTTCCTGGCCGACCAGTACAACCGGGTGACCCAGGGCAGGGCCCAGGCCGGGTCGACCTTCAAGCCGTTCACCCTGGTCGCCGCGCTGCAGGACGGTATCTCGCTGCGCTCGGTGTACTCCGGCACCAGCCCCCGGACCTTCGACGTCCCCGGCAAGGACTGGAAGGTCAACAACTTCGGCAACACCAGCTACGGCGACATGGACCTCATCAAGGCCACCGCGGACTCGGTGAACACGGTCTACGCCGAGCTCAACATCGAGGTCGGGCCCGAGAGGACCGCCGACGTGGCCAAGACGGCAGGTATCACCGCGGCGGGGGCCTACCTGTCCCAGGCCCCGTCCAACGTGCTCGGCTCGGACGCGGTCCGTCCGCTGGACATGGCGCAGGCCTACGGGGTGTTCGCCGCTCAGGGGCTGCAGGCCAAACCACATATCGTCTCGCGGATACTCGGCCCGGACGGTGAGACCGTGTACGACGCCGACACCCGGGCCGCCCGGGTGTTCGACGCCGATGTCATGGCCGACACGGTCACCGCCCTGCAGGGCCCGGTCAAGTCCGGTTCGGCGCGGGACTACGTAGGGGTGATCAACCGGCACATCGCCGGGAAGACCGGTACCTCCAGCGACAACAAGTCCGCCTGGTTCGTCGGGTTCACCACCGACGTGGTCACCGCGGTCGCCCTGACCCAGGAAGGCCCCGGAGGCAGCGAGGTGTCGATCACCCCGTGGGGCAACGGCGTCAGCCAGGTCACCGGCGGAACCTGGCCCGCCGCGCTGTGGGCCGACTACATGGCCGGGTGCGGCGGGAAGAAGTCCGCCTCGGCCTGCAAGGGCGGCGTGCTGGCGCTGCCCCCGTACTCGAAGAACAACCCGTTCCCGCCGGCGGCCAACCTCGGCACCAGCTCGACCCCCAGCCCGACCGACGAACCGACCGACGAACCGACCGAGACCACCGAGGCACCACCGGACACCGTGGTGGTGCCCGCCTTGGAAAAGAGGTACGAGGCCGACGCGGTCGCGGCCCTGAGCGGTCTCGGGTTCTCGCCGAACGTCGTCTCCGAGCCGTCCGCCACCGTCCGGTCGGGCGCGGTGATCCGGGTGGAACCTGCCGCCGGCACCTCGCTGCCCTACGGAGACACGGTCACCATCGTCGTATCCAACGGCCCGCCGCCGGTGGTGGTGCCGCCAGACGTCGGTGACCTACCCGGTGGCGCACAGCAAGGCAACGGACAGAGGAACGACGTACCGTAGCCTGTCGGCGTCTGGCGTCGATCTCGCCAGACGTTCGGACCGCCCGGTGCTCCTCGCTGCGCGCGTCACTGCCCAGCGAGCCTCCGCGCACCGGCTGCGCCGCTGCGTGGAACCTCTCGCGCCGTAAGGCCCACCCACAGTCGGCTCGGACGAACGAGCGGGCTCGTTCCCCTCGCCTCAATCGGGTGTACGATGACCCGTCGCTGGTGCGTGCCGCCTGGCACAGCACCGACAGGCAACCCTCCTGTCACGGACCGACCGTGACCGCGAAGACCAGAGGAGGTGGGTATGAGCCTGCGTCCGTACGAGATCATGATCATCCTCGACCCTGACACCGAGGAACGCACCGTCGGCCCCGCGCTCGACAAGTACCTGGCCGTCGTCAAGACGCAGGGCGGGTCGATCGACAACGTCGACATCTGGGGTCGGCGCCGCCTGGCCTACGACATCCGGGTCACCCCGGGCGTGTACAAGTCCGAGGGCATCTACGCCGTCGTGAACTTCACCGCCGACCCGGCCACCACGGCCGAGCTCGACCGTCAGCTCGGCCTCAACGAGGCCGTGCTGCGCACCAAGGTGATGCGCGCCGAGCCCAAGCCTGCCCTGGTCCCTGCCGCAGCCGCTGCCGACGACTGATGTCGGCGGTCGCCGCTACGGTCGTCCCGGGGCGCATCCTGCCGTCCGCTGTCGAGCATATTCAGGAGCATCATCATGGCTGGTGAGACCGTCATCACGGTCGTCGGCAACCTCACCGGCGACCCCGAGCTGCGGTTCACGCCGTCCGGGGCCGCGGTGGCCAACTTCACCGTGGCGTCCACACCGCGCACGTTCGACCGGCAGAACAACGAGTGGAAGGACGGCGAGACGCTGTTCCTGCGCTGCTCGATCTGGCGGGAGGCTGCCGAGTCGGTCGCCGAGTCGCTGACCAAGGGCACCCGGGTGATTGCCCAGGGCCGCCTGGTGCAGCGCTCGTACGAGACCCGCGAGGGCGAGAAACGCACCGTCGTGGAGCTCCAGGTCGACGAGATCGGCCCGTCGCTGCGCTACGCCACCGCCAAGGTCACGCGCACCCAGCGCGGTGGCGGCGGCGGTTTCGGCGGCGCCTCGGGTGGCTCGAGCCCTTCGGGCTCCAGCGGCTCCAGCAGCTCTGGGGGCTCGTACGGCGCGTCCGACGACCCGTGGGCCACCCCGGCGACCAGCTCTGGTTTCTCCGACGAACCTCCGTTCTAAGAACCTGTCCCACCCCCAGCCCCGTCCCAACCTGGTGGCTGGGCCTGCGTACCGAAGGAGCCCCACGATGGCCAAGCCCGTCGTCCGAAAGCCCAAGAAGAAGGCCAACCCGCTGAAGTCGGCCAAGATCGAGTCCATCGACTACAAGGACACCACGCTGCTGCGCAAGTTCGTCTCCGACCGCGGCAAGATCCGGGCCCGCCGGGTCACCGGGGTCACCGTGCAGGAGCAGCGCGCCATCGCCCGGGCCGTGAAGAACGCCCGTGAGATGGCCCTGCTGCCGTACTCGTCGTCGGCCCGCTGAGGAGGGAACCCCACGTGTCTAAGCTCATCCTCACCCAGGAGGTCACCGGTCTCGGCGAGCCCGGCGACATCGTCGAGGTCAAAGACGGCTACGCCCGCAACTACCTGCTGCCCCGCAGGCTGGCCCAGCCCTGGACCAAGGGCGCGGAGAAGAACATCACCGCGATCCGACGGGCCCGCAAGGCCCGGGAGATGGCGTCCCTGGACGACGCCCGCGCCGCCCGCGACACCCTCCAGGCCGCGACGGTCACCGTCACCGCCAAGGCCGGCAACGGTGGCCGCCTGTTCGGCGCGGTGACGACCACGGAGATCGCCGAGGCCGTCGCCGCGGCCGGCGCCCCCAAGGTCGACAAGCGCAAGATCGAGGTCTCCTCGCCGATCAAGTCGGTCGGCGACCACCGCGTCACCATCAAGCTGCACCCCGAGGTCGTCGCGACGGTCACCGTCTGCGTCGTCGCGGCCTGACCCACGCCCCCAGAGAGCCCCGGTGCCTCGCGCGCCGGGGCTCTCTGCTGCCCGGCGGTAGAAGAGGCTGTCCGACGGTAGACGAGCGGCCTTTCATTGCATACACTTGAAGCGGTTGTATGCAACGACAGCACTGGGAGGTTCCGCATGGCGATGCTGACCGTACGTAACGTACCCGACGAGGTTCACCGGGCCCTGCGGGTGCAGGCGGCGGCACGCGGCCACAGCACCGAGGCCGAGGTTCGCAGCATCCTCGCCGAAGCGGTCCAGCCGGAGGGCCGGTTGAAGCTGGGTTCGATGCTGACGGAGATCGGACGCGAGCTGCAGCTCACAGACGCGGAGTTCGCCGTGTTCGACCAGGTGCGCGACAAGACCCCCGTCGAACCGGTGAGCTTCGAGTGATCCTGCTCGACACCAACGTCGTCTCAGAACCGTTGCGGTCTGAGCCTGACCCGGCCGTCGCTGCGTGGCTGGATGCCCAGACGCTCGAGACGCTGTACCTGTCGGCTGTCACCGTGGCCGAGATGCGCCTCGGCGTCGCCCTGATACCTGCCGGGCGGCGGCGCACCGCGCTGTCCGACCGCATCGAGCGCCGCGTGCTTCCGTCGTTCGCCGGACGGGTGCTCCCGTTCGACCTGGCGTGCACCCACCCCTATGCCGACGTGCGCGCGACAGCCCGGGCGCACGGTGTGGCGCTGGCCCACGCCGACGGGTTCATCGCCGCTGTCGCCGCCACCCACGGCCTCATCGTGGCAACCCGAGACACGACCCCCTTCGAAGCCGCCGGCCTCCCCGTCATCAACCCCTGGGGCGCTCCTGGTTCCCAGCGCTCGTCTTGACGTCCGTCGAGGCCGCCGATGAAGCATCGGTCGAGGCGTGGACCGACGAGATCGCCTCTCGCGCCGATGACATCATCAGCGGCAAGGTCAAGACAATCCCGCACGAAGAGGCCCTGGCTGACCGCCGCGCAGCCCGCCAGGTAGCGTCAGCGGACCCCGGTCCGGCTCGGTTGCGCAGTCTCCGGACGGGCCCGGCGGGCAGCATCCGTAGAGGTCCCGGAAGCGTCCGCCTACCACCCGCCCGGTATGGCCCCAAGGTGCAGGAACTACGCCGGGAGCAGCCGCCTCACGCCGTCGAACCAAGCACCAGAAGAGCCAGCCGGAAGGTGTCGTGCGGACCGATAAGACAGCGCTGGTTCGAGGGTTCCACGCCGATCCACTGTTTCGAAACGGTGGAACGGCGTGGAACCCACGAGCTGGGACTCTCTTATCGGCTGACCATCGATAGGGGGCGGGTCGACTACATGAAGGCCGGGCACCGGCCGAGAGGGGGTCCGGGGTCTCCCCGGGCGGGGTCTGGGGGCCGCGCCCCCAGTGGGTGGCACCGGGCCCTCCGGCTCACCGGAGGCGAGCACGGAGGGCCCAGGGACGGTGCGTGAGGCGGGACTTGAACCCGCACGCCCTTGCGGGCACTGGCACCTGAAGCCAGCGCGTCTGCCATTTCGCCACTCACGCGCGCGAGGAGAAAGGCTAGCACGTCTGGGGAGGGGTGGTGGTGGTGTCGTCGGCCGATCGGGCCCCATCGGGGCGCGGACCTGGATACGATCAGGTGCGGCCCGGCGGCTACGGTGGGCGTGGACGGTGTGCGGGCACGATGCTGGCACCGGTCTGGCACGGTACTGGTACGGCTCGCCCCGGTGGGTCGACGACGATGGACGGAGGGTGCGGTGGGGTTGCTCGAGTCTTTCGAGAACTCGGTCGAGAAGGCCGTCAACACGGCTTTCTCCAAGGTGTTCCGGTCGGAGCTGAAGCCGGTCCAGCTGGTCAGCGCGCTGCGGCGGGAGATCGACGACCGGTCAGAGCCGCTGGACCGGGACCGGACGGTAGCGCCCAACGAGTTCACGATCGACCTGTCGACGGCGGACTTCGACCGGCTGGAGCAGTGGGGGGCGGAGACTCTGGCGGACGAGTTCGCGACGCAGGTCACCGAGTACGCGGCAAGCCAGCGCTACGCCTTCGTCGGGCCGGTCACGGTCCGGTTCAGCGAAGATCCCGCTATGGAGACTGGGAGGTTCAGCGTGACCAGTGCATCGGTTCGCGGGGCGGTGGCGCCAGCCACCTCGACCCCGCCGTCGACGCGGCACCCGCTCATCGACATCGACGGGCAGCGCTACCTGCTGACCGGCCCGGTGACGGTGATCGGCCGGGGCTCGGAGGCGGACATCATCGTGGACGACCCAGGTGTGTCCCGTCGGCACCTGGAGATCAAGGTCACCCCGAACGGCGTGGTCGCTTCGGACATGGGGTCCACCAACGGCATGTACGTTGAGGGCAACAAGGTCCCGGCCGCGACCCTGCTGGACGGGAACACCATCACCATCGGGCGGACCAGGATCCTGTTCTGGACCGGCGGAGAGTCTGATCAGGACGGATGAACGAGCTCACGGTCGGCCTGCTGCGGCTGGGCTATCTGGCGCTGCTGTGGTTGCTGGTGCTGTCGGCGGTCGCCGTGCTGCGCCGGGACCTGTACGGCACCCGGATCGTGGCGCGGCGGCGGCAGGCAGGCAAGGGCGGCCAGGCCGGTGCAGCACCGGCCCGGCGCGGCCCGACCCGGCTGGTGGTCACCGAGGGCCCGTTGCGGGGCACGATCATCCCGCTGGGGGCGGCGCCGGTGCTCCTGGGCCGGGCACCGGGCTGCACGCTGGTCCTGGACGACGACTACTCCTCGTCGCGGCACGCCCGGCTGTACCCGCAGGGCGAGGAGTGGTTCGTGGAGGACCTGGGGTCGACGAACGGGACGTACCTGGGCGAGTACCGGGTGCAGGCCCCGATGAGGGTTCCCACGGGCACGGCGGTGCGTATCGGTCAGAACGTTATGGAGCTGGGTAGGTAACCCGTCGTGGACATCGCGCTGCGCTACGCCGCCAGGTCGGACATCGGTCTGGTCCGGGCGAACAACCAGGACTCCGGCTATGCGGGTGCGCACCTGCTGGTCGTCGCCGACGGGATGGGCGGGCACGCGGGCGGCGACGTGGCGTCGTCGGTGACGGTGGCGGCGCTGGCCCCGCTGGACGACGAGGCGCACGGGTCGGACGAGGCGCTGGACGCGCTGTCGCAGGCCCTGGTGACCGCGAAGGACGAGATCCTGGCCCGGGTGAAATCTGATCCGGGGCTGGCGGGGATGGGCACCACGGTGACCGCGATCCTGCGCACCGGCAACAAGCTGGCGATGGTGCACCTGGGCGACTCCCGGGGCTACCTGCTGCGCGACGGCGAGCTGGCGCAGGTGACGACGGACCACACCTTCGTCCAGCACCTGGTGGACACCGGCAAGATCACCGCGGAGGAGGCGGCGCACCACCCGCAGCGGTCGGTGGTGATGCGGGTGCTGGGCGACTTCGACCTGGCGCTGTCCCCGGACCTGTCGATGCGCGAGGCCCGGCCTGGTGACCGGTGGCTGCTGTGCTCGGACGGGCTGTCGGGGTTCGTCTCGCTCGACACGATCGCCGAGACGCTGCGGGCCACGCCCGACCCGGAGGCATGCGTCGACCGGCTGCTCCAGCTGGCGCTGCGCGCGGGCGGCGGCGACAACGTCACGGTGATCGTGGCCGACGTGGTGGACCTGGACGCACTGCCGGACGGCACCCAGCCGACCGGTCGGCCGCAGGTGGTCGGGGCGGCGGCGGCGTCCCGCAACGACCCGACCTCGGCGGCGGACGGACCGGCGGCCCGGGCCGGCGCGCTGGTGGCGGGGGCCCGTCCGGCGCGGGCCGACGACGACTTCGTGGAGGACGGCGAGCCGCGTCGGCGGCGCGGTTCGCTGCTCCTGGTGTGGCTGGTGGCGCTGGTAGTGGTGGCCGCCGCGCTGGCGGGGGGCTACTGGTTGACCCAGATGCAGTACTTCGTCGGGGTGGACGACGGCGAGGTCACGATCTCCCGCGGGGTGGACGCGGCGATCGGTCCGCTGCAGCTGTCGCACGTCGTGGAACGCACCGGTATCAAGGCCGACGACCTGCCGCCGTACCTGCTCGTCAGGGTCGAAGCCACGATCCACGCCTCGAACCTGGACGAGGCCCGCTCGCAGGTCGAAGACCTGAAGGCCGAGGTCCGGCCCACCCCGAGCCCGTCGCCCACAACGCCCGCCGACCAGCCTGACGACCTGCCACCTGGCGATCTGCCACCTGGCGACCTACCGCCTGACGAGGCGCCGGACGCGCCCGCGGACGGTGCCTGATGGCGACGGTCGCTCCGACCCGGGTCCGGTCGGGCCGTGGTGTCGAGCTCGTCCTGCTCGTCGTGGCGCTGGTCGTGGCGGTGGCGGGCTATGCCCTGGTCGGGATCGGTGTCGAGGGTTCGGCCCCGGCGAACGTCGTGCGGTACGGCGTCAGCATGGCGGTGCTGGCGGTGGTGGCGCACCTCGTGGTGCGCTGGCGGGCGCCGTACGCGGACCCGGTGATCCTGCCGACGGTCGTCGCGCTCAACGGCATCGGTCTGGCGATGATCTACCGGCTCAACGTGGACCTGGCGGACAAGCAGCTGATGTGGTCGGCGCTGTCGGTGATCCTGGCGCTGGTGGTGCTGGTGCTGCTGCGCGACCACCGGACGCTGCGCCGGTACAGCTACACGGCCATGCTGGCGTCCCTGGTGCTGCTGCTGCTGCCGATGCTGCCGATCATCGGCAAGGAGATCAACGGCGCCCGCATCTGGATCGGGGTCGGCCCGGCGTCGTTCCAGCCGGGCGAGATGGCCAAGATCGGCCTGGCGGTGTTCTTCGCGGGGTACCTGGTGACCAACCGGGACACCCTGACGCTGGCCGGCCCGACGGTGCTGTGGATGAAGCTGCCGCGGGCGCGGGACCTCGGGCCGATCCTGCTGTTCTGGGCCGCCACCATGGTGGTCCTGGTGGCTCAGAAGGACATGGGGACGGCAGTGCTGCTGTTCGGCATGTTCGTCGGGGCGATCTACCTGGCCACCGAACGGGTCAGCTGGGTGCTGCTCGGTGGTGCCCTGCTCGCCGCGGGAGCGTGGCTGCTGTTCGTCGTGCCGGTGACGGCCCGACGGCTGTCGCACATCAGTCGTCGGGTCGAAGGGTGGCAGAACGCCCTGGACCCCGCGGTGTACGAAAAAGGGTCGTCGTACCAGCTGCTCGAGGGCAAGTTCGGCATGGCCAGCGGCGGGCTGTTCGGTACCGGTCTGGGTCAGGGTCATCCCTACCGGATTCCGTTCGCCTACTCCGACTCCATCGTGGCCTCGCTGGGCGAAGAACTGGGCCTGACCGGGCTGGTCGCCGTGCTGGTGCTCATCACCATCCTGGTCCAGCGGGGCATGCGGACCGCGCTCGGGGTGCGTGACGGGTTCGGCAAGCTGCTGGCGGGCGGGTTGTCGTTCCTCATCGCGCTGCAGACGTTCGTGGTGGTCGGCGGGGTGACCGGGCTCATCCCGCTGACCGGTCTGACTGCGCCGTTCCTGGCCCACGGGGGGTCGTCGCTGCTGGGCAACTGGTTGATCGTGGGGCTGCTGCTGCGGATCTCCGACGATGCGCGCCGACCGGCCCCGGCGGTGCCGGTGCTGCCCACCCCGTCCGGCGGCATCCCAGTCCTGGACCGGCCCAGCGCCGACTCGGCGATCGTCGTAGCGGGTTCCGGGGTGCAGGACGCACCGCAGCCGGGACCGTCCGGTGAAGGGGTCGCCGAGGTCGTGCCCGGGAACGGAGCGAGCCCGTGAACACCGCACTGCGCAAGCTGGCCTCGGTCGCCCTGGTCATGTGCCTGACCCTGATGGGCGCCGCCACCTGGGTACAGGTGGTCCAGGCGGACGAGCTCAACGCCCACCAGAACAACCGGCGGACTATCTGGCAGCAGCTGGGCGACACCCGGGGACCGATCGTCGTGGGCGGGGTCGCGGTGGCGGAGTCGGTCGTGGTCGACGACGAGTTCGGCCACCAGCGCCAGTACGTCGACTGGGAGCTGTACTCCTCGATCACCGGTTTCCAGGCCTGGAACTCTCGCTCGAGCACCGGTCTGGAGCGGTACACCGACGAGTACCTGTCGTCGGACTCCGACCAGCTGGTGCTCACCCGGATCCGGGACGTCCTCACCGGGCGGCAGCCCGAGGGCGCGGCCGTCGAGACGACGATCGTGCCGCAGGTGCAGGCGGCGGCGGTGGCGGCCCTGGGCGACAACGAGGGCGCGATCGTCGCCGTCGAGCCGAGGACCGGCAGGATCCTGGCCCTGGTCTCGACTCCGGCCTTCGACCCGAACCCGCTGGTCAGCCACAACTATGACGACGCGGCCGCGGCGCAGACGGCCCTGGAGCAGGCACCGGGCAACCCGCTGCGGAGCAAGGCGTACAACGAGCGGTACGCCCCGGGGTCGACGTTCAAGCTCATCACCGCGGCGGCCGCGCTGGAGTCGGGCCAGTACTCCCCGGGCTCGATGCTGTACGGGCCGCGGTCGCTGGAGCTGCCCCAGACCACGCGGCAGATGACGAACTACGGCGGCTCGGCCTGCGACCCGCGCTCCGACCAGATCTCCCTGGCCGACTCGTTGAAGGTGTCGTGCAACACCTCGTTCGCCCAGCTCGGCATGGACCTGGGCGAGGACGCGCTGCGGAGACAGGCGCAGGCCTTCGGCTTCGACGGGGCGCAGGGCGAGGTCCGCATCCCCATGCCGGTGCTGACGAGCCAGTTCCCCCCTAGCGGCCTGGACCCCCCGACGATGGCCCGGACCGCGATCGGCCAGGGCGATGTCCAGGCCACGCCGCTGCAGATGGCGCTGGTCTCCGCGGCCATCGCCAACAACGGCACGATGATGCGGCCGTACCTCGTCGACACGGTGCGCGCGGCCAACCTGTCGGTGATCAGTACGACCAAGCCGGAGAAGATCGGCCAGCCGGTCTCGTCGCAGACCGCCGCCCAGCTGACGTCGATGATGGAGCTCGTCGTCGAGCAGGGCAGCGCCAGGCCTGGGCGGATCGACGGGGTGCGGGTGGCCGCCAAGACCGGGACCGCCCAGGACGGCAGCCGGGCGCCGCACGTCTGGTACACCGGGTTCGCCCCGGCGAACGACCCGCAGGTCGCGGTCGTGGTGTTCGTCAAGAACGGCGGGACCGCCGGGGACGACGCCGCGACGGGCGGGAAGGTCGCGGCGCCGATGGCGAAGCAGGTCATCGAGGCGGTGCTGAACTCATGACGCTCCCAGCGCGAGACGCACGCCGTCTGCGGCACCGGGCAGGCGCGGTGCGGCGTTGTCGTCGTCGGCCGCACCTCCAGTGCGACCTCCTCCTCCGCCTTGCCCCGCATCCCGCCCAGCACCGCAGCCGACGCACGTCTCACGCTGGGAGCGTCATATGAGAGTGACCGAAGGCGTGGTGCTCGGCGGCCGGTACCGGATGGTCGGCCCGATCGCCGTGGGCGGGATGGGCGAGGTCTGGGAGGCCCTGGACGAGTCGTTGGGCCGCCCGGTGGCGGTCAAGGCGCTGCGCCCGGAGTTCGCCGGGGAGTCCACGCTGCTGGCCCGGTTCCGGGTGGAGGCGCGCAACTCCGCGGCCCTGTCGCACCCGAACATCGCCCCGCTGTTCGACTACGGCGAGGACGACGGGACGGCTTATCTGGTCATGGAGCTGGTGCCGGGGCAGCCGCTGTCGGACATCCTGGAGGACGAGCGGGTGCTGGTCCCGCAGCGGCTGCTGCCGATCCTGTCCCAGACCGCCCGGGGGCTGCACTACGCGCACCAGATGGGTGTCGTCCACCGGGACGTCAAACCGGGCAACCTGCTGGTGGAACCGTCGGGCCGGGTGCGGATCACCGACTTCGGGGTGTCCCAGGCCATCAACCAGACCCCGATGACCGCCACCGGCATGGTCATGGGCACCGCGCAGTACCTGTCGCCGGAGCAGGCGGTGGGCAAGCCCGCCACGCGGCTGTCCGACCTGTACGCGCTGGGCATCATCGCCTACGAGGCGCTGGTCGGGCAGCGGCCGTTCACCGGCGCCTCACCGGTGGACATCGCGATCGCCCAGGTCAACGACCCGGTCCCACCGCTGCCCTCGACCGTCGAACCGCGGCTGGCGTCGCTGGTGCTGCGCCTGCTGGACAAGAACCCGGCGGGCCGTCCGCAGTCCGGCGACGAGCTGGCCGCGCTGTTCGACACCCTGGTCGCCTCGACCCCGCCCTCGGGCGTGCCGGTCGCCGCCCGCACCCGGGCCGCCCCGCCGCTGCGCACCCGCGACGAGGCGTCGACGGTGACCCCGGTGGGCGGGCTGCCGCCGTCGTTCGTCCCGCGAGCCCCCGCCGAGCCCGAACGGGCCCCGGTATCCGCGCCGGTGACCGTCGGCCCCCGACCGCGCGACCTGCGGGGCCGGGCGTCCGACCGCCCGGCGCCCCGTCCGGGCCGCCGGGCCCAGCC
Source organism: Micrococcales bacterium (assembly GCA_009777345.1). Classification (GTDB taxonomy): domain Bacteria; phylum Actinomycetota; class Actinomycetes; order Actinomycetales; family Cellulomonadaceae; genus Cellulomonas. Next base: position 30,998 of record WRMB01000020.1, on the reverse strand, counting down.
GTCGCCCCGCGCCCCGGGACCGGCACCGCGACCGCAGCAACGACCGCCCCAGCCGGGCCGCCGCACCACGACCGGGTCCCAGCCACCGCGACCAGGTACCACGCAGCCAGGCACCGCGCGGCCAGGCTTGTCGCACCTGGGCTCGTCACGGCTGGGTTCGGTGTGGCTGGGCTGGCCGTTGTGGCTGCGCTGGACGCTGGCGGCGCTGGTCGTGGTCGTCGTGGTCTGGCTCGTGGTACTGGTCGGCCAGGCCGCCGCGTCGGCGGCGCCCGGCGCGATACCGGCCGACTGGGCACAAACACCCGCCGTAGCCGCGGTGATCCCGATACTCTTGCGTCCGAGCACCGTTCGCGGCCCGGCCGCGACCGACAGTGGAGGTCAGCTCTAGTGGACCAGCGCAGTATCCTCGCGGGCAGGTATGAGCTCGGTGAGACCATCGGGCGTGGTGGCATGGCCGAGGTGCACATCGGCCACGACCGGCGGCTGGGACGGACCGTCGCGGTCAAGGTGCTGCGCTCGGACCTGGCCCGGGACCCGGCGTTCCTCAACCGGTTCCGGCGCGAGGCCCAGGCCGCCGCCGCCCTCAACCACCCGGCGATCGTCGCGGTCTACGACACCGGCGAGGAACAGGTCGTCGAACCGGGCGGCGGGACCGCGCACATGCCGTACATCGTCATGGAGTACGTCGAGGGGCACACCGTGCGCGAGGTGCTGCGCGACGGCCGCCCGCTGCCGCCGGACGAGGCGATCGACATCGTCGGCGGGGTGCTGTCGGCGCTGGAGTACTCGCACCGGGCCGGGATCGTGCACCGGGACATCAAACCGGCCAACGTCATGCTCACCACGACCGGCCAGGTCAAGGTGATGGACTTCGGCATCGCCCGGGCCGTGGCCGACTCGCAGGCCACCGTGACCCAGGCGTCGGCGGTGGTCGGCACCGCCCAGTACCTGTCGCCGGAGCAGGCCCGCGGGGAGCAGGTAGACGCCCGGTCCGACCTGTACTCCACCGGCTGCCTGCTGTTCGAGCTGCTGACCGGTCGCCCGCCGTTCGTCGCCGACTCCATGGTCGCGGTCGCCTACCAGCACGTCCGTGAGGAACCGCCGCGCCCGTCGACGCTCAACCCCACCCTGAGCCCCGCCCTGGGGGACACGCTGGACCGGATCGTGCACAAGTCGCTGGCCAAGGGGCGGGAGACCCGCTACCAGACGGCCGCGGAGTTCCGGGCCGACCTGGAGGCGCTGATGCGCGGCGGCCGGGTATCAGCCCCGCCGGTCGGGGCAGCCGCCGCGACGGCCATGATGGCCCCGGCCCAGGCGGCGACCACCGTGATGGACCCGATGCGCCCGGACCTGGCCCGCGAGGTGTCGTCGGCGCCCGCCCGGCCCGGTGCCTCGCCGTGGCAGGCCACCGGGATCATGCCCGAGCCCGAGGCGGCGGCGGAGGAGGAAGAGCCTCAGCGTCGTTGGTGGATCTGGGCACTGGTCGCCCTGGGCGTGGTCGCCGTGGCGCTGGCCGTGTTCCTGCTGACCCAAGGTGGCGGTGACAAGGAGATGGGCACCGTCCCGGGGGTCGTCGGCCTGCCCGCCGACGAGGCTGCGTCAAAGATCAGGGAGGCCGGGTTCGAACCAGACCCGCAGGAGGTTGCCCACGACACGGTCCCAGTGGAAAACGTCATCTCCCAGGAACCCACGGAGGGTGCCAAGCTGGAGAAGGGTAAGAAGGTCTCCTACAAGGTCTCCACCGGACCGGCGGCCCCGGGCAGCGGTATCGAGGTGCCCGACGTCAGCGGCAAGACCGTCGGCGAGGCGATCAGTGAGCTGGAGGCGGTCGGTCTCGAGGTCGAGCGGAGCACGACGACGGTCGACGACGGCAGGTTCGCCAAGGACAGGGTCGTCAAGACCGACCCGGCGGAGGGTACGAAGGTCGACGAGGGCACCAAGGTCACGCTGTTCGTCTCCACCGGGCGGGTCAAGATCCCCGACCTGAAGGGCCAGTCCCAGGAGGAGGCCGAGGCGGCGCTCAACGACCTCAACCTCAACTCCACGGTCACCACCCAGGAGAGCACCCAGGCGGCGGGCACGGTCGTCTCGACGAACCCGACCGCCGGTACGGTGGTCGACCAGCGCAGCCGGGTGACCCTGGTCATCGCGATCGAGGCGACCCCGACGGACCTGGCGGTGCCGTCGGGCCTGACCGGGTCCTACGACGCGGTCGTGGCCCGGCTCCAGGACGCCGGGTTCACCGGGACGATGACCCGGCGCGACCTGCCGTCGGAGAGCGTCCCGGCTGGTCAGGTGATCTCGGTGACACCGGCTTCGGGGCAGCGGGTCCCGGTCGGTCAGACCTTCACCATCACCGTCTCCACGGGCAAGCAGGACCCGGGTGACGGACCAGGCTGAGCCCTGATCCACAGACCGGCGTCGGCTCCTGGTCGGCGCCGGTCAGGCCGGGACCAGCGGTCGCAGACCGGCCGCCCGGGTGACGGCCTGGTCGTCGCCGCACAGCGCGAGCCAGTTCGCCAGGATGCGGTGACCGCCCTGCGTCAGCACCGACTCGGGGTGGAACTGCACCCCGTGCAGCGGCAGGGTGCGGTGCGCCAGGCCCATGACGGTGCCGTGCGCCCAGGCGGTGACCCGCAGCGCGGCGGGCACCGAACCGGCCACCACGGCCAGCGAGTGGTACCGGGTGGCGGTGAACGGCGACGGCAGCCCGGCGAGCACCCCGGTACCGTCGTGGGTGATCGGGCTGGTCTTGCCGTGCATCAGCTCGGGGGCGTGCGTCACGCTGCCGCCGAACACCTCTCCGAGCACCTGGTGACCCAGGCAGACCCCGAGCAGCGGGACACCGGCGGCGGCGCAGGCGCGGACCACCTGCCCGCTCGCCCCGGCCTCGGACGGGGCACCCGGGCCGGGCGAGACCAGCACCCCGTCCGCCCGGCGGACTGCCGCCTCGACATCGCCCAGCGCGTCGTTGCGGACCACGTCCACGCTCGCGCCGAGCTGGCGCAGGTACCCGACGATCGTGTAGACGAACGAGTCGTAGTTGTCCACCACGAGGACGTCAATCGTCACCGGTCTGTCACTCCTGTTCAGTCTCCGACGGTAGTGTCGTTGAACGGCATCAGCGGCGAGACCGCCGGGAAGACCCACAGGAAGCACGCGGCGAGCAGCGCGGCGACCAGCACCAGGGCGATGATCACCCGCACCGGCACGGGGCCGGGCAGGTGCCGCCAGATCCAGCCGTACATCGTTACCGTCCTTCCGCGTCCAACAGCTCTTGCGGGGTACCCGACGACGTCGGTGCCCAGTAGTCCAGCTCACCGTGCACGATATAGCGCTGCCGCGCCGAGAACATCGGGTGGCAGGTGGTCAGGGTGATCAGCCGCTGCGTCGGGGCGGCACCGGGCTGGCCGGGCACCGGGGCGACCACCTCGGTCTGGGTCGGCGTCACGATCTGCGTCGAGGTGACCCGGTAGACGTACCACGTCTCCGGCGTCCAGACCACCAGCGCGTCGCCGGTCTGCAGCTCGGCGACCCGGTTGAACGGCTTGCCGTAGGTGGTGCGGTGCCCGGCGAGGGCGAAGTTCCCCACGTCCCCGGGCATGGCCGTGCCCTCGTAGTGGCCGATGCCGAGCGGGTCGAGCACCGTGGGCCGGTCGGTGCCCTGGCTGATCGGCCGGGGCGGTTCCCCGGCCCAGCGGGGCACCTGGATGACCGCGAACCTCTCCGCGTGGGCCGGTTCGGGCAGGACCGGCGGGTCGCCCTCGCCGGGCACCGCGGGGACCGGCGGCGGGACCGGGGCGTCGCCGTACAGCTCTTCGACGATCCGGGCCTGGGCGCGGTTGCCCTCGACGTCGGTCCACCACAGCTGCCAGACCAGGAAGGCCAGCAGCGCCAGCCCCAGGGTGATGAGCAGCTCGCCCAGCAGGCCGACCACCGCATAGGCCGTCTGGTCAGCGGTACGGCGGGGGTTGGCGTGCCGGGCCGGCGCTGTGACCATGTTCACGGCCTCCTCGGTGTCCAGCCAGGGGACGGTCGTGGCCCGTTCGGTGGTCACGGTACGTTCGGTGGTCACGGTCCCTCTCCGACGATACCCAGCACGTCCGTGCCAGGGGGAGCCTGCGCGTGGACCAGGCCGGTCGCGCCGGAGTAGGCGGGCAGCACCAGCGCGTCGTCGGTGCGGACCGACCAGCCGAGGCCGACCGCCTGGGCGTCGGTCTGGTAGGCACGCACCGCGGGCGAGTCGTCCAGGGCGGCCCGCAGCGCCGCGGGGTCGCCGATGCCTGCCACCGTGTACGGCGGGGAGTACACCCGGCCGCCGAGCCGCAGCACGTTGCCGACGCACTGCACCGAGGTGGTCGCGACGATCCGCTGGTCCTGCACGGCGACCGCCTCGGCCCCGCCCGCCCACAGCGCGTTGACGACGGCCTGGAGGTCCTGCTGGTGCACGACGAGCACGTCCGGGTCGAGGTCGTCACGGGCGGCCGTCGCGGGGGCGTCGTCGAGGGTGACGACCAGCCCCGGTCCGGTCACCGCGACCGAACCGGCCGCCACCTGCACCGCGGGGGACGCCGGGCCGGGCAGGTCGGCGACCGCGGCGGTGAGCGCGTCGACCTCGGACCGCAGCGCGTCGACCGCCGCGGCCTGCTGTTCGACCTGCTCGGCCTTGGTGACGACGAACTCGACCATGTCCTGCGGACGCCGACCGGCGGGCGCGTCGCTGGCGCTGACCACGAACAGCAGCCCCGCCAGGCAGGCCACGGCCCCTACCGCGGCCGAGCCGAGCGGGACCGGGACGCGCACGTTTCTCTCCTTGGTCTCTTCTGCAGGGTGGTTCCGGCACTACGCTAGGTCATCGGTGCCTGCACAACCCTGATCGGCACCCGGATGCCAGGAGACAGGAGCAGGCGAGCGTGCCCAAGTCGACACCCCGCAAGAAGCCCGCATACACCCCACCTCCGACCTCCAGCGCCCAGGCGCCCAGTCCCACGTGGTACAAGGCTCTCATGGTCACCCTCATGGTGGCTGGCCTGCTCTGGGTCGTCGTCACCTACCTGGGGGCACCGTCGTCGACCACCGGCTTCCCGATCCCCGGCATCGGCAACTGGAACATCGCCGTGGGCTTCGTGATGATGATGACCGGCTTCGTCATGACCACCCGCTGGCGGTAGTCCCCAGCGGTGGGCAACCCTGTGGACAGCTACACCAGTGTGATTCGCCCACGAGACCAGCGAAACCGTCCACCAGCCCAGACGTAGGCGCCTCACATGGGGCAGGACGACAGTAGGAACCTGTCCCCACTGTCCTGCCCTTTGGCGGTAGTCCCCAGCGGTGGGTAACCCTGTGGATAGCTACACCGGTGTGATTCGCCCACAGGGCCGGGCTCTCCGACCTCCGGCGCGCGGGAAAAGGGGCGCGGACCCGGGCCGGGGCGTGCCACAGTGGCGGGGTGGAGCTGTTCGAACGACTGGCTGACGAGCAGACGCGTCTGGCGCACGGGATCAGCCTGGTCAACCGGGTCGATACCGACGCCCTGGGGCTGGTCGCAGGGGTGGACACGGCGTACTGGACCGACTCCGAGGGGGTCGAGCAGGCGGTGTGCTGCGTGGTCGTCGTGGACGGCGCCACCCGTCAGGTGGTCCGTTCGGTGCGGGCGCAGGGACGTCCGACGGTGCCGTACCGGCCCGGTTTTCTGGGGTTCCGCGAGCTGCCGCTGGTCGAGGCGGCCGTGGCCCGGCTGGACGTCGCCCCGGACCTGTTCATGTTCGACGGGAACGGGTACCTGCACCCGCGGCGGATGGGGATCGCCACCCAGGCGTCGTTCGCCCTGGGCCGTCCGACGCTGGGGGTGGCCAAGACGTACCACCGGGTCGACGGGACCGACTACCAGGTGCCGGACGACCGCGTGGGGGCGTGGACCCCGATCGTCGCGGCCGGCCCGCCCGAGGTGCTGGGGGCGGTGCTGCGCACCCGCCAGGGCGTCAAACCTGTGTTCGTCTCGTGCGGCAACTGGATCGACCTGGACACCGCGGTCACGGTGACCCTAGGCCTGGTGGAACCGAGCAGCCGGCTCCCGGTCCCGGTGCGCCAGGCCGACCTGGCCACCCACCAGGCCCGCAGCCAGGCCCGAGCCTAGCTCTGGTGCGGGCTGGTCACAGCAGACCGACAGACTGGTAGATGCCGACCGCCACCAGGACCAGGGCCAGCGCCACCGCGAGGCTGGCAGCCAACGAGACCTCGCGGCGCCGGGCCCGGGGGGCGTAGGCGTAGGCGGCGCCGAGCGCTGCCCCGACCACCAGTCCGCCCAGGTGCGCCTGCCAGGCGATATGCGGGACGACGAACCCGAGCACCCCGTTGATGACGAGCACCCCGACGATGCCCTGGGCGCTGCGCCCGGTACGCCGCAGTACCACCAGCACCGCGCCGAACAGGCCGAACACCGCGCCAGAGGCGCCGACGACCTCGACGTACCACAGCGTGTGAGCGAGCACGGGGAGGGTAGGCAGGACAGGAGACGTCACCTTGGCCGCTACGAGCATCCCGACCGACCCACCGAGCGCCGACAGCAGGTAGAGGGTGACGAAGCGGGCCCGTCCGAGGCTGGCCTCCAGGAACGGACCGACCATCCACAGCGCGAGCATGTTGAACACGATGTGCAGCAGGAATTCCGTCGAGTGCAGGAAGGCCGCACTGAGGAAGCGCCAGGGTTCGTCGGCGCTGTCCCGCGGCACGAACTGCAGGTCGTGGGTGAAACCCGGCACTGCCATCTGGGCCACGAAGGCGACTACGCACAGACCGATGAGGGTCAGCGTCACCACCGGCCGGTCCGAGACCCGGCCCTCGCCGAAGGTCGCCCGCGGTGCCGCCGCCCGGGTCCCGACGTTCACGCAGTCCACGCACTGGATGCCGACGGGGGCCGGTCGCTGGCACTGCGGGCACACCGGCCGTCCGCAGCGCTGGCAGCGCACGTAGGACGCCCGGTCCCGGTGGCGCGGGCAGACGGGGACGGCGTCAGCCGGGACGGGCGCCCCGTCGGAGACACCGTCGGGACGGTCGGAGGGGGTTCCCCAGGGCTGGTCGGACACGCCGTGCCTCAGGTCACGGCTCGAGGCTGACCGACGCGACGACCACGTCGGTCAGCGGACGGTCCTGCGCCCCGGTGGGAGTGGTGGCGATAGCGTCCACGACGGCGCGGGAGGCGTCGTCGGCGACCTCGCCGAAGATCGTGTGCTTACCGTTCAGCCAGGGCGTCGCCCCGACGGTGACGAAGAACTGCGAGCCGTTGGTGCCGCGGGGCCGTCCGCTGGCGTCGGGGCGCTGGCCGGAGTTGGCCATGGCCAGCAGGTAGGGCCGGGTGAACGCCAGCTCGGGGTGGATCTCGTCGTCGAAGGTGTACCCGGGGCCGCCGCGGCCGGTGCCCAGCGGGTCGCCGCCCTGGATCATGAACCCGGCGATCACCCGGTGGAACAGCGTCCCGGCGTACAGCGAGTCGGTGCGCTCGGCCCCGGTGGCGGGGTCCTGCCAGGGCTTGGTCCCGGCGGCCAGCCCGGTGAAGTTGGCGACCGTGGTCGGGGCGTGGTTCGGGAACAGCTCGACGCGGACATCGCCGACGGACGTGTGGAGAGTTGCGAACATGCCGCCAGTCTTGCACACCCGATCGAGGCGAGAAGAGGAGGGAGCCCGCTCGCCCAGCCGAGCCGATCGAGGGTGGGTCCACGGCACGAGAGGCTCCGCGCAGCAGCTGTGCGGAGGAGCGCCGGGGAGTGACGAACGCAGCGAGGAGGCCGACCGCGGCCCAGCGTCAGTGCGGCGGTGTTCGCTTCCGGCGGACCCGCCAAAGGGGCAAGATGCCTGCAACGAGCCTGGAAGGATGGCAGAGTTGAGGTTACGGACTCACGCGACCTGGGAGTGGACATGGGAATCGGCCCGCTGGCGAAGAAGCTCGACGTCGATCGCGACCAGCTCAAGGAGCTGGCGGCCGGTGCCCGGGTGGCGGCCACCAGGACCCAGGGGGCCGCGGTCAACGCCTACGAGTGGACCACCCCACGCGTCGAGGCGTTCGTGGAGTGGCTGACCCCGCGCCTGGAGCACCTGTACACCGAGGGCCTCAAGGCCGCGGCGCCGCAGGTCGAGAAGGCCGCCGGGAAGGCCGCCCCGGTGGTGGACACGGCGCACGAGAAGATCGTCGACGAGCTGCTGCCCAAGCTGGTCGCGGCCGTCCACGCCGCCGCGGACAAGGCCCAGGCCGCCGAGGACGAAGCCGCCCGGCTGGCCGCCCAGGCGGCGCAGCGCAAGTCGCACACCGCGCGCAAGGTGTTCCTGGCCGCCGCGCTGACCGCCGGTGGCATCGCCGCCGCCGCGGCCTGGGCACGCTCGCGCACCACGGTCGACCCGTGGGCCGAGCCCTGGGAACCGACCGAGGCCCCGGCCAGGACCGGTCTGGAGGACAAGGTGGGCGAGGCGGCGGACGCCGTCGGCGAGGCGGCGGGCAGCGCGGTGGCCAAGAGCCGCGAGGCGACCCGCAAGGCCGGGGAGAAGCTGGCCGAGGCCCGTGAAGAGGTCTCCGAGAAGATCGCCGAGGCCCGCGAGGAGATCTCCGAGAAGATCGAGGAGATCTCCGACAAGGCCAAGGACGCGACGAAGAAGGTGACCCGCCGGGCCAAGACCGACCCGGACGCCGAGACGGACCAGGACGCAGCCGCCTCCGGCCCCGCGAAGCCTGCCGGTCCGACCGCGAAGCCCACGTCCGAGCCTGATCTGGGCGCCTGACACCAACTTTTTCCTGCCGCCCCGACCACCAGCCACGCGGTGCTGACCGCGACCGCACGTATCGCCCTCGCCCTCCTTCTCAGTGCGTCCCCCGACAGGCCGATGGGCCAAGGAGACACCAAGCAGGTGTCGACAGACGAAGGACAGCGGTCCGAGGAGCAGCATGCCGGGGACGACCTGGGCACTGGTCGGGGCAGGAGCTGTCACCGTCGTCATCACCGGCGTCCAGGCGGCCCGGCAGCGGCGACGACGACGCGACGCGCCCTGGGCGTCGCGCGCCCTGCACGGGGGTGTGGCCCTGTGGGGTGTGGCCCTGTGGACGCTCCTGGCCGTCGTCGTCCAGGTCACCGGATGGTGGTGGGGCGCGCCGCTGGTCCTGCTCCCGGCCACCCTGATCGCGGGCGTCGTGGCCGCGACCGCGCTGCTCCAGGCCGGGCTGTCCGGCTGGGTACGCCCGACGACGGCCCTGGTCTTCGCCGTGGTGCCCGGTGTCACGGCCCTGGTCGGGCTGCTGCCCGGCGCTCATTCCTGGGTGGTCGACGACGACGCGACCTGGTACGCCGGAGGGCTGCTGCAGGTCACCGTGGTCTGGCTGCTGACGGCGGTCGCCTGCGCGGCGCTGCTGGAGATCGGTGCCGCCGCGCTGGCGGTCGGACCGCTGCGCACCGATATCGTCCGGCACGGGATCGCCACGCTCGTGGCGCTGACCGTGGCGACGTCCCTGCTGCTGCCGGACCGACGGTCCTGGTTCGGCTGGGTGCCGATCGCCCTGTTCGCGCTGTCGGTGCCCCTGGCCCGCTGGGTCGGCCCCGAACGGCCGCCGCTGCCCGCGGCCACCCCGTCGGTGCTGGACATCGTGTCCGACGCCCTGGCCGTCATCGGCCTGGACGGCACCGTCATCTACCTCAACCGGACGGGTGCCCGGCTGCTCTCCGCCGATGACCCGTCCACGCTGGACCCGGTGCTGATCCCGGTGCTGGCCGGGGACGGCGAGCGCACCCTCACCCTGGGGGGTGCGGTGCTGCGGGTGCGCACCACGACGGTGTACGAGAACGGCATCGCCGTGGCCCGGATCCTGTCCGCCCGGGACATCACCGAGCTGGACCGGCTGCGGTCCGAGCTGGTCGAGCAGGCCGCCCGGGACGCCCTGACCGGGCTGCTCAACCGGCGCAACCTGAACCGTCACCTCGGGGCGCTGGTCGCCGACGCCCACCGCACCGGACGGCCGCTGAGCATCGCCATGATCGACCTGGACCACCTCAAAGAGCTCAACGACCGGTTCGGCCACTCCATCGGCGACCGGGGGATCGTCGGCGTGGCCCAGGTGCTGTCCGAGTCGGCCGACGACGACCTGGTGGTCCGGGTCGGCGGCGACGAGTTCCTCGTCGCGCTGGTCGGTACCGACGCCGACGCCGCCGAGCTGCGCGGCCAGCTGTGGCGGATCGGCGTCGGACGGCTGTGCCTCGGACCGGACGTGCCCCGCATGACGCTGAGCATCGGTATCGCCCAGCTCGAGCCGCAGATGGACGCCGATACGTTCGTCACCGCCGCGGACGGCGCCCTGTACGCGGCCAAGACTGCCGGGCGCAACCGGGTCCGGGTGCGGACGGCACGGACCGGACCGGTGCAGACGGGGGCCGAGCGATGAACGTCCTGCGCATCCTGTTCGGGTTGCTCGCCATCGGTGCGGGGAGCACGACGCTGGCGCTCCTGTGCCTGGCCTACGCCCGGCTGCCCAGGGTGCTGGCCGTCCCGGTGGCGACCGCCGTCGGCTCCGGTGCGACCTGGGCGCTGGCCTCGGGGGTCGCCGCTTTCGTCGGCCCCGGCCCGGTCGCGCTGGTGGCCGTGGTCCAGCTGGCCGGCGCGGGGACCTTCGTCGCGGCAGTGGTGTGGCTGACGCTGCTGGTCACCTACCGCTCCTACCTGCTGAGCCGGTCGCTGGTTCTCCTGTGCTCGGCGCCGCCTGCGGCGACGGCGCTGCTGCTGGCCGTCCCCGCGACGCGCTGGCTGGTGCTGGAGGCCGATGGGTCCCGCGCGGTCTGGGGGCCGGTGCTGTGGACGCATGCGATCGCGTCGTCGATGGTCATGGTGGCGGTCGTGGTGACCCTGCTCAGCGTCGCCGCCTCGACGGTCCCGGGCCAGCGACCGCTGGTGCTGCGGGCGCTCGCCCTGATGGCGCCCGCGGCCGTCTCCTGGACCTTCTTCCTCGCCTGCGGTCGGCCGCAGGCCCTGGCCACCCTGACCGCCGCGCTGCTCGGCCTGGCCCTAGGCACCTGGCCGGTGGTGACGCTGCGCCGACCCGGGCTGGTCCAGCTGCCGATCACCGTGTCCCGCCTGCTCGCCGAGGTCGAGGACGGTGTGGTCGTGCTGGACGAGTCCGGCCGGATCCTGGTGTCCAACGCCGCGGCCCGGGCCATGCTGTCCCCCACGATGAGCACCTGGACGACGTTCGCCGACGCCCGGCTCGGTTCCGTGCCCGAACCCGGCACCGCCCGGCAGGTGCGCACCGCCACCGGCCGGGTGGTCGAGCTGCTGGCCGACCGGCTGGACCAGCCCGGACGAGCCCCGACGGTCGTGGTGGCCGCCCGGGACATCACCGAGCTGGCCACGGTCCGCGAGCACCTGCAGGACGTGGCCTCCCGGGACGCCATGACCGGGGTGCGCAACCGCCGCTACCTGGAGTCCCGCCTGCCCGCGCTGGTCGAGCAGGCCCGGGGCCGCTTCCCGCTGTCGGTCGTGATGCTCGACGTCGACCGCTTCAAGCACGTCAACGACGCCCACGGGCACGCTGTGGGCGACCGAGTGATCGTCGGGATCGCCGAAGAGGCCAACGCCTGCCTGCCCGCCGGGGCCGAGCTGGTCCGGATGGGCGGTGACGAGTTCGCCGCCGTGCTGCCCGGGATGGACCTCGACGCCGCCCGCCGCGCCGCCGCCCGCACCGCGGCCCGCTGCGCCCAGCTGCAGTTCGCCACCCGCGCGGCCTCGCTGTCGGTCACGGTCAGCGTCGGCGTCCACCAGCTCGAGCCGTGGATGAGCGCCGAAGAGCTGCTCAGCGCCGCCGACGAAGCCCTGTACGCCGTGAAGCACGCCCGGCGCGAGGCTGTGCCCCACCCGTCGCCACCACCGCCAACGTCGGCCCCGTCACCGGTCGTACCACCTGACCCGATGTCCCGCCGCGGACCTGGTCGCCATCGGTGACGGTCGCACGTCATCTCATCCTTACTGTTGCGCGGCTGTCCTGGCACCATCGCGGGACACGAGGTCCACGCCGATGCCGACTTCGTCGTCCTCCTGGTGAGTTGCCCAACTCGCAGGCGTTGAGTTGCCCAACTCACAGGCGTTGAGTTGCCCAGTACATAGGCGTTGAGTTGCCCAGTACGCGACGTTGACCTGCTAGGATGGAGTCATGTCGTACCAGCGTCGAGTCGTCGACCAAACCCTTGACGAACTGTTCCCGCACCTGGCAGCCATCGCCCTGGAAGGCGCCAAAGGTGTCGGCAAGACTGCGACCGGAACTCAGCGCGCGACGACCGTCCTCGACCTGAGCCGCGACCTGCCGCGGGAGACCGTCGCGGCCGATGTCGAGCGCGTAGTCGACGAGCCGCCTCCAGTACTGGTCGACGAGTGGCAGCTCGTGCCGTCCGTGTGGGACGCGGTCAAGCGGGCCGTCGATGCCGACGCGACAGGCGGCAGGTTCCTGCTCGCTGGGTCAGCCGGTGTGGCACCGGGGGTCCGGACTCACTCGGGCGCGGGGCGGATCGTGAGCCTGAAGATGCGCCCGCTGTCGGTCTACGAGCGGGGGCTGTGCGAGCCGACCGTCTCGTTACGCGAGCTGCTGGCTGGCACCGCGGAGAAGATCCAGGGACGGTCACCGGTCACCCTGGCTGGGTATACCGACGAGATCCTCGCCTCGGGGTTCCCCGGCATCCGAGACCTGCCCGAGCACGCACGCCAGGCCCAGCTCGACAGCTACGTCGCACGTATCGTCACCCGTGAGCTGGCAGACAGCGGCGTGACCGTACGCAGACCCCGGGCACTGCGGGCGTGGTTGGCCGCGTACGCCGCCGCGACCGCGACCGACGCGTCGTACTCCAGGGTTCTGGACGCAGCGACCGCTGGCGAGGACGAGAAAGCGTCGCGAAACACCGTCGACTCCTACCGAGAGCACCTGACTCGCCTGTTCGTCCTCGACCCGGTCGAAGCCTGGGTCCCGGTGTTCAGCCCGCTCAAACGTCTGACGAAGACGCCCAAGCACCACCTCGTCGACCCTGCTCTGGCTGCTCGCCTGGTCAGGGTGGGCAAGACGGGCCTGCTGCGCGGAGACGGCACCCGCATCGCCAGGGCGACCGGCACCTGGCTCGGTGCACTGTTCGAGTCGCTGGTCACCCAGAGCGTGCGCGTCTACGCCGACGCCGCCGACGCTGAGACCGGACACCTTCGCACGACGGAGAGCGACCGTGAGATCGACCTGGTCGTCGAGGGCGACGACCAGCAGGTCGTAGCCATCGAGGTCAAGCTCGCCGGGACCGTCTCGGGCCACGCCGTACGCCACCTCCACTGGCTCGGTGACCAGCTCGGTGACCGTCTGGTCGACAAAGTCGTCATCACCACCGGAGAACAGGCCTACCGCCGACCCGACGGCGTCGCCATCGTCCCCCTCGCCCTCCTCGGACCCTGATCCATCACAGCGGCAGATCGGTGATCTGAGCAGCGGCAGATCGATGATCTAACCTGCGGCAGATCAGTGATGTGGGCTGCGGCAGATCTGCGGTCTAGCCATGCTGACCAGCGTAGGCCGCGACGTTGGTCCGTCATTCTTCCCCCGTCTTTACCAGCCAGTCTCTCATCCTGGCAGCCGCTGCTGCTGGGAGGGTGGTGAGGACCCGCTCCAGCCGAAGGTGGTCTGCCCTGTCGACGAGCGCCTTCGCCGCGGTCTCTGCCTCGTGGGGCATGTCACCCAGCCTGGGTCGCAGTACGAGGTCGACCAGGGTCTGCTCGATCCGTGCGACGAGCATGGTGCCCAGGCTGACCTGCACCGGCATCGCGTCGATCGTGCCAGTGCGGCGCACGGTGAACACGACCTTGCCCCCGGTGTCCAACGTGACCGGACGGTGCTGCTCGGGAACGGCGACCACTGTGACACCGACGGCCCGTGGAATCGCGTGCCAGTGCCTGGCGGCACCCAGGCCGACCAGGACCGGGACCCGGTCGCCGTACGCCGCGGTGGCGTATGCCATCGCCGCCTCTTCGAACAGGGGTTTCCACGCTTCGTCGGGAGCCACGGTGTCCGGCTTGGCCACATAGGTCCCGTGGGCGATCCGGACCACCAGCCCGTTGGCCCGCAGCCGGACCAGCTCCTTCTCCGGGTTGGCATACACGTCGCGCAGCATCACCGGCCGCACGGTGCGCATCGGTGCCTGCGCGACCTGGACCGGCAGCCTGCGCACCCTGACGACACTTTCCATATGCACAACACTACCATTTAGGGAGTGCTGCGCATCTGCCACCTTGCTTGGGGGATGATCGGCGGTCAGGGCAGCGTGGCGCTGGCCCAGCGGACCGTCGCCGGTCGCGCCCAGCTGCAGTTCGCCACCCGCGCGGCCCCGCTGTCGGTCACGGTGAGCGTCGGCGTCCACCAGCTCGAGCCGTGGATGAGCGCCGAAGAGTCGGGGCCTCCGATATGCCGGGTGGCGCCGACCGCCGGGGTCAGTGGGTGGGGTCGCGGTAGGGCAGGCCGCGGGGGTGGGTGGCCTCCAGGGACAGCTCGGGAGCCGGGGGACGGCCGCGGACCTCGGGGGCGGCGCTGCGGCGGACGCCGCGGCGGGACGGTTCGGCGGCGAAGGGGGTGCCGGCCAGGGCGAGCATATCGCCGACGGCTGACGACGTATCGGCGATGATGCGGACGTCGCCGGGGCCGTCCGGGCCGAGCAGGGACTCGATCGCGGCGATCCCGGTGCCGGAGAGGCTGGTGGCCTCGCGCAGGTCGACGTCGACCGGGACCAGGCCGTTGCGGGCCACCCGGCGGACCTCGGCCTCCAGCTGGGCGGCGCGGTGCCGGGCCGCCAGCGGGCCGACGGCCTTCACGGTGACCCGGTCGGACGTCACGATGGTCAGCCGGGTACCGGTGCCCGGGTCGTCGGTGGGGCTGGACTCGCCGGACAGCAGACGCAGGGGCCGACGGGCCGGGGACTCCACCGTGGCCAGGGTGCCGTCGTCGCGGGCCTCGATCTCGACGCGCAGGCCCAGGGCGGCGCTCATCGACAGGCCCCGGCCGCGGTCGCCGGGGTGGCGGGTGGGTTCGCGCCAGCGGCCGTCGTCGGCGACGGTGGCCAGCACCGAGGCGTCCTCGGTCAGCTCGGCGTGGACCCGGACCGGGCCGGGCCGGCGGCCGGCATAGGCATGCTCGACAGCGTTGGCGACCAGCTCGGAGACGCCCAGCAGCACCCGGCGACGGTCGTCGGAGGCCAGGCCGATGTCCTCGGCCCAGTCGTCCACCGCGGCCCGGACCCCGGCCAGGCGTTCGGCGTCGGCGTGGAACTCCAGGTCCAGCGGGGTGGGGGCGGCGCGGAACTGCACCCCGAGCAGGACGGAGTCGTCCGCGGGGCTGCCCAGCTCGGCCGGGAGCTCCTCGCACAGCCGCACCACGGGCGAACCGGACTGGTCGGCGCCCAGGGCGCCCGCGGCCGAGCGCACCCGCTCCAGAGCCCGGGCGGGGCGTTCGTCCATCCCGCGCAGCATCCCGTCGGTGAACATCAGCACCAGGTCGTCGGTGCTCAGCCGGGTCGAGGCCGAGCGGTCCCGGGTGCGGGTGCCCAGCGGACCGTCGCCGGTGGCAGGCAGCAGCCGCGCCCCGGTGCGGCCGATGACGACCGGGGCCGGGTGACCGCGGGTGGCATAGGCCAGCACCCCGGTCGACAGGTCGAGGGAGGCCACGCACAGCGTCGTCGCGAAGGCCGCGTGGTGACGCGCGGCCAGCGCCTCCACGGTCCGCAGCGACTCCAGCAGGGAACCGCCCTCGTGCAGCCGGGCCGACAGCACCGCCCGGATCTGGCCCATCGTGGCCACGGACTCCAGACCGCCGCCGATGACCTCGCCGACGCTGAGCACCAGGCGGCCGTCCGGCAGGCACGCCGCGTCGAACCAGTCCCCGCCGACGTTCGCCGGGTCGGCCGCGGGCAGGTAGGCCGCGGCCAGGTCGGCGCGGGGCAGCAGCGGCACCGTGGTCGGCAGCAGGGCCTGCTGCAGGCGCAGGACGTCCTCGGGCAGGCGGTGGCGGGCCCGCCGCGGGCGCGCCGGAGGTGGGCCAGGTTCGGACATGGCGCGCACCTCCCCGGGTCGGTCGTCGTCGTGTCCCTGTGCAAGCTGTCCGGGTTGACGGTATCGAGCCTCAGCGTAATGCGCGACGTGTACGGGGGCAGAAGAATCGGCGTCATAGATGTTGTGATCAGATATGGCCTGCTGTCGGACGCCGACGCGCACGTCGCCCGGCTCGAGCAACGGCGCTATCACCCGGACGGGGACGGCGCCTGGTGAGCCACAGCTCACCTCGTCTGCGGGCTGGGCGGTCACTCGATCTGGTCCTTCCAGTCCACGACGCGCAGCGGCACCACCAGCACCGGCCGGTGCTGGTGGTGGCTGAGGTGCGTGGCCAGGGACCGCGCCCCGGCACCGCTGCTGACGGCGACCAGCCGTCGCAGCCCGGCGCGCAGGCCCGGCGTCCCGGTGCCCACGACGAAGACCGCCGCGTCCACCGCCCGGGCCAGGTGGGTCAGCGCCCGGTCGGGCCGCCCGGCCAGGTAGCGGAAGTGCCACGGCACCCCTGACGGGTCGACCAGGCCGTGCAGGTAGGCCTCCAGGTCGGCGGCGCGCTGCCGCCAGTCGTTGGCCACGTCCGGGTCGATATCGGCGTGCTGCACCGTGCCGTCGGGGTGCTCAGCGATGGTGTACCGCAGCGGGTCGACATAGGCGAAGTACAGCGCCGCCCCGGTCGCCTGGGCCCACGCGACCGCGGTGAGCGGTACCAGGTCTGACAGCCCCGGTACCAGCCCGACCACCCCCGGGTGCCCGGCGAACGGGACGAGCCGGGACGGGTCCGGCTGCGGAGGTCTGTTCATATGGTGCTCCCAGAACAAGATGTGCGTCGGCTACGGTGCTGGGCGGGATGTGGGGCGAGGCGGAGGAGGAGGTCGCACTGGAGGTGCGGCCGAACGACGACAACGCGGCCCCGAGGGCCCACGCCGCGAGAGGCTCCGGGCGTCGGCTTGTCCGACGTCTGGAGTAGCGGTGGGGACCGTCCGGTGCCGCAGACGGCGTGCATCTTGTTCTGGGAGCACCATAGGCACGATTTTCTACCACCCGTCCGGGTGCCGACCAGCCGTCAGACCGGGTGACTCCTGGCCCGCACCGGCGGCCCGCCGCGCGCTACCTCCCCCGACCGGGCGTACCCGACCAGGCTCGTCTTGCCGAGAACCAGCACAGGGGTTGTGATGGAGGCATGGCCAATATCACTTTCGACGGTATCACCGTCCGGACCACTGGCGACCTGCCCGCCGTCGGGACGCCTCTGCCCGCCTTCACGCTGACCGACGCCAACCTCAAGGACGTCACCTCCACCAGCCTGGTCGGTCGGCGGATCGTGCTCAACATCTTCCCCAGCATCGACACCAGCGTGTGCGCCGCCTCGGTGCGCCGGTTCAACGAGCTGGCCGCCTCGCTGCCCGACACCACGGTCGTCGCGGTATCGCAGGACCTGCCGTTCGCGCTGGGCCGGTTCTGCGCCGCCGAGAGCATCGACAACGTCGTGACCACATCGGCGTTCCGCTCGTCCTTCGGCGACGACTACGGCCTCACCATGATCGACGGACCGCTGCAGGGCCTGCTGGCCCGGGCTGTCATCGTCGCCGACACCCACGGCACGGTGCGCCACGTCCAGCTGGTCGCGTCCATCGGCTCCGAGCCCAACTACAACGCCGCGGGTGCCGCCGTCCTGAGCACCTGAACGCCTGCGCTGCGCCTCAGCCAGGTGTCCGGACGTCGAGACGGCTGATGTGGGCGAAATCGTCGGGGTTGAGAGTGAAGAGCGGGATGTGGTGGGCGATAGCGGTCGAGGCGATCATGGCGTCGTACGAACGGGCGGTGGTCTTGCGTCTGGCGGCCCGCAGGTCGGCTGACACCTGACCGAAGGCCCGGGCGCACTCGGCGTCGAACGGCACCGGGGCGAAGTCTTGCTCGGTCTGCTGGAGCCGAGCCTGCCGGACAGCCCTCTCTCGTGGATCGTCGGTGACCAGCGGCCCGGCGGAGAGCTCGGCCAGCGTGACCGCCGATACGACGCAGACAGCGGGCAGGGTGGCCGGATCCATCTCACCGAGCGCGACCACCACCGACGTGTCGAGCAGCCCGCGGGGCGGGCGTGTCACAGGCCCGGTTCCAGGACGGCGTCGAGATCGTCCCGCAGGTGGTCCAGGCGCATCGGCGGCAGCTTCTGCCACCGGGCCACCAGCTCGTCGGGGGCGGGCGGTGGCGTCGGCAGCGGTACGAGCAGGGCGACGGGCCTGCCGGAGGAAGTCACGGTCAGCGACTCACCCCGCTGCACACGCGCCAGGACGTCACCACCGCGGTTTCGAAGGTCTCGCACACTCACGCTGGCCATTCTATGAATGTATCACGCGTGAGACAGAGCGGGGTTGTGGAAAACCGCGAGCCGGTCCTGGCCGCCGAACGGCGCCAGCACCGGGACAGCGGGTGGTCAGTCACCGCAGGACAGCAGGAACCGTCCCCACTGTCCTGCGCCGCTCATAGCGTCGCGGCTGGGACCAGCAGGTCTGGTGCGAGCAGCGCGGTGCCGGCGGCGGTGGCCAGGGCCAGACGGCCGTCGGGGGCGAAAGCGATGTCGTGGACGCGGACCAGGACGGGTACCGGGTCGCCGACCCGACGACCGGTGGCCGGGTCCCACAGCCGCACGGTGCGGTCGTCGGCGGCGGTGGCCAGCACGGTCGTCCCGGCGACGGTGCCGAAGGCCACGGACTGGACCGTGCCGCCGTGGCCGGTCAGCACGCCGACCAGCTCGCCGGTGGCCGGGTCCCACAGCCGGGCGGTGGCGTCGTCGGCACCGGTGGCCAGCACCGGGGCACCGTCGACCGTGCCGAACGCCACCGACTCGACCGGGCCGTCGTGGCTGGTCAGCTGGGCGAGGGGGCGACCGGCCGGGTCCCACAGTCGGGCCGTGCCGTCGAAGCTGCCGGTGGCCAGCAGCGTCTGGTCGCCGACCTGCCCGAACGCCACGGTGCGGACCCAGCCCTGGTGACCGGTCCAGGGTTCGCCGACCGGTTCGCCGGTAGCCGGGGCCCACAGGCGCACAGTGCGGTCCGGACCGCCGGTGGCCAGCAGGGCCATCCCCGCCACCCGGCCGAACGCCAGGGCGAGCACCGGCGCGACCATCGGCCTGCCGACCGGTTCGCCGCTGGCGGGGTCCCACAGGCGGGCCGTGCCGTCGTCGCTGGCGGTGGCCAGCAGCGTCCGGCCGCCCGCCTGCCCGAACGCCGCCGCCACCACGGGACCGTCGTGCCCGCGCAGCCGGTCGCCGACCGGTCGACCGGTCGCCGGGTCCCACAGCCGGACGGTGCGGTCGGCACCACCAGAGGCCCCCACGACCGGGCCGATCCCGTCGAGCGCCTGCGCGCCGGACAGCGTGCCGAACGCCACGGTGTGCACCACGGTGTCGGGGCTCGGTTCGCAGTCCGCGTCCGGCTGGGGCAGCCCCTGGGCCGGGGTGGTTTCCGGCGAGCCGTGCGGCGGGGTGCGGTCGGCCACCCGCACCCGCGAAGGCAGAGGCAACGCGCCCGCGTCAGCCTGGGTGCCGCGCGGCGGCGTGGGGTCGTCGGCCCAGGGGGCGCCGCGCGGCGGGGTGGGCGTATCGGGCAGCGTCGCGGGCAGGCCGTGCGGTCGGGTCGTCGCGATCTCGGGCTCGCCGATACCGCTGATACCGTCGAGCAGCCGCCCGATCAGGTCCTCGACCGGCGCGTCAGAGCTGGCCAGCTCGATCTCGGCCTGCCGCCAGATCTCGTCGAAGGTCGGCGGTGCGGTGGTAGGCCCGCTCTGGAGGCCCTCAGCCGGACCGGTGGTGCGACCCGGGACCGGCTGGTCCGGGGTCGACCTGGTCGGCTCGCGGGCCGGGTCCCACAGGCGCAGGGTGCAGTCGTCGCTGCCGGTGGCCAGCACCGTCCGCCTGTCCACCTGCCCGAAGGTCAGGGCCTGCACCGCCCGGCCGTGGCCGCGCAGCGGCGCGCCGACCGGGGCCAGCGGGACGGCCGAGGACCACACCCGCGGCTCGGTGCTCAGGTCGGCGGCGTCCCACAGCCGCACCGTCCGGTCCGAACCGCCGGTCGCCAGCAGGGTCCGCCCGGCCACCTGGCCGAACGCGATCGCCTCGACCAGACCGGCGTGGGCGGCCCGGCCCACCAGGTTGCCGTTGGACGGGTTCCACACCTGGACCGTGCCGTCGTCGCTGCTGGTCGCCAGCGGGGACGACCCGGACGCCCCGACCGGTCCGAACGCCACCGCCAGGACCCGGCTGCCGTGCCGCAGCGGCCGGTCCACCCGCTGGCTGGTCACCGGGTCCCACAGCCGGGCGGTGCCGTCGGCGCAGCCGGTGGCCAGCAGGGTCTGGTGCTCGACGGTGCCGAACGCCACCGCCCGGACCGCCCCGCGGTGCGGCAGCGGCTGGTGCCAGGTCCGCAGAGACGCGTCGAGCGCCAGGTCCCACAGCTGGGCGGTCTGGTCCGCCGATCCGGTGGCCAGCACGGGGCGGCCCGCGACCCGGCCGAACGTCACCGCCCAGACGGCGCCCGCGTGCCCGGAGAGCACGCCGAGCTCGGCCCCGGTCACCGGGTCCCAGATCCGGGCCGTGCCGTCGGCGCTGCCGGTGGCCAGCAGGGTCCGCCCGCCGACCTGCCCGAAGGCCACGGCCAGCACGGGGCCGTCGTGCCCGCGCAGCGGCTCGCCGACCGCCTGGCCGGTGGCCGGGTCCCAGCAGCGCACCTCGTGACCGCTGGCCCCGGCCAGCAGGGTCCGCCCGCCCACCGGCCCGAACGCCAGCGCGGCGACCGGTCCGGCGGTGTCCGTCAGGACGTTGCGCGGCGCGGTCCAGGTGCGCCACCCCAGCGGGCTGCCTGGTGCGTCGGCCTCGGGGGTCCGTAGTAGCGCGAAACGTAGTGCCTGACGACGCCGGGCCAGCGTCGGGATCTGGTCCAGGTGCGGTTCGACGGCCGCCCAGGCGGCCAGCGCCCGGGTGGTCGGACCGTCAGGCAGCGGCAGGCGCAGGCTGCGCCGCAGGTCGTGGCTGGTCTCCCAGGGCAGGAAGCCGACCGGGACGATCTCGTCGGTCAGCACCCCGCCCGCGGCGGCGTGGGCCACCAGGTGACGGCGCAGGTACGGGTCCGGGGTGCCGTCGGCGCGGGCCAGCGCGCCCAGCCGCCGGGCGATCCGGGCCTCGACCGTCTCTTCCGGTTCGGCCACCAGGCCGTCGACCAGCGCGTCGGGGTGGGTGCGCAGCAGGTCGGTGACGGTGGCGTGGGCCGGGCGGAACACCCGCTGACCGTCCTCGGAGGCGGTCGTGGTGAAAACGGCCAGCGGACCGCGCAGCAGCTCGCGCAGCACGTCGTTGCCCAGATCGTCGTCGGCGACGGCGGAGGCGATCGTCGGCCACACTGCCCCCCACGGCGTGCCCGCACCCCGGGCGAAGGCCAGGGCGCGCAGCGCCGCCAGGTACGTCGCGGCGGGCCGCCCGGTGGTCTTGGCCTGCTCGTCCAGGGCGCGGCGCAGAGCCTGGGGCAGGACGCCGCCGACCAGGTCGATACCGGCATCGATACCGTCCAGGCCGAGATCGGCCACCCGTGCCGTCGTGGCGGCGGCCGACAGCGACTCCGCGACGATCCGGGCGTCCAGGAAGCTGGGCTGGTCGGCGTGCGCCAGCCGGTCGGCGACCACGGCAGCCTCGTCGGGCCGGTCCCGGTACGGCGACCCCGGACGGGCCAGCAGCCGCAGGCAGCAGGCCCGGACCTCGTCGGCCGCGTCGTCGTCGGTCCGGACCGTCCGGTGCGTGGCGGCACCTTGGGCCAGAGCCTCGACCAGCCCGAGCAGGTCGGTATCGTCCAGCCGGTCGTGGCGCAGGCCGACGACGGCCCGGGCAGCGGGACGACCGTCGGGGTGCCGGGTGCGCACCAGGGCAGCGATGACGTCGTGGACCAGCGCCTGCGGCTGGACGGACTCGTCCACCGAGTCCACGACGACGCACACCGGCGCCCCGTCCAGCCGTTGCGCGCTCACGGTCCGCAGCCCCTGGGCGAGGCGTTCGTGCACCGACTCGAGTTCAGCGTCGCTGCCGCCGGACGGGGCGACGCCGAGCGCCGTGAGGATCAGCCCCGCCACCCGTTCGGCGGTCCGGCCCCGGGCGTCGACCGCGACGTGCACCGACCCGGCCGGGGGCACCAGCGGGGCGGGCACCGCCTGCGCCAGTGCCGCGTACCGGGTGCTGAACCCCGGGTCGGCCAAGGTCACGGCCTGGCCGAGCAGCGTCGACTTACCGGTGCCGCGTGCGCCGGTGACGATGAGCAGCGGCTCGGTGCAGGCCCCGGCTAACCACTGCACGACCGGCGTCATCACCGGCGCCCGGGCGGTGAGGTCCCAGGCCGGGTCGCCCGCGGGGGCACCGGTGGCCTGGCTCAGCCGGTAGTCCGGGCGCGGCAGGAACAGCTGCTGCGGGTCGATCACCGGCCGGTCCAGCCCGGTGCCCTTGCCGGTGACGACGAACGACCCGCAGGCGACGATCGGCAGACCGTTCCCGCCGTTCCCGCCGACCGGCTGGTGGCCGGGACGGACCGACGGCGGGGCGACGGTCTGGCGGCTGGCCGACCAGTACTCGCCGATCGTCCGGGCGCTCATCGTCAGGTCCCGGGTGGCCGGGTCGACGACCGGGGCGGACGCGTCGTACACCGGGTTGGGCAGCGCCGAGCAGGGGTCGCCCCACTCCGCGGCGAACGCCTGCACGTGGGGGCGGACCAGCCCAGGCCGCCCGGCGCGGGCCAGCTCGCCGGGGGCGGCCTCCAGGGCGGCGCGCAGCCGGGCCGGGGTGAGGTACCGCTCGTCGGCCAGCGGCGTGTACGGCTCGACGTGCCCGTCGTCCAGGCTGACCAGGCGCAGCGCCTCGGCCAGCAGGTCGGTGAGTGCTTCGAAGCGCGGGGCGGCCCGCCGGTCCGTGGCCAGGCCCGGCACCACCAGCACCATGCGCGGCGGGGTACGGCCGGGCTGGCGCACCCGGTCGCCGTACAGGTTGGCGGCCCGCTGGGCGAAGCGGTAGGCGTAGCAGGAGTCGAGCACCACCAGGGCGTCGTCGGCGTCAGAGTCCCAGATCGCCTCCAGCAGCGTCGCCGGGTCGTAGCTGCCGCCGTCGATGCGCAGCCGGTACTCCGTGCTCACCGCTCCTTCGTCGCCGTGCCCGGTGAGGTACACCGCGACGGTCGCCCCGGCGCGCACCTGCGTCAGCCGGTCGGCCAGCGCGGACAGGGCCTGGCGGGTGGTCGCCCCGGGCTCGGCCACGGGCGTCAGGACCTCGGTCTGCGACGGCGCGGACCACCACCGGCGCACGACGTCCACCTGGGCCTGCAGGCGACGGTCGTCGGCCGGGTCGGGCTGGCGCGGCGCGACGAAAGCGACGTACCGACGGTGACCCACGCCGTCCACACTATCGGGCGGCGGCCGCTCCCGGCGCCGGATCGACGGGCGAGGTTCTTCCGGAGCCACCCCGCCCGTGGCCCGCGGACGGGCTCGTCCCCCGACCAGCCCAGTCCGACGGCCGACGGCTGCCCGGCCAGCAGCCAGCCGAGGCGACGGAAGCCTGCCCGGCGCCAGCCCGGCAGGACGCACCGGCTCACCTCTGCGACCAGGGAACCTCCAAGTCTGACCCGTTCTGCTTGGAAGTTCGCCCGGAACTTCCAAGTCTGCTTGCACCGTCGCCCCGAACTTCCAACAAATCGAGACAAAACTTGGAGGTTCCCAGGTCAGCGACAGGCACTGGTACGCCCCACGCGTCCTGGCCGTCATGGAAGCCCCGATGACCTACGACCCGTCGACGAACGGGTCCTGACCAGGCGGGTCGACTGTGTCGTCGGGCTACGGAATCCTTGGCCTGCGGGTGCGCCGTGCACGCAGTACGTTCTTGGTGTGAGCGCGCTGCCGACATCCTCCGCCCCGGCCCAGGGGGTCGATCCCGGGGCGGTCCGGGCCCTGGTGGACGCCTGGGAGGCCGGTGACGTCCGGCCGTTCGCGCTGACCGTGGTGCGGCACGGGCACGTCGTCGTCGACGCCACCTGGGCGCCGTACCTCCCCGGCGACCAGGTGCAGAAGTACTCGGTGTCCAAGACGTTCACGGCCGCCGCCGTCGGGCTGGCCGTGGCCGACGGGGCGCTGGCGGTGGACGCGCCGGTGGCGTCGTACTTCCCGGAGGTGGCCGATATCGGGCCGCGGGCCGCGGCCGTGACCGTCGAGCACCTGCTGACCATGACCACCGGGCACACCGCCGCGCTGCAGCCGGACCCGGACGATGTCGTCGGGTCGTTCCTGCACGCCGAGCCGCAGGCCGACCCGGGCAGCGTGTTCGTCTACGACAACACGGCCACGGTGATGCTGTCCGCCCTGGTCCAGCAGGTCACCGGCCAGGCGCTGCACGACTACCTGCGGCCCCGGCTGTTCGACCCGCTGGGCATCGACCAGCCCGGCTGGCTCACCGTCGGCCCGTACGACCAGGGCTGGTCCGGCCTGCTGACCACCACCCAGGCCGTCGCCCGGCTGGGGCAGACCCTGCTGGGCCGCGGCGAGTACGCCGGGACGCAGGTGCTGCCCGCCGCCTGGGTGGACGTCATGATGGCCGTGCACACCGCCACCGACGCCCCCGGCAGCGGGGAACAACCCGACCCGGACTCCGCCCTGGGCTACGGCTACCAGATGTGGCGCTCCCAGCACGGCTGGCGCGGTATCGGAACGGCCGGCCAGCTCTGCCTGGTACTGCCCGACCAGGACCTGGTGCTCGCCGCCTGCGCCCAGACCGCCGACACCCAGCCCATGCTCGACGCCGTCTGGGAGCACCTGCTGCCTGGGGTGGGCGACCCGGCGCCGGCCGACGTCACCACCCGGGGCAACCCGGTCGTCGCCGCACCCGACGGGTCGGCCGAGCACCCGGCCGACGGTTCCGACGCACACCCGACCGACGGCGCCCACGACCGTCTGGCCGAGTTCTTGGCCGACCGCGCCCTGCCGACCGTCACCTCGACCGCACCGCCGGACCGGGACCGCCACCAGCTGCGCGCGGTCGGTCCCGCCGCGCCGACCGTCGCGGCCAGCGGTCACGTCGTGGTCCGCGACGGCAGCGTGGTGTTCGAGGACGCGGTCGGCGGCGTCCTGGTCCGGCTGGGCGACGGCCGCTGGGAACGCACCTCCACGACGCTGCCCGACGACAGCACGGTCCAGACCGCAGGCACCGGCGGCTGGACCGCGCCCCAGGTGCTCGAGGCTCGCATCGTCCCGCTGTGCGGCCCGCACGTGCTCGAGCTCCGCGCCGATATCGCCGCAGGCACCGCCGACCTGCGCTGGCAGGTCGAACCCCTGGGCACCCTCACCCTCACCCGCTGGCGCTGACCACCACCCGGGCCGATCCGGGTCCTCACCAGCGAGTCTGTGTCTGCGTTCCAACGAACTCGGGCCTGCGTTCCAACGAACTCAAGCTTATCGGCTGGCCCACATACTCACCCTGTTGGGTCTCGCCGACCTGCCCGCCTCGGCCCTGTGGTCACTGCCAGTCGGGCTGCACCAGGATTTCGGTTGAGACGCAGCCGCACCATTTCGATACTTCTGCCACGGATTCGAGAGTTTAACTCTCGAATCCGTGGCAGAAGTATCGAAATGACCACGCCCAGACGTCTGACCGCTGCCCTCAGGGTCCGAGGAGCGCCAGAGGGACGACGGCGACGCCGTCGTCGCGGCGGTAGGCACCCAGGCCGGTGTTGACGACGACGGTGTCGAGCACGACGTCGCCCAGCCGGGTCTTGAGCCACCGCAGGTGCTTGGTGTCGTCGTCGGTCACGGTGGGTGCCAGCTTGACCTCGATCGCGACGACATGACCGTCCTCGCGTTCGACGACCAGGTCGACCTCGTGGTCGCCGCGGTGGGTGCGCAGATGGCTGACCTGGGCGCTGACCGCCGCGGCATAGACCCGGACGCACAACGTCGCCAGGCTCTCGAACAGGGCGCCGACCAGGGGGCCCTGGCGCGGAACGGCCGGGTTGTCGGGGTTCGGCTGGTCGAGGAGCGCTCCGGCGCCGACGCCGAGGATACGGGCGGCCAGCGCCGGGTCAGCGAGGTGGTGCTTGGGTGCCACAGCCAGGTCGCCCAGTGAGGTACGGCCCCACAACCACGCCGGGAGCTCGTCCAGCAGCCACATGCGTTCCAACGCCTCGCGGTACGTGGTCGTGGTGGTCTTGGCCGGCTTGTCGTCACCGGGCGTCGCTGCTCGCAAGATGGTGTTGTACGACGTCGCCGTCGATGTCGCAGCAGCGAAGGCCCGCAGCCACTGCCGGAGCGTCCCCGGGCGGCGCACGGTGACGTCCAGACCAGCCAGGTCACGGTCGAGGAGCTCGTCGACGTACCCGGTGATAGCAGCCGGGCGAGAACGAGCAGCGACAGCCCGCAGCGCGGGGAAGCCTGAGGCTGTGATCTCTTCGGCGTAGTCACCGAGCCGGAGCGGACACTCACCCCCCACATCGGGCCGGGTACCAGACAGCAGGTCGCCCAGCGAGACGGTGGGAGCGACCAGGCCGCGCTCGGCCAGCGACATCGGACGCATCCGCACGCTGACGATCCGGCCAGCGCCCGAGTGCCGGGGCGCCTGGGTGGGTGTCGCCGACCCGGTAAGCAGGTAGTCACCAGGCGCGACCCCGACATCGACCGCCCGCCGGACACGGTCCCAGACCGCAGGCGCCAGCTGCCACTCGTCGATCAGGAGCGGTCGTGGGAGCGTCGTGACCCTCGCCGGATTTGCCCTGGTCAGGCTCAGCTCGTCCTCATCGTCCAGCGCAAGGACCGTGCGGGCCCGTCGGCTCGCTGTCGCCGTCTTGCCGACACCACGGGCTCCTTCGATCGCGAGCGCGGGCAGGTCGGCACAGAGCTGGTCGAGCAGCGAGTCGACAGTGCGCAAGACGTAGGCCACGGCCCTACGCTACCGTTTCGGGCCTCGCTACGCTACCGTTTCGGGGCGCCCTACGCTCCCGTTTCGGGCCTCGCTACGCTACCGTTTCGGGGCTGGTATCGGGAGTCTCCCGGGTGTGAGGGCGCCGGTTCACCTGCGCCCATCCGGTGGGTCCCACGCGCGGCCGGGGGCGTAGCGCATAGGGTCACCGGTGTGGACGCACCGTGGGTCAAGCACTACCAACCAGGGGTTCCGGCGCAGATCGAGCTCCCGACCGAGTCGTTGGTCGCTCTGGTCGAGCGGTCGGTGGCGGAGGCGGGCAGCGCGGTGGCGCTGGAGTTCTTCGGCGCCACCACGACGTACACCCAGCTCGGCGACCAGATCGCCCGGGCCGCGGAGGGCCTGCGGCGGCTGGGCGTGCAGGCCGGGGACCGGGTGGCCATCGTGCTGCCGAACTGCCCGCAGCACATCGTGGCCTTCTACGCGGTGCTGCGGCTGGGGGCGGTCGTCGTCGAGCACAACCCCCTGTACACCGAGCGTGAGCTGCGGCACATGTTCGAGGACCACGCTGCCCGGGTGGCGATCTGCTGGGACGTCGCGGTGCCCAAGCTGCGGGCCCTGCCCGACGACATCGCCCTGGAGCAGATCGTCGCGGTCAATATGCTGACGGAGTTCCCGCTGGTCAAGCGCCTGGCTCTGCAGCTGCCGCTGACCAGGACCAAGGCCCTGCGGAACAAGCTCACCGCTCCGGCGCCCGACACCATGACCTGGGCCCGGCTGCTAGGTGACGGGCCCCTGGCGCCGACGCACCCCCGGCCGGGTGTCGGTGACCTGGCCGTCATCGGGTACACCTCGGGCACCACCGGCGCCCCCAAGGGCGCGATGCTCAGCCACTACAACCTGTACGCCAACGCCCGGCAGGGCGAGGCGTGGATGCACGGCGCGCGCACCCGCAAAGAGGTCTTCTACGTGGTCCTGCCGTTGTTCCACGCCTTCGGCATGACGCTGTTCCTCACCTACGGCATCCTCAAGCAGGCCCGGCTGGTGCTGTTCCCCGCCTTCGACGTCGATCTGGTGCTGGACGCGGCCAAGAAGCACCCGCCGACGGTGTACTGCGCCGTCCCGCCGATCTACGAGCGCACCGCCACCCGGGCGGCCGAACGCGGTATCAGCCTGCGGACGGCCAAGTTCTGCATCTCCGGGGCCATGAACCTGCCGGACTCCGTCGTGGAGCTGTGGGAGTCGACCGCGGGCGGGCTGCTCGTCGAGGGCTACGGGACGACCGAGGCCTCCCCGGTGTGCCTGGGCAACCCCTTTGCCGCCTCGCGCCGCACCGGCACCATCGGGGTGCCGTTCCCGTCGACCCTCATGAAAGTCGTGGACCCCGACGACCCGACCCGCGAGGTCGCCCAGGGTGAGCGCGGCGAGCTGCTGATCAAGGGCCCCCAGGTTTTCTCCGGCTACTGGAACAACCCGGACGAGACCGCCAAGACCCTGCTGCCCGGCGGCTGGCTGCGCACCGGCGACCTGGTCACCGTCGACGCCGACGGGTTCACCACCATCGTCGACCGGGTCAAGGAGCTCATCATCGCCGGCGGGTTCAACGTCTCCCCGTCCGAGGTGGAGAACGTGCTGCGCGGCCACCCCGATATCGCCGACGCCGCGGTCGTCGGCGTACCGGCACCCACCGGCGGCGAACGGGTGGTGGCCGTCGTGCTGCTGCGTCCCGGCGCCGAGCTGGACGCCCCGGCGGTCCGCGACTGGTGCCGCGAACGCCTGGCCGCCTACAAGGTGCCCCGGGAGATCGTCGCCCTGAACGAGCTGCCCCGCTCCATGCTCGGCAAGATCCTGCGCCGCCAGGTCCGCGAGCACTACCTCGAGGGCCACCCCGGCTGATTGCCGTCACACCGCGGCCGCCTCGCGCGTCGTAGCAAGAGGGACCGGTTCGCCGGTTCCCCTGACCTGCCCCCTGGCCAGTCCCACCACGAAGGATCCACGACCGTGAGAACCCGTACCGCCGCCTCGCTCGCCGCCGCCGCCCTCGTCGCCGCCCTGGCGGGATGTGCTGATACGACCGGGTCGGACCAGGCCGCTACCACTCCGCCCACGACCCCGACCGCAACGCAGGAGAGCCCGCCCGAGACCGCCGCGCCGCCGACCGACAAGATCTCCGGGGAGTGGCGCTTCGCCGCCGGGAACCCCAGCGACCCTGTGGCCGGACGTCTGTTCGTCGTGGTCCGGATCGCCGACGAGACCGTCGAGATCCACGGGTTCACCGCCCAGTCGGGCGACACCTGGTGCGCCGACGGACGGATCGACGGTAACGGTGCCGATCTGGGAGCCGTCCGCATCGACCTGAACGACGGTGTGCCGACCTTCCCCGGTCCCGTGGCCGACGAGGTGCTGCGCCCGGTCGAACCCGCCGAAGAGGCCCAGGCGTTCGACTTCTACGACTACGACACCTTCCGCACCTGGTGCTGATGCCGGTCTGGCCGTGCGACGCTGTGCTCCGCCCGCCCGCGCTACCCTCGGGGCGTGGCGTTCACGTTCTCGGACCTCTTCGCGGGTATCGGCGGTTTTCACGCCGCCCTGGGGGCTCTGGGCGGCGAGTGCCGGTTCGCCTCGGAGATCGACCGCAGTGCCGCGGCCGTGTACGACTACAACTGGTTCCGCCCGCGGCGCGGCGGTTCCGGCGACGCGACGGGGACGGTGAGCGGCGATATCGTGCCGCTGACCGACCCCCAGGTCCTCGTACCGCCTACCGACGTGCTGGCGGCGGGTTTCCCCTGCCAGCCGTTCTCCAAGTCGGGGTTCCAGCGGGGTATGGACGAGACCCGCGGCACCCTGTTCTGGAACATCGCCCGCGTGCTGGAGGAGACCAGCCCGGCGGTCCTGCTCCTGGAGAACGTGCGCAACCTGGCCGGGCCCAACCACCGTGGCACGTGGGCGACGATCGTGCGGACGCTGCGCGAGTCCGGCTACCGGGTCTCGTCGCTGCCGGCGGTGTTCTCCCCGCACCTGATCGGCCCGGAGCTCGGTGGTCGGCCGCAGGTACGCGAGCGGGTGTTCGTCCTGGCGCACAGGGTCGGCCGGAGCGGCGACGACGGTCGTCACGACGCGCCCGTCGTCGTACCCCGGCCGGTCTACGGCTGGGACCCGGCCGAATGGTCGCTGGACGCACACCTGCTGCAGGCCGACGACGAGATCGAGCACCTGGAGCGGTACGTCCTGCCGGAGTCCGACCGGGCCGTCATCGACCTGTGGGACGACCTGCTCGACAAGATCGTCGACCGGCTCGACGGCGGACGGCTGCCCGGGTTTCCGGTCTGGGCTGACGACTTCCGTACGCTGGGCCAGGCCGAGCAGCTGATCGAGCAGTCGCCGGTGCCCGTCCCGACGTGGAAGGCCGCCTTCCTGCGCAAGAACGCCCGCTTCTACGAGCAGCACCGGGCGGTCGTCGACGACTGGAAGGCCCGCCACGACGGTCTCGCCGGGCTGGCGCCGTCGCGGCGCAAGCTCGAGTGGCAGGCGCAGGAACCTGGTTCGTTGTGGGACACGGTGATGCACTTCCGGCCCTCCGGTATCCGGGCCAAGCGCCCGACCTACCTGCCAGCGCTCGTGGCCATCACGCAGACCTCGATCATCGGCCCCCGCGGCCGTCGCATCACCCCGCGCGAGGCCGCGCGCCTGCAGGGCCTGCCCGACTGGTTCGAGTTCAGGCACCAACGGCCCGACGGCACGCTGACCGACCAGCCGGACGCCGCCACCTACCGGCAGCTGGGCAACGGTGTGAACGTCGGCGCCGCCTACTTCGTGCTCCGCCGCTACGTCCTGGAGCACCGTGACGAGATCGCGCAGCACGCACCGCACGTGGTCGAGGCTGTCGAGTCCGCCCCGGCGAACCCTGACGACAGGCTGGTCGACGAGCCCGGTTCGAGGGGTTCCCCCCCCGCTCCATGGTTTTACCCTCGGGCTGGCGAGGGAACCCCCGGACCGC